>JANXHP010000030.1 GCA_024958795.1 Candidatus Poseidoniaceae archaeon | reverse complement strand
TCCGCAGCATGGGGATATATGGGCGTGGTAGTTCCAATTTCAGATTATGAACTTCACGTCATGAAATATTCAAACAACGGATTGTACAATCTGCCAACAATCTTGCGAATAAACAAGAGTACTGGTGCTTATTTGGGTACTGCAACATTCAACAACAATGGGCTTAGCAATGGATGTTCCACTTCATCAAGTTATTACATGCACGATGCAACAGTCTACAATGGTGAAGTATATACGGTATCATATTCATATTATGATGTCGTAAAATGGACAGTAACCAGTACAAGTTGGAAATGTTCTACAGTGTGGAGTTATAACGAATATATTACTGGAGTTGATTTTGATGATGATACAGGGAAGATGTATATTTCAACTTACAATTCGCAAGGTCAATCTCATTATGTTAAGGAAGTAAATCCTGCTTCACCAACTTCTGTAAATGGTTCATGGTTGATGGGAAGTTATCCTTCAATGTACTATTACTATGGAGCAGGATTGGTCGTTAACTATCCAATGGTCACATACAATCTTTACAGTAATCAAGGATACAAGAGTACTCATCATCAATATGCATTCAATGGAATGTGGCTAGACTCAATGGGTCAAGTTGAGATTGATGGCGGTGGCCATTATGGTTTAGTTGAGGATGGTACAGGTAAAGTTACATACACTTGCCATTGGTATAACTCATACTGTAGTTCATCATCTCAATTAAGAAAGATTAATTTCATGGGCGATGGAGATTTGTTTGATTCACGTTCATCAACTACAACTTCAGCTACAGTAGTAGGTTCAACATTCTCTGTAAGCAAGTCTCTTACAACTTTGAAATTGACTTCGGTTTTAGCCTACGAACCAACGGGTACTTCGGTTAATATTGATCTTTCTAACGATGGTGGAATAACTTGGTTACACGCAAACCCGGGTCAGATGGTGACATTTTCCAATTCGGGAACTAATCTCAAGTGGAGGGCTCATCTAAACGGTACTACTTCTAAAACACCAATTTTAGGTGATTTGGCAATTCAATATACCTCAAGTTATCAGAGCAGCGGATATTTATATGATTACCAATATATTGGCAGTGGAACAAACACACTTGTTGCTGCAACATTAAATTGGAATGAAACAAGGCCGTTTGGTACTAGCATCAGCGTAAAATTCGGCTTTGATTCATCGAGCACATGTTCCAATTCAAATGTCAATTCGTTTACTTCACCTGGTCAAACAAAATCAATTACTAGCACTGGCTATTACATGTGTGTTAGAATAATGTTGTCAACTTCTAATACAGGTAGTTCACCTTCAATTACAAATTTGAGTATTCAAAGACATAGTGATGCTCCTAAGGAGCCAGAGATTCTACTAGAAAATTCCTCGGTATGGAAACGTGCAGGTAATGCTGGAGCATTAATTGGACCAATAACAGTTTATCAAAATAGTCCGAATGATAAAATCATCAAGAAATTCAATGATTTGATTCCAGATACTGGAGCTGGAATTAAGAATATTCAAGTTGATTTAGGTTCTGCGTCAAGCGGCAAACTAAGGCTTGATTCATTTTCTATAACCTATACAATGCAAACTGTAAACCTTGATATTTCAATACCTGAAGGTGAAGTATTGCATGAAAGAGTTGAACCATACGAAGTAGTTACACGGCATGTAATAGGTGAGTCTGCAACTTCGATGACGAGTGCAACTCTAACCCTGATGACCAATGCAATGGCTAAGAATCCAACCATGACTTGGGAGAATGGAGATGTATTCCCTGAACCAAATGATCCAGAAGATTTTATTGAAATGGATGCAAGTTCTTGGAGTGTTGAAAATAATGGAATTTTAGAAATACATTGGATTTTCCATGTTACTAGCGAATTCCCAGATCAGCCTGAAGTTAAATTCAAGACTGGATGTTTGGATAATTCGGGCTCTGCTGGCTTTGCGCCTATTGATTTGTTATCTTCCACTGGCTTAAGAGTCAACAGAACATTCGGATTAGGATGGTTAAAGGTTAGAGACAATGATGGAGGATTTACTTCAGATGATGTCACAGATAATTCATGGGTTGCTGCTGGTGAGCAATTACACTTCCAAGGTGCAATGTGGTTCGCCGATACCGATGATGCACCGAAGGATAGTGCATTTGACGTGAGGATTTCACGCAATGGATGGGTAGAGAGTACTGCAAGAGATACGACCAATCAAAACGGTTCATTCTTCATTACAATAGACTTACCAAATATTGATGTTCCAGATGGAATGACATATGAAGTTCAAACATATAATGAGAAGGATCCGACTCATACAATGCAGCCTAATTCCGATTGGAGAAGAACATTCAAGGTCGATGCATCATCTCCAGAGAGAATGGATATTTATCCTAAGGATGGTGCTTATGAAGCAGGAGATAATGCCCAAGAAATCAAAGTATTAGTCAACGATGATGTTGGTCATCCAATGGCATTGAAATTGATGTATTGGGTAGAAGCAGACCATGATATGAATCGTAATGGAGAAGCGGATACAAATGAATACGCATCAAAGATAGTCTACAACAATACTGTTGCAAAGAACAAGTGGTTTATGACAACAATTGACCATTCTCGTAATGCAAACATGGGTCGAGTTTCATACTTCTGGGATGGTGGCGATGAAGCAGGAAATCCTTTGCATTACACCTATATCAATGAAGAAGAAGAAACATTAATCTTTGAATCAGAAACAGGATTTGACCATGATGATGCTACTTTTAGGACAAGAAAAGATTCGAGTGCAGTATTCACTGGATTAGATTGGATGGGTCATGAGGATGATGCAGCAGTTTATTCGGGTATGAAGCAGACGATTACTCTTGGTTTCATTGATGCAAACACTGCAATTGATTTTGAACATATTTCCCTAGTCTTTGACTTTGAAGGACCGAACCCATTAAGAGATATTCAAAGAATTTCATATTCTGGAATAAACAATACATTTTGGTCAGAAAGTCAATATTTGACAATATTGCAAAGCAGCAATATGTACGAGACAACTAACGATTCTGGATTACCATGGATTTTACTAACATTTGATTTCGTTATCGGTTGGGATTGGCCAGATGAAGAAATGGGCGATGTTGCGTTATTATACAAAGAAAGAGGTTCTTCTGATGATTCACGAATCTTATTATTGGAACACACATTTAGGGTTGAAAATGATTTGATGCTCGCTCCAACAAATTTCAATGTAGATGATATCAGTGAGCCGAGAACTGGCCATATTGCTGATGGTTCAAGAGTTCGTAAGGATGACCGATTAGCATTCACAGGAACTGTTGTTTACGAAGGCAGTGATGTACCAGCTCCTCGTGATGTTGGTATTCTTGTTGAAGTATTTGATGGTGAGAAGATTTGGTCCGACGGTTCTTTGACAGATGCTGGAGAATACTCTGTTGAAGTACCACTCTCCGCAGCAGAGACATTACAATCTTCACCAACTAGGACTTGTTTAATTTCAATAACCAATATTCCAGGACGTGGTGAAGATATGACTGGTACATTGGTTTCAACCACTCTGAGAGTTGTAGTTGATGATGCATCACCGCGTGTAACACGACGCATATCTCCACTGAATGTTATTGACATTTCAGCAAATAATGATTTGACTGATATTGCAATCGAATTCCAAGGTACTGAAGATGCAGATCTAACCGGTTCCGAGCAATTGGTACATTGGGTAATGCGAGATTCAACAAGGACAATGACTATTGGTGCAGGTTCAGCAATACTTGGAATGCAACAAGATGGACAAAATGTTATCTGGACAGGAACTGTTGATTTGACAGACTCTGGAAAAATCATTCCAAAGGCTGGAGATTTCGTTGGTTTCTATATCACTGGTTGGGATGCTGCTGGAAATCAATTCCCTGTAGTTTCAAACTCAGAAGCGAGCCCAATTCCAGAATTGGCAAGTGATGATACAGACTTTGAACGTCAATGGATTAGATTGGGTGCAGTCGGTCCTGAATTACGTGTAAAATCGATCACACTTTCAGATGACCATGTTGCTCCATCATCAAAGGTTGACATTACAACTGTAGTTTTGAATAAAGGTGGAGAAACACTAGCATCATTCAAGGTTGCGTTCTTTGCCGGTGATTCAGAATCCCCGTTTAAGGTAATGACAATATCTGGAATTGGTAGTGGTGAAACAAGAGAAGTTTCTACTACATGGTATGCAGAAGAGGTCTCATATATTCGTGTGGAAGTTGATTATGGTAATTTGATCGCCGAAGTAAATGATGATGATAATACGGCTACACACAGTGTTGACATTGCTTATGCCAAATATTTGGGCGGATTGGATAGTATTAGAGAAAATCCATTACAGTGGATATTTGCATTAGTTTCAATCATTGTAGTTATTTCCGTTGCTTCTATCGCATCAAGAACTTCTATTGATTATGGTGAAGGAATGTTCGATGAAGAAGATTCTGAATGGGATGATGACGATGATGACGATGATGACGAAAGTGATGATGAAGATTTAGATTGATCATCACATCATCATCAACGCTTGTTCCATTGACAACTCACCAGTAGCTACCTTTGTTGCTAATTCCTTGGAAATAGTTATCGCTCCTGAACTGCTGATTCTACTTTGTTTTTGGATATATTTTATTTCCCCATCATTCGGGATTAATTCTCTTTGCTGCCAAACACGATTACCACGTAATGATGCAATTCTAACCGCTGAAGTCGAGTGATTATGTCGTAATAGGCCTTGAGATGTTTTCGCTTCATTTACCTCTTCAATGGTCCATTGTTGCTCTATACATTTGTTGATGATTCGGTCGCGTAATAATGGGGCACCATCACCTATTCGCACAGTCATATGCTTGAATGTGATTGCAGAAACGATTGATGAAATGTGCTCAACGGCAACATCAATTCCTTCAAGTTGTGCTACTCCCATCAACACTCCATCTGCTAACCATGCCAATCCAGGACGAGGTCCAGGGTCTATACCGATGGAAAGATTTTCAATCACTGACAGTCCATTCCTCAATAATATTGCTTGAATTACTGCGGTTTCACATGTGTCAAGATTACAAGCAATACCTCTTCCTTCATCAATAGCATTCTCAACTTCCTTCTCACTACCAAACCAAATTGTATCATTGCTTGGTAAAGGTTGATCGATTTCAAGTTGGGTAAACGGAATACCATTTTGTCGCAAGGTTTCCATTAATCGATATGCCAATTTGAAATCGGCGCATCTAATCACTACCTTAGCCACAAACAATGCTTACTGTAGGTAGGCCTCAAAGGTATTGATTGGTGGTGTATTAGCGAAATCTGTGAAATAGATGCTGTACCGCCCTTATCAGGCGAAGTTATCAATAACGATTGACATTGTTGTCAAGGTGTGGCGAGTCAGTATGAACGGGAATTGCGGCAAGTTCTTGCTGGAGTTCCCACCGGGGTTGAAGCGGTTATTCGTTCCTGTACTGATGAAGAAAAAGACAAAATGAGATTGACTATAACACGCCCATTTTTGGTTGTCCGAGCTGCAGGCTCAGGTATGGAAGGTTCAGGTGACTTACTTGCTTTAAGAGGCGATATCTGTTTTCCGATTGAAGTGAAAACCACAAAAGCGAGTAAGTTGTATCTTTCTGGACGAACAATGGATCAATATTTGGCGATGGTAAATGAAGGTCAACGCTGCAACTTGATGCCATTATATGCTCATAGAATGAAAGGAATTCGTGGCGATTCATGGATGATATTTAGGGTGGAAACAGACAATCTAAAGGGAAAACTAAGACAATTAGCAAAATCAATACCTCCATTTCCTCGTAATAGAAACGGCACACCCTACCTCAATTGGCAGGAAGGATTGCCTCTTCACAAGTTTATTGCATTAGTTTGTTCAAATGCTGCTGAACAAAGTCAAACATTACACAGTTTGGAAGTAAGAGCGATTAGAACTAAAATTGCTAAACAATTCAATTATAGCGATATAATTGAAGAGCAATTAGAACCTGCGGGAGTAATCAAAAGTCAAACAGATGTACTTGCTGAATTAGCACGGCGGCGTAGCCGTTGATTAGAAATATGGAATTAGCATAATAAATATTAGAATACTAAAGAAAAAGAGTGATGATATTGAAGAGGCCTTACTGGCAATATGGTCTACTCTGAGTGCATGCATATTCCACAACTTCAATTTCTTACCAATATTTTTCAATCCTGAAAGGCTTCCATGAAGTAAGTCTCTAAACATATGTCCACCATCAAATGGAACCATTGGAATTAGGTTGGTAAATCCTAATAGAAGGTTAACCCACATCAACCAAAAGAATAAATTGGCTAAGAAAATGATACCTTCAATGCCAAGAATGGATGCAAACAAGCCATCACTTGCTTGGAGTAGAGATTCTTCAAATGGATGTATTGCCACCCCTTTCATTTGGAATGGAGTCACTATTATGCCAATTGAATGAATCGGGACTGAGATAGCAGTTTCTAATGTATTTCCTTGCCAGCGCGGAGAGAATGGGCCAGCTAATCTATCAATTCCAGCAGTGCCTTCAGCCATACCCATAATACCCAAAAATGGGTCGCCAACTTCAATTCCAATACTCGCAAGACTATCATTATCCCAACCTAATTCAGAATAATATTGATGTTTATCAGTTAGATTTACTGTTATTGTTTCTCTTAGTCCACTCTCTCGGTAGACCACGATATCTATTCGTTCACCAGATGAATAATTTCCAAGAGTCTCACGAAATCCATCTACTCCGTTTATTTCTTGTCCATCTATTGAAATCAAAGTATCCCAAGGTTGCATACCTCCTAAATCTGCACCAGAATCTTTGACGATTTCTCTAACATGAATGTGATCATTAACAGCTACTACTTGAGTTGCTAACATTCCCATCATTATCATCAATACGAATGCTGCGAAAAGATTGGTTGCAGGTCCTGCTGCAAACATTCGTAATCTTTCACGTCTTGGAGCGCGTAGTAATTCTTGATGTTGTGGTTCTGCGAATGCACCTAGGGGAAGTGGACCTAGCATTAGAAGTCCAAAGGAGCGAACTCTCATTCCGTGTGCCCTTGCGATTAATCCATGGCCGAATTCATGAATTACCAAAGATACGACGAATGCTATTATCCCCCAGCCTAATGGAATAATTGGGTTTAATCCTGGAATTGCAACCATTTCGCTAACACTTGGTGGGTCTATTGATGGTGGTGAAAGCAATGCTCCGATGAACGACAATACCACTACTAGAGTTACTGCAAATAGCGAAAGGCTGCATACCCAAAGTGAAACTTCTCCATATGCTCTCCAAAACTTACGTGGTTTGGAGATTTTTTCCAACAGTTTCAATCCCTGCTTACCTCTAATCATCATAATGACTTTGAAAACTCTTGATGAATTCCAGCGATCTAAAGTACCACCTTTCTCCCATGTTTTGAGTACGACTGCCCAAATAATTACGGCAATCCAAACAAAGGCCCAATCGGCTTCTATTACCATGAAGTCGCCGACATCCATAGACTTGCCAAACCCTCTTCCCCCTTCAATGCTCACACCAAATCTATTGAATAACTCTCCAATTAGGAAATGAACAAAGTGGGAAAGTTCATGTGCACTCGCCTTGAGCATTAGATGATGGTATCACTTAAGGCTGCAATCGAAGTGTGGTGTGAAGACTATTGGGGACAAATACCTGAAGAAGTTTCAGAGTGGGTTGCCGATGAAGAAATGTCTCAAGTATTCATTAGATTAACGCGTGGCGTGCTAATAGTTGATTTTGCAATTGATGAAGAAGGAGAATTGACTTGTCAAGAGCACTTACATATACCGCTTGATCGTTGGAATCCGGGTTCTATTCAGGTACACAGAACTCATGAAGGATTGGTTAGATTTCGACATCGCCAATCTGAAATATTGCTTTCAGCAAGACTTAGAGCACCTGAATGGGGTAAGGCATTACTCGAGGAATGGCTAATGTCACAACGTGGAGATACTTCGCGCCCGAAAGAAAAATCCGCAAGAATAGCAGCAATAAAAAGAAGTAAATTAAGCATTGAACGTAATCTAAAATCAGCATCACTTGATTCTAGTCTAACCGATTTAGAATTGGCTAAGATTAGAATTACATCTGCTGAAAGTCTAATGGAAGGACGTAATGAGGCTTGAATTTAACTCAACCTTACTTTATATCGATCTCTACCATTTGCATATAGTGTAATTGTTCCATTGGAAGAAACGCATATTGCAATACATTCTGCTAATTGCGAAATAGCTCTTGCAGCAAGGTGTCTTCCACCTTCTCCTGATTTTGGTACAATACCAGCAGGAACTTGGATATATCTTCCAGCATCACTCGCAATCCCCTCTTTATTGAATAGAATAGCACCATCAAGCCAAGCGAATTCAGCCATTGATTCATGGTTTGCATCATCAGCAATATCTCGTTTTTCTGTAGGGTGGCCCTTGAATGGATTTAGAACTAAAGCGGTAGAGTATTTTCTTAGTGCTGGCAAAGGCCCGATTGCAAATAGTGCTCCAATAAAGTGTCCTTCTCTACCCCGACTACCAATATGTCTTGCCAACTCCATTAGTTTGGTCAATATTTCTAGTTCAATATTGAATTCTTGAGAAATAGTAGCCAGCCTATTAGCACTAAGCATAGTAGTATCAATAATAATTACTCCTTCAACAGGTTCGGCTAAGACGACTAACATTCTCTCACCTCTTGAGATACGACCTTCTCCCATTGCTTGCAATATCAAATCATGAACATGATTCAAGACTCCAAGTCCCTGTGCCGAAAGGTTTTCTTCCATTCTCGTAGTTTCAATACCTGCATCAGTCAATGAATCATTTACTCGCGATTGACTAGTTAATACAGTCAGTGGTAAATCCTTAGGCAATATTTCAACCACACTTTTTGCCTTACGTGCACTTGCGGTCAACATCATGACAGCATCAAAACTTCGTCTATCACTCTCGAGGGTGCTTTTGACCAAAGAAGTGAGGTCGACCATTAACAACCCTCATTCACTGGTTGTATCAATTCCTGGCATTTGGTCTTCGCCTTCTCGATATACTGTTCTCAAATTGCTGATGAAATTCTTTTCTTTAACAACAAGAGTAAATTCGTTAAAGCCAGGGTCTTCCTCTCCATCTAGTGCATTTAACAACATTTCAAGTGTTTTACGAGCACCTTCTCTGTGCGGGTATGAGAATATACCCATGGAAACAGGAGGGGAAACTATTGTTTTTATTTTCTTATTTTCTTTTAGTGTTACAAATAAGTTAACATAAGTCTCAGGAAGTAATTCCCTCCTCGCATCATCTTGATTTGGTCTACGACAATCAGGCCCAACAACATGAATGATATATTTGAAATTATCAGAAAGATCGTAAGGTTTGGAAACAACATTATGGGTAACAATACAAGGTGGTTCGTTCGTCTTTCTCTTTTCTAAACAAATTCCTCTTGTAAAATCTGTTAACTCTTGTCCAGCCTTTGCGTGGATTAGAGCATCCATTCCTTCACGACCAGATAAACGATTATTTGCAGGCGTAATTAGTGCATCCGCTGTGTAATTCCACACCTCTCCACCAACAACTCTCAGGATTCCCCATTTGCAGGTTCTTGCCATGTATAGTTCTGCCATCAGTTCAAGCAGGAGGGGCCGCCCTACATATTAGGTTCGCCAATTATTGAATTAAACTGTCTAAAATCATCGTTTATTGACATGAAATAATAGAGCCGAGTGTTGTATTTTCTTACAATTATTCCCGATAGGGCTAAACCATCACCACACACCCACCAAATGTGAGTCTAGTGCGCAGTGCAATATTCTTCGCAATCATCATGATAGCGAATTCAGTACTGGTTCCAGTATTGGATAATGCTGTTAGTGAACAAATAGAAGTAACAAATGAACAAAACCCTTGGACTCTAAAACAAGCATTCAACGGTTTTCATGCCAGCACAGGTGATGATATTTGGAATCAAACACCATGGCAAAACATAGCAATACCATCGGGCTTTGATTTGCTTACTGTAATTGATTACTCAGATGTTGGTGTATTGATAAACAATAATTCTGATGCCAGTAAAACAATTGGCTGGGCATTTGTAAATGCGAGAAATATTTCTATGGACAGAGTATTCATTTTCAATGATAGTGGTACTCCAACCGCTGAAACGATTAATCGTGAGCAATTTGAAACATATTTCATGCAACCATTTTTTGAAATGTTGAACAATAGGTCTTTAGGAAATTCACTAAATTACTTAGTTACGACGAAAGGAATTCCTCTTCGAATTAATGGAGGAAACGACAAAGCTAGTTTTGACCAAGAGATTAGTTTGCTTGGAGGCCAATATAATTCCAGTATTGGTGCCAACTGGTGGGTTTCTCACCAGTATGGGCCATTGGCAGGAAAAGAAATGGAGATTTTTACTAGGCAGGAATATGGGTTTTATCTTGTTACTAGATTGACAGGTTATACTGTTGAGACTGCACTTGGGCTGATAGAAAAAGCCAACAATTCACTCGGTCAACGAGGAACCTATGTTTTAGATTTGGCAACTAATCGAAATAGTTCTGGTTACAAGTTTTGGAATGATGACTTGTATGCTGCTAATACTACATTAAATGGAAGTTTAGGCCTACCTGTTATTTTTGACCAGGAAACAGAATTTATCACCAATATTAGTAATGTAATGGGTTATGCTTCTTGGGGTAGCAATGATGGCAATTGGAATACTAATAGATTACCAAATTCAGGTTTTGATAGTGAAGATTTATCATATCAAAGTGGTGCAAAATATTGGCAATATGATTTACCCTCATTGGCGGGTGGAGAAGATTTTGATTGGAATCGCACCAATGTAACACAACGAAACGGTGATGCTTCAATCAAAGGTGAAATCACTCCGGATTGTCAAGGTCTTGATGCTGAATCCACGCCTGGTATATTGGGTGAATACTTCGATAATGCTGGTATTACATTCAACACCAGTACAATGCCTGATTTAACAGGTAGAATTGCTGATGCGGAAAGAATTGAGACAACAATCGATTGGTCCAGTCGTGCTGCAGCATGGCCAGGTTTAGACAATCGTTTCAAATTTGATTGGTCTGCTAGATATACAGCATCCATCAATATTCCTGAAACAGGAGATTGGACATTCTATGTCAACAGTGATGATGGTTCTGAACTTTGGATAGATCATGTTAGTATTGTGAAAAACTATGGCGTTCACGCGATGACAGAAATCTCCTCAAACCTGACTTTGTTAGCAGGTGATCATGATATGAGGTTAGAATTGTTTGAAGGAGGTGGCGTTCACGGATTACATTTTAGTTGGCAAGGGCCAAATCAAAGCAAATCTATTATCCCAGCATCAGCATTTACTTTATCATCATCAATATTGCCACAGAGTAGCAACCTAATACATCGTTGGGATTTTGAAGAAGGTTCAGGTTCAATCGTCAATGATTCAGTAGGTGGTGCCGATTTTACATTAACTGGAATGGATGCTTCTAATTGGGTAACTTGTGCTGATGGAAATTGTCTTCGCTTTGATGGAATTGATGATTTAGCCAAAGTAGATATTACTGATTGGTCCGGTAATTTTACTTTATCACAATTCGTAATGACCAATACTACTAATCAATCAGCATACGCATCTACTTTTGCGATTAGCGATGTAGCAGGTTCAAATCTTAGTTTCCAACATATGGCCAACGGTGCAAATTGGAATTTGCATAATAACCAAACAACTGATTTCTCAGAAATTCAACTCAATAGATGGTCACATCTCGCTACAGTATTTGATAATGGCACAATTCGTCAATATTTTGATGGTAATTTAGTTGCAACTAATACAATGCCTTCAGGTTCTTTCAACAATTTTGATGTTTACAAAATTGGTGTTAATCGAGCCGGTAGTTCATTTTTCAATGGATTTGTAGATTCAGTTTCAATTTGGGACACTGCATTATCCGGCGCTGAAGTCTTGAGTGTATCTCATGAAACATTCCAAAATTGTCAAATTTATTCTGGAGTTGATGTAGAAACAACAACAGTTTGGTCTAATATGACAATGCCAGAGAATCACACGAATCATGTATGGATTTTGTATTCATATGCAATGTTAGAAGGAAGAGTAGCGGGTAAATTCAACTTAGTGGCAGAAGCATACGATAATAGCGGAAATTTACTATCAACCAATCGTAGTACAGACAAAGAACTATCCAGTTCTTGGAGTAGTAGAACAATGAGATTTAGGCCACATCTAAATGCCACATCGTTTAGAATTGGTTTGGAACTTACTCCGCAAGGTGCTACCATTGAAGGGTCGTATTATTTTGATACGATGAGTCTAAGGTCGATAAGACCACATATGCAGTGGGTTGATGGTTCCATTGCTGAAACCGCAGTTTCAACAGGCGGGCGTTCATTCAATTGGGATACAGGTTATGGGCAATCCTTGGTTGCGGATTTACTAGAAGATGGTGCAAGTGGATTGAAAGGTTATGTCTACGAACCTTATCTTTCAGCAGTTGGTTATCCTTCAGTACTACTGCCATCTTATGCAATGGGATACAATCTTGCAGAATCGCATGCAGCAGCTAATAGATTGACTAGTTGGATGGGTGTTGTTGTCGGAGATCCAAAAATGGCTGCTTATGCAGATATTTTTCACGATGTGTCAATAATAGATGCTCGGCAAATTACCAATGCTAGTCTCAATGAAATGACTACAATTCAAATTGCAATTGAGAATAGAGGAATGTCAGAAGCGAATGGAACTTTGATAATTCAAGATGTACAGGGCAACAAGATACTTTCAACTTACAATCTATCAATGCCTAAAGGAGATGTTGCCGGTTCACGAACGTTACTCAATTTGACTTATTATCCCGAAAATACGGGCTGGACCGATATCAGAATAATATATGAAAATAGTAGTTTTGAATATCCAGAGAGGAATACTCAAAACAATATGAAACAATTACGAATTTGGGTAAATGCAGCCCCAGTAATCGATTCAATAAGTTGTGATTCTACGGTTTATTCACGCGGTGATAATTTCATTTGTACAGTAATGGCAACAGATGATATCAATGTTACAGCAGTTGCAATTGAATGGTTGGTAATTGGGGAAGGAATAACTCATGAAAATGGTAATTGGGTTTCTCAAAACACAGGTAGAGTTGACCAAAGCAGATGGCAAACTTCCATCATGATTCCAACAACATCCAATTTGGGATACTTAGCATTACAAGCATTTGCAGAAGATGAAAGCGGACAGATTACATTGTTGACAGAATACAATGTAAGTCAAGTCACCAATGCTAGCGCTTTGTGGTTCGGACCACATGTAGGGGGAGTGGATGATGCACAATGGGTTGGAGCCACTTCATTACCAAATCACCCCAGCCAAGGTATTTATCGTGGAGAAAATATTACTCTTCGCAGTTGTGTCTTGGATGCAGATTTGTTTATTGATTCAGAAATTCCGGTAGTACAAGTGTCAAGAGGTATTGTTTCCAATTTGACATATGTTGCTCAAAATGATTCCAATCATCATTGTTTTGTTGGTGATTATTATTTGGAAATTGGCCAACCATTAACCGATTTGACATTTGATTTGTATTCAGTTGATGGTTTGTTATTGAATAGTCGTCAAATTGAAGTTGCTGATAGAGTTCCTGAAGTTGAGATATCGGTTGTTGATGCAGACGGAGAAACTTTGAGTAGAGTTCTAGGTGGGGGTGATGAATTTGTTAAGATAGTCATTACCGATGTAGATGACCCATTATCACCTATTATCGGAGACCTCAACATTACTTGGCCAGGTGCTGAACGGCTAACTTATCCAATTGATATTCTCGACGGAAGTAATACGATGCTTGTAGAATTACCTGTTGTAGAGGTGTCATTAGAATCTGGAAATTTGATTGTTGATGCTAAAATAACTGGAAAACATGGTGCAAGTCAAAATAAACAATTTGAAATCCCTCTAATTTTGACCTTGCCTGAAATTGTTGAGTACTCGATTTGTAATTGGTTAGGGCCAATTGATGAATTGATGTTTGGTAAAACAGCAACTCTTACTCTAGTAATAGATAGTGAGAGGCCGATAGAATCCATCACAGCATCACTCTATCAGGAGAATTGGGTTGTTTCAGCACCAGAGGTTGAACAACCAGTTTGGTCACAACCAGATGAAAACTGTCTCAATTCTAGTGCAGAAGGAGAAGTAATTTATTTTAGAGTAAAATTAGATTCATCATTTACCGATGATGGTGGAACATTAACCTTCACAGTAAAAAACATAGATGGATTATCTAGTTCTGGACAAATCCCTCTACGATTTGCTCATGCACCACCAGTGATAATGCTAGTTGCTGAAGAAGAAATTGCTGCAGGAGAGGATCTCTACGTCAACGGATATGTTAACGATGCTGACGGTTTATCTGATGTAACCTGTTTTTATTATGTCGCACAAGGTAACCAAAGTTTAGCCAATATCCAATCCTTGTTCTTAGGATACCCCTTAGATGACTATGAGGGTGAGTTGGTCTATCCAGTACCTATTTCACTTGCAAATCAATCAATCAATGTTTCATATTCGTGTGCAGATTCCAATGATGGATATGATAATGTTACAATAGAGGTCAGCATATTGCCTCCTTTACCATGTAGTAATTGTAGTGGAGAAGTACAACCGAGCCAAAACCAAAGCACTTCTGCACAACCACCAAACTCACTTTATCTGGTGATAGCAATTGTAATCATTTCAATAATCATTTCACTATTGTTATTCTTGTACAAGAATAAACCTGTAGAAGAAGAAATTGATTGGAGTTCATTAAATCAAAATCAACAGTCCGAAAAATTGGTTGTCGAGATTCCCGAATCAGAGGTTGATGGCTTGTTTGAGGGTCACTCTGAAGATGATGAGGGATTGCAGCAGTTGGCAAGCAATGAACTTGACTTGCCCGAAGGATGGACCTTGGTTGCATATTTAGAATGGTTAAATGGGCCATTGCCCGAAGGATGGGATGAAGAGCAATGGCAACATCATAGAGTTGAAAAGTTAACGATAATCGAAAATCAAAGATTACTGTGATCAAGAACTTTGAATAGAAGTCTTCATGTTCTTCCTACTGTTGGTCCTGCATGAGTCAAATGGCAGTAGGATATGTTCTCATTAACGTCGCACCAGGTAAAGAGCACCAAGCATACTTGGCAGTAAAGGATTTACAATATGTTGTAGATGCAACATTATTGTTCGGCGACCATGATCTAATTGTCAAGTTAGAAGCTGATAGTTTGGCTATAATTGCTAAGGCTGTTGTTGAAACAATTCGTCAAGTTCCTGGTGTTACCGATACCAAGACTTTAGCTGGCGCTGAGTTGTGAAATTCCGTAAATGTTATTTTATTGTAAATAAACAATAATTAACGATTTCATTATTTTTCTTTTACAAAAAGATATGACTTTTAAAACCGTTGTGCTGCGCCTCTACATACTGATTTTCGCTTGTGGAAAGGGGTACTGCGGACCTTATACAGCGCAGTAATGCGTTTTTTTGGCAAAAGGTTTAAGTGCTAAATGGTGAAGTGGGAGACCGGAGGTTATCCTAATGTCTGATAAAAAGTACTTCGTCCTCATGGAGGGCGGAAATGACACAAGCCAAGTATTTGCTAGTAAGCAACCGCGCGGTGCAGCTCTAAAAGCAGCAACACGTGGAAAAACGAACATCCGCCTACGTGAGCGTGGCACCAAGCGTGTACACGTCTTCACAGGCAGTATCGCAATGGTCGACAAGCCAGCGAACGGACCAGCTTGGCTGCCTGATAAGATCAAGAAGGCAAATGTCAAGAAGGTCGGAATCGAACACCTTTGAGTGTTGATATTCGTTCTAGCATCTTGTGCTATTCAAGAAAAAACTTGATGCGTCAAGTTTTCGCCGAAAGGCGATTCGCCCATCCAAGGCTGCGGTTGAGGAATGGGCTAACATCTTAATTTTTCATTAGTCTAGTTTTGCCTATTATTATCCAATTTATCGACAATTGAATTAGGGATAGATAATTGAGGTATTGCAAAGTGGGCGGGATATGCGTGCAATGGCTTTGCTACTCAGCACCCTAATGATTTCGTTCACATTAGCAGGTTGTTTACAAGGTGATGTACCTATCACTACGCCTGATGTGGAGCCTGAAGGTGATGGGCGAATATTTGTCACTGATGGTACCGGTATGCCTGTTGATGAAACTCCATTAGAAATGAATTTCACTTTTAGTGATGTAGGTGAAACAGGAAAGGAACCGAGTATAGGAATTACATCAAGTGGGTGTATGTTCTTCATTGCCATGGAAAAACCAATGCGTTCATGTGACCATGGTGAAAGTTGGACCAATGTTGCCGACATTACTCAAGCACCATTTACAAGTGACCCATATGGGTGGGTTGATTTAGAAACCGACCGCATCTTCAATATCCATATGATGGGATTAGAATCTACTTGGATTGGATGGTCAGATAATGATGGGGAATCATGGATGGGTAATCCTCATGATTCAGGAACAACACCTCTGAATGACCATATCAAATTGGCAACTGGACCTTGGGTTGATGAAGGGTTTGGAATCATTGGACAGCTAAATCCTACCTACGATACAGCAGTGTATTTCTGTTTTAACAAACTTGTAGGGATTTCCTGTTTCACTAGTTTTGATGGAGGAGCAACATTCGAAGTCGGTGGAAACATTGTCGGTCTTGCATCTACAAACGGTGGATTACATGGGGCGATTACTACTGCTCCTGATGGAACTGTTTACCTCACGCCCCGTGTACCAACTCCAACGCTAATTTTCTCCAAAGACAATGGATTAAGTTGGGAAGAAAGAGAAATGGGAACTGATGTTGGCACCCCTAACCCTCGTAAAAACTCTGAAGTTGCAACAGATAGTGATTCCAATGCATATCATATTTGGACAGGTAATGATCAAGGAATATATATGTCTAGAAGTATTGATTCGGGAGAGTCATGGGATTCTGAAAGTATTCGAATTAGCCCAATAGAAGTTATTTCTACGGCTTTTCCTCAAACAGATGCTGGTGACCCTGGAAGAATCGCAGTAACTTATCTAGGTAGTGAAAATGGGTCATTGATTAATACTACAGATATTGATGGTAACAATTGGACTGGTAATGGACACTATGCACCTAACGGAGTTCACTATCATCTGTATGTAACCTACAGTTTGAACGCTCTTGATGAAAATCCAATTTTCCATACACGAAGGGTGAGTGATGACCCTGTACAAATTGGTTCTATGTGCCTAAACAGTGGTGATTG
>JANXHP010000062.1 GCA_024958795.1 Candidatus Poseidoniaceae archaeon | reverse complement strand
GTATACCATGGATAAACCCAAGATAAACCAAATTGTAAGACTGGCAAAAATTGTAGTTGTAAGAGAAGTGCTGAACCTTTGTGGCAATATCACCCAAGTTAGTAGGAAAATACCGTTGAGAAGCATACCCCACGGGATGACTGCTAAGGCTTGTTCAGTGTCTACACCCTCTATCGACATCCCGATTACTGCAGGAACGATAGTAGTTGGAATCGTTCCAAGTACTCCACCAACAAGACCGCCCCAGCGTTCAATTGCTGCTGTGACTAATATTGCCACTAAGCCGGCGAAGAATGCCGAAAGTAGAATTGATAACATCAGAGAAACCTGCTGAGTCGGTTTTGCATTCTTTCTATTCCGCCGCCAGCCCATTGCTTCTTCATCTCACCATTGACGAATATAACATTGAATGGAAGCACATCGACACCAGAAACCCAATCATGGGCGATTTTGAATCGACCAAGTCCAGGAGTATCGAGTAGAATCTTTCCGATTCGCACGCCCTCGGGTACTACGAATTCTTCTAATTCTACCGTCCAAGTTTCACAGGATGCACAGTCATTCTTGCCAAGCATCAACATCGCAATTGGCGCTGAGAAAAAATCTTCCCAAGTCTCACTATCCAGCAATTCCATAATCTCACCAAAACATTCGCAGAGTTAAGAGAACATAATCCTGCTGTCGGTTCTTGAATCACACTCGCAAAAAGATATTTTATTATCATTATTCAGGAAATCATTATGATTCGTACTAATTGTAGGCGATTTACCGAAGGTGAACGACATGAGTGAAGCAAGTCTAGAAAGTAAACTGATAGCAGAAGGAATCGGCGTATTTGCACTTACCTTCATTGGGGCAGGTTCGATAATAATGGGCGGTGACCTAATGACGGTAGCATTAGCCCATGGAATCGTTCTTTCAATTGTTGTTACAGCCACGATGAATGTAAGCGGTGGGCACATTAATCCAGCAGTAACCATCTCAATGATGGCAGTAAAGAAGATGGATAATGAAACTGGAATGAAATACATTGTTGCACAATTAGTTGGAGGACTAATCGCTGGTGGTGCACTATTTGCTCTTGTAGAGCACTCGGGATTCGATTTTGCTGGTCTCGCAGATGGCCTAGGTACTCCAGCACCGGGTGCTGGATTAGGAGCGGCTGGAGTGATAATGATCGAGTTCTTCCTCACATTCTTGTTACTATTCGCAATTTGGGGAACTGCGGTTGATCCTCGTGCTCCTGCTATTGGAGGATGGGGCATAGGAATGATGGTTGCTGTAGATATCATGATGGGAGGCCCACTAACTGGTGCTGCAATGAATCCAGCACGATATCTTGGTACAGCGGCTTTCGCTGGAGAATCATTCTTAGCTGATTCTTGGATGTACATTATTGGTACAGTTGCTGGAGCGTTGGCTTGTTCATTCCTCTATCACAATATGATAATGGCACCTGAAGATGAGGATGCTAAGTTGGAAGACCACGATGCTTGAGGCTATTCTAAGTTAACTTAGCTAAGACTTCAGCATAGTCTGGTTCTTCACCAGGAGAATCTTCAATCCACTTCCACATGATGTTTCCATCTGCATCAACGATGAATACTGCTCTCTGAGCAGCAACATAGCCATTCATCCCTGCAAAGTCATCTAATGCAACTCCATAAGCATGTACCATAGATCTTGAATAATCTGAAAGTATTGGGAATGCAATACCATTAGCATCAGCGAAAGCTTTGTTCGAAAATGGTGCATCTACGCTAATACCCAATACTGTAGCATTCGCATCATTTAGAGACTGTAATGAATCTTGGAAAACACACATCTCCTTCTTACAAACACCTGTAAATGCTGCTGGAAAGAAAGCCAAAACTACTCGCTGCCCTTTGTGTTCACTACCAGTTACAATATTGCGATCTCCATCATGAAGTTCAAAGTCTGGAGCATCGTCTCCTATTTCTACCATTTTTTCACCACCCTGTGCTCAATGTAATCTGTTATTAATTTCCCTATCAAGAAAATTACTCAAAAGGGTCAAGATGAATCAATTGCTCAACATCTATTCTCTTGTATCCACGCTCATCTGCATCTTTTCCTGCTCTAACTAACATTCTGCGAATCCAACCTAACATCATCAATTCCTTCATTTTGTCAAGTGAATCAATAAAACCGGCAGGATTTGCTCCTAGTTGAGCATGTTCGCGAATATTTTGTCCAGTTTCATCAACCACTTCATAATACCAAAGAAGTAATTCCTCAACTGCAGCATCAGTAATTGGCATTCCTGCGAAACTTCGAGCCATTTTTCGTAAAGCCATTGGAGTAAGAGCAGAACCGCTAACTTGGCCTTCAAGTAAATCTTCTT
>JANXHP010000121.1 GCA_024958795.1 Candidatus Poseidoniaceae archaeon | reverse complement strand
TTCGGCCGGAATCTCTTCCTCCATCACGACCGCCTCTGTAGCCTCCGCCACCGCTTCGTCCAGAATCTCTTCCACCATCACGACCGCCTCTATAGCCTCCGCCACCGCTGCGACCAGAATCTCTTCCACCACCGCCTCTGTAGCCTCCGCCACCGCCTCGACCAGAATCTCTTCCACCACCGCCGGAACGAGGTAGACCACATCGGTTACACTCGTTTCTTCTTGCGAAGTTGTTATTGTGACATTTAGGACATTCCCAATCTCCGTCCATGCGGTTTTCATTACCACCACTACGGTTATCACTTCTACTGAATCTATCTCTTCCGCTATCTCTGCGGTCTCGGCTTCCACCATCTCTTCCACCACGTCTATCATTTCCTTGACGACCTGGTCTTGGTGCTCCACCTTCTCTTTCTAGACCACAGCGATTACATTCTGAACGGAAAGAGAAATTGCTGTTTTGACACTTTGGGCATTCCCAGTCATTACTGTTGTCTGCGCCATCACGGTTTGATGAACGGTTAGAATCACGCCCACTGTCGCGACCTCTTCTATCATCACGACTTCCACGGCGGTCATCCCGACCTCTTCTATCATCACGACTTCCACGGCGGTCATCTCGACCTCTCCTTTCATCTCTACCACCATATCTTTCATCGCGGCGAGCGCTTGAACGACCTGAACTTGGGCGAGGTGCTTCACATCGGTTACAGTTTTGACGGAATGAATAATTACTATTATGGCATTCAGGACAATCCCAATCTT
This sequence comes from Candidatus Poseidoniaceae archaeon, assembly GCA_024958795.1. Taxonomy (GTDB): domain Archaea; phylum Thermoplasmatota; class Poseidoniia; order Poseidoniales; family Poseidoniaceae; genus MGIIa-L1. The sequence goes on along the minus strand of JANXHP010000121.1, from coordinate 9,718 downwards.
CGCTTGGATTATGCCTTCTTTCTTCTCTTCTCTCATCACGACTTCCACGGCGGTCATCTCGACCACCAGTTCTATCACGGCGTTGATCACGGTCTTTTTGGCGTTCTTCTCGAGGTTTCTTCGACCTAACGCCAACTTCCTTTCCAACTAAGGATTGCATGTCGAGTTTTCTTTCAATATGTGCAACATGCACTAATGGAGAATCAGTGCTTCCCAAAACAGAATCTACTTTACCGATATAATCACCAGTTGATGCATCAGTGATGATAGATTCTAATGCAGGTGACGAACCTGTAAATGTGACAAGTAGTCCACCTTCGTGACTCAACGACTCAATAGTACCAGTAAACATGGTATTCCCCAAACTCAATGCGGAAGCCATCCTCCTTTAAGTGGGTCGGTATTCACAAATATTGTTTTCTTTGCCAATATGCCATTGCCAATAATGTAATTATCAGCGTTGAGAGCATGGATAGAGAAGGTAGTCCACCCTCTTCAGAAGTTTTGTCATCAGCTACTGTTCCACCATCATTATTATCTTCAGCATAAGGGTCAGGAACGAAAACAGATAGTGTTCCAATCACTCCAGATTCATCGGTTGCAGAAATAGTAACATCATATTCAGTAATCCCTTGAGAAAAACAAGAAGCGATTGATACATCAATTTCCCAATCAGTTCCTTCGCGGATAAAATCAGTTGCGGAGCCACCGCAAATTGATAGTCTCATAGTGACATCTTCACCATCAGGATCAATCACTATTCCTTTCAAAGTAAATTTCAATCCACTATCATCCCAAGTAGCATTTTCTTGATTTAATCCAATGACTAATTCAATAACAGGAGGTGAACTTACTTTCTGAAGACCAAAGTCGAGCATAAATGAATATGTCATCATACTAGTAGCATCAGCAGTACCCATTACCATTACCGCACCAGGTCTTAATTTATTGAGTGACAAACTGGTTGTAATTTCGCTATTTGCAACAGCGATTGTTTTTGCATCTGCCATATTTTCAGATTGATGGGCATGAACTATGATTGTCATTTCACCAACTAATCCAGTTGGAACAATGGTTAATTCTAATTCTTCAGTTTCGTCATTCATAGTTGCACTTGATGTAAATGGTTGACCAAAGGTCCATGTTCTAGATAATTCAGAAGTTGCTCCGAATGGGTCGAGAAGATTACATGTTGCTTGTGAAGAACCCGTGCCAACAGATGTGATAATAAATGCACCATCTTCATCCATTTGACTTGACCAACCATCCTCAACGAAGTCACAATCCAATGACCATCCATCATTATCACTTGCCCAGTTTTCAGTAACATCTCCATCGATTACGATAATAGTTCCATCTCCTGACAGAGGAATGATTTTACCATCAGCAGGTGCACTATTATGCCAAATAGGGTTGTCATTTTCGTCTGGTGCTTGAGTTGTAAAGTCAATGTATATTTCACGAATAGTTGGATAGTTAGAAGCAGAATATTCAACATCAATAGATACTCTCAGTTTCCCATCTTGGAGGTATTCAACGACTGGAATTTCAAGAGCATCATTTTGAATACCATCATCCATTGTTGAGAAATCCAGTATTCTCAATCCTTGAGTTTGAGGGAATGTAAAAACATATACTGCATCAGTAATATTTGTAACATTTAATGCCAGAGTAAAATTTGAATCGCCCTTATTAGGCAATTGGTTAAATTGAGCATTATTTGTTTCATCATCAGCAAGGAACATACTTATTTCTAAATCATCTATTGCTGTAACCTCAACTTCATAGCAACCAGTTGATGCAAAAGCACTTTGACAACTTCTTTTCGATTCATGGTCTGCTGGGACTAGATTAACTTCGTCTAACCCTATTCCATCTTGAACAAAACTCCAATTGTTCCAATCAGCACCACTTCGATGTGCAACTCCTTCTTTCAAACCAATTCTTGTATCCATATCGGCAATACAATCAGGTCCAATTGCTCTAACAGCATCTCTTTCATCAGTGCTAATGTATTCATTACCGCCACCCGGCAAATTCTGAGAACCTATCAAATTATCAAGATTTTCTCTAACAGTAGCTGCATTAGAACCGTTGACCCAAGAGTTTGCATAATAATCAACAGTCGCCCAATCATCAAGAATTTCAATGTCAAAACTTGCAAAATTATAATCAAATAAATCTTCAAAAGTCAATCCACTGCAATTAACTTGTCCAACATCATCTTCTCTCGCATCAACATGAGAAACAATCTTTTCTTCAGATCTATTATCTTGATGTTGTATTGGTGAAAAAGACATCATTAGCATGATTGTGATGAGAATCAATGATGAGATTTTCAGTCGAGCGTCTATACCTGCCATGTCAATAGATACTGGGTGTTATCTAATACACTTGCCCCTAAAGGGGCAGTTCATGTGATTATTCAAGGAACTAAGTCTTCCATGCGCCTTGCAAGAATCCATAGTGGCAAGATTGTCCAAGCGATAGCCATTATCCCAACCTGCCATCCTGATACACCACGTTGTATGTTAGGAAGTCGTGATTCTAGGATGTGATGATATACTCCATTTGGTGAAAACAAATCAAGTGCGCCTTCTAATGCAATCCAAGATTGATCGCTTTCCTGCCCTATTGAAATTCCAGAAGCAAAGGCAACCATACTCGTTACCAATGCCCACAAGAATGTGAAGAAGAACCAGATTCCTACACCAAATGCGATTGCAGTTCCTTGTTCTCTAGCTTTTGAAGAAGCGATTAATGTGAATAGTGTATACCATGTTAGTATCAGCCCTGTTGCAATAATATGGACTACAACATCCATTAATTCTGGCCAAACGCCCATTCTATAACGAATAATGACTATTGAAATCATTACCAATATGGTTACTGGAACAATGACTGCAATCGCAGTGCCGCGTACTAAAGCAAGTGTTTGATACAAGCGAGCCATTGGTTGAGCCAATTTTACTTCTAGTACCCCACTTGCTCTTTCTTTGCTAACTCCATCAAATGACATTAGTACTGCACACATTGTTCCACCAAAAACAATTCCAAGACTAGAATAGAACAAGACTTCCATTGGTGTTTCAGGGCGATGTCCACCAGGTAGGATAATGTTAGGGTCAGAAAATCCCCATGCCAAACCCGGAATAAATAATAGCAGTATAGGGAACATTAGTAACATTCTAGTCGAGAACATTTTTTCCTTGACAATAAGGAATGTTATTTTGTTGAAGGAACCTTTTCCACTCATTCTTCTTCAACCTCCCTTTGTACCAATGGCAAGAATGCTGAAGAAGTGATTTCTAATCCAACATCTTCTACTCTAAGTCCTGTTGAAGAACACAACATTTCAACTAAATCTGGTGCATGTGGTTGCCAAGATTCAACATTAATTCCTTCACTGATGAGATTTTTCAATACACCCTCAGCATCGCCTTTCAGCTGCATTTGCCAAATATCTTGGTCAGTATTTGAATTGATTACTTCCATTCCTAATTTTTCAATTAATTCAGAAGAAGGTGGCTGTGAAGTTCCAGTCAAGTCAAATCTGTCACTCAATTCTAATTCCTTTTCAACAGAATTTATTTCGCCTTCAATTAGTAATTGGCCTCGATGAAGTAATGCGATTCTGTCAATAATCCCAATTAGACCTGAAACTTGATGGGATGAAATGACAATAGAAACTCCCTTTTCGCTTAATTTCTGCAATAACTGTGCAAATGCTTGTGCAGCAACAGGATCTAATCCATTGAATGGTTCATCGAGTAGTAGAATGTCTGGAGAACCCAGCAAAGCAGTTGCCAAAGTTAGACGTTGCCTCATTCCTTGGCTTAATTCATCCAATGGAGAATCAATGCGTGAATTTAAACCGACTAGTTTTATCAATCCAAGAATACGATGTTCAGATGAACCCCTCATTGCAGCAATTTCACTCATCGCATCAAGAACAGATTTCTTACCTTGCCAGCGAACTTGTTCCGGCATATGACCTATAATTTGGCGCAATTCAATACTTGTAGTCAATTCGTTTTCAATTGTTTTACCGTCTTGCTTTGAACTGAAAAAAACACTTCCTTTCTGCAGAGGTAAGATTCCTGATAACATTCGCAATAGAGTTGTTTTTCCTGCACCATTTGGACCAACAAGGCCCAAAATTGTACCCCGATGTAAATTTAGGTCAATTTTTGCAATACCTGGTCCGAGAATTTTTCTCCATGGTTTTGTCAGCAATGGAGCGCTAATGTAATGTCGGCAAGATGCGCCAACAAGTTGTAAAACGACCTCCGCCATGTATACGCCCAAATTGTAATCACTTGATATTCTACCGTTTCTAATACTCTCAAAGCAAAAGTATCATCACTGAAAGGTAATCAATCAGTTATTGGGAACAGTAATGCTAGGTGGTCTTCTTTATTCTGCGGGACTTGTTCTTGCAATATTATTGGTAATCTATTTTCAATATAGGAAATTTGCTGAGGAACAAGAAATTGTTGAAGAAACGTCAATCATTTTCAACTATAGGGAAGTATTCGGGCCAATGGGATTAGAATTTCTAACTTTGTCATTATTGTTAATTTGGATAGTACCATACGGGATATTAGTAATCGCACCGATTGGTTTGATATTGTCCGTATTATCTCCTGCAGGCCGTATAGCATGGTCCAAAACAAAAACTCCTAGAATGATGGTTTGTGTCTTGTTGGTATGTATGATAATTGTTGGAAGTTTAGCCCCTATCTCCCAACCAAAGTCTCCAAATTCATGGGGTGACCCATTGCTGACTGAGAACCCAAATGCACCTATTTGGCCTGCTAGCCAACAGTACACATGGTTAATGCCTCCATCTTCAGGAGAGTTGAATTTAGAAATTATTCAATCAATTTCGATTAGAACTCCTCATCAATTAGGGATCTATAGTGCTGCAAGTTCAAGTATTGATTTAGCGACATTCTTGGGCTTAGAACAATCAAGATTACATCAAGCGGTAGAATTACTAGATGATGAGTTATCCTTTGTCAGATTAAATCCTGAAGAGATATTGCTTGCACCTATTCCTAACCAAGAGACACATCGTTATGTTAGTGATACGCTTGAGATAGATGAAGATATTGTGATTCGTCAATATGAACTTCGTTCGTTATCAATTGGAGCGAGTGAAGATGGAATAAAAGTTGGTGAAGTGTTATGTGCAGCGACATCAAGTTGGGGTGGAGAATTACAGGTTTTGGTTATTGTTAGGCCACTTGGACACCCAGATCTAACAACTGATAGGTATGCAGAGAGCTTAGTATTAGATTGGCTTTCAGCATAGAGTTCCAACATTATTGGATAATTAGCAAAAAGGCGGTTGTAGTCGTTGGTTTAGGTCGCCCTAAAAGTTCATATAAGTTTGAGTTTAGGGCGCCCTAAACCAGGAGTCCATTGTATGCTGGCAAGACCAATATTCCTAGCCCTAATCATTGCAGTATCCAGTCTGTCTGGGTGTATTGGTGGTGGGCAAAGAATTGATGATGGAGGCATTGTTGCTCATGAATCAATAAAAATAGCATTTTCGATTAAGGATGATTATAGCAACTATGATGAAAATCCACATCGTCTTGCAAATTATTTATCAGAAAAAATAGGAAAACCAGTTGAACTTTATCCTATTACATCTGATGCGCTTGCATTGGAAGCATTACGTTTCGGTTCAGCTGATATGGCTTTCATGGATGGCGGTGCTGGTTGGGTAGGTTGGCAAAAGTATGACTTACAAGTTGCAGCAGCGGATATGAACAGTGATGGCAGAACTTACTATCAAGCCCATGCGTGGGTATTGAATGGTAGTGAAGTTGCAAATGCAATCCAAGATGGTAATGAATCAACAGACCCATTTTCCCTCTTACAAGGAAAGACATCATGTCATACAGGTTGGTTAAAGTCTGCTGGCATGTTGATTCCAATGGGGTACCTGATTGGAAATAATTACACAGATGTATTAGGTGATCCTGAGGATATTGAATCACTACGCAATACAATATTTAATTTCTTTAATGAAGAAGCGAGCATACCGGAATCGGGAACACCATATTACGGATATGGGGGTGCGATTAAGTGCTTAAGTGATGGAACTGGAGATGTAGCATTTGCCAAGGATTCTACTGTTGACAAATACTGCAATAATGTTCAAGTTGAAGATAATGAAGAGTGGTGCCTAGATATCGCTAATTACATAAAATTACCAGCCTTTGGCAATGCTCCTAGTCATCCGTTAATGTACCAATCAAATTCTTTGTCCAATGCAGATAGAATTGCAATTGTCTCAGCATTGGTCGAACTACAAGATAGTGAAGAAGGGCTATCAATTTTGAATAATATTCTAAATACACCTGGAATAGTTGAAACCAATGCTGAACAGCATCTAGATTCATATTCAAGTCTAATCTCACAAGTTCCAGGAATCTCTCAATATATGGAAGAAAAATATCTAGCATGAAAAAATACATTAGGAGTAATTGAGATGGCAAAATTGTTAGCAAAGTTGGTTGATGTTTCAATCGGTTATGAAACTACTTTGATAGATGAGATAAATCTAGAAATTTACTCTGGTGATGTTATTGCGGTTTTAGGTCCTTCTGGGATTGGTAAAACCACTCTTTTGCGAACATTAGCAGGATTGGTTAGACCGATTTCTGGATTGGTGGAATTGAAAGTAGAGCGACGCGGGGGCTTAGGATACATTCCTCAAAGACTTGGTCTGATAAGTAATATGAGTGTCCGTTCAAACGTTGAAATGGGTGCAAGAATGCGTGCATCCAAATGGCTTCCTCCAGTATTTCCATTGCCGAAAAAACTGCGGCCAATAGTTGACAAAGCTTTGCATAATTTTGCTTTGACAGATTTCTCCAACCAACCGATAAGAACACTTTCTGGAGGTCAGCAACGAAGGGTAGCAACAGCAAGAACTGTTGCTCAGCAACCAAAACTCGTGCTTGCTGATGAATTCTTAGGTGAACTGGATGATGACAATGTTGAGATTGTACTAAGGACGGTCAATGCGACGATTAGAGAAAAAAAATCAGCATTGGTAATGGTTGAACATCATGAAGAATTAGCCTATCAAGTAGCAAATAGAATTTGGAGAATTGTTGATGGAAAATTGATTGAGGAGGATAGTCAATGAATTCAAGAGTTCTCATAGTTGGAGCATTGTCCTTGCTATTAGCATTGATCACATTCAATGATTTAGTCGGTGACTGGGGCCGACTGGAAGGTGGATGGAGCAATCTACAAATCTTCTTTGAAGAATCATTATGGCCACCAAATTGGTCTGTATTGGAAGCGCAATCATATCCAGTTTGTCAAGAAAGTGTCGGATTATTTTGTTCCGTAGCTTGGATTGGAATGGTTGAAACTATCAAAATAGCCTTTGTATCAACTGCTTTTGGCTTTATTATCGCTTTGCCTTTGGCTGCTTTTGCAGCAAATAATCTATCTCCAAAATGGGTTTCATTTCCTTCCAGAGTAATCCTTTCAGCAATGAGAAGTCTACCTTCAATAATTTGGGCAATATTGTTTGTAATTATTTTTGATATGGGTACACTTGCAGGAATATTTGCAATGACATTTTACACAGTTGGTTATCTTGGTAAATTACAATTTGAGTCGATTGAGGGAATTAGAAACGCACCTCTTGAAGCGGCTAGAGCGATGGGGATGACTCGCGCTGAAATCACATACCTAGTAGCAATACCAGAATCTGCAAATAACCTTCTTTCTCATCTAATGTTCATGTTTGAATATAATGTAAGACATGGAACAGTAATTGGATTAGTCGGTGCTGGAGGCATTGGATTATATCTCAATACTTATCTAAAGATGTTACAATACGATAAGGTGGTTGCATTACTGATAATCGTTTTCGTAGTAGTTGTATTGATAGATATGTTATCGATGATAATCCGTTCTAAATTTACAGAAGAAGGCGATGTACAAAGACCATCTTGGTCTACTATTTTTCTGCCAGCAAAAATGGCATCATTACATCATCATGGTAAATTTATTCAGCAAGAAGAAGACTCAGAAGAATGAATTTCACTCAACTGCAATATGTAATGAGCCATCTTTGTAAAAGACTTGTATGCGGTCAGGTACTTTCTTTGTCAATGATGCAATTGCTTCGTAAACAGCATCATCTTCTACTTTGAATATTTCTGCAGCATCCTCTGTAGACCATGGAGTGAGGTGAAAATCTGATTGACGTAGCCACTCAAATAATCTGGCTTCCAACTCAGTTAATTCCTCCGCCATAGCAATGCCATATCGCCACCATTCAAAACAGCACCGCAGTGTTTGCAGTTCTTCTTTTCTTCAATCAATGAAGATTTACCATTCTTCTACAACATTCTTCAGCATCGATATGGCCGTCAAGTAAAGTGTTCAATGCCTTAGTAAATGGAATATCGATTTTGTCATCTTCTGCCCTTTCGCAGAACATTCGCGTCGCTCTTACTCCTTCAGCAACCATATGCATCTCTTCCAATGCCTCTTCTAATGTCAATCCTGTTCCTAATTTTTCACCCATTGAACGATTTCTTCCGTGAGGTGAAGTCGCTGTAACAAATAGATCGCCTAACCCCGCAGGTCCGAATGCTACTTCGGCTCTTGCACCTAGTTGAGGTAGCAATAAGCATCCTTCTTTGAATCCAGCCATGAAGATTGCAGCCTTGAGATTATCTCCGCCCAATGAACCAACTTGCTTCAAGCCATCAACCAATCCGCAAGCAAGGGCAACTACATTTTTGAAAGCGCCCCAAAGTTCAGCTCCAACAGGGTCTGATGCAGGATGTAGGATGAAAGTTTGAGTAGTCAATGTTCTTGCTAATTTTTTCGCAACAGAGACATCTTCACTTGCTACTAGTGCGGTAGTCATCACTCCAGCAGCGGCTTCAGGTGCGATTGTTGGCCCTGTGACAACAGCCAAAGGGTTAGTCATATTTGCAGCGTTCAATTTCTCTTGAATCGCATGAGAAATCATTTGATTACCTGGTGCTAATCCTTTGGCTAGGTCAAGCAGAACATGCCTTGGACGTAAATGAGGGATTACTTGGTCTACGACTTCTAAAATAACTGATGATGGTACTGCTAGAACTACAACTTCAACTCCATCAATAGCATCTTCAATGTGCATTGAAACATCCATACCTTTGAGAGATAGTTTTGGAAGATATTTGTGATTGATATTTTCCATTGTAATTGACTCATATACTTCAGATTCAATAGTCCATCCTTTGACCTTATGACCCTCATCAAGCCACATCTTAGCGATGGCACTACCCCAATTTCCGAGGCCCAATATTCCTATAGATACCATGTCAACCAATAGTCTCCCTGCACCCTTTGCTTAAGTCGCTTACCACTGTAAGATTATGCTAAAGTTAAGTTTTACAACCTAATTGCGATTACCAAATCAGAAAAGGTCATCATCATCTTTTTCTAAATCAAGAACTTCTTTATCATCCTTTTTGGTTTTCTTCTTAGAAGATTTTTCTTCAGCCTTCACAGTTTTTGAATCCTTTGCAGCAGGTGCTTCTTCAGTAGTTTCTAGATGCATTGCTTGTTGTGCTTTACGAGCAGCAACTGCATTTTCGGAACTTCCACTTTGAAGGGTAAGCGCTCTTCTTCTATCTTCTCGGGCTTTGCGCTCAAGTTGCTTATGACGTGATTTCTCAAT
>JANXHP010000077.1 GCA_024958795.1 Candidatus Poseidoniaceae archaeon | reverse complement strand
ATCAATGAATTGGTTTCAAACCAACCTCCTAGTGCATCAAACGTCCAAGTTTTCTCTTCTTCTACATCCAGTAAAACAAATGTGGTTGAAGACACTTCTATCGGAATTAGTTATACTTATTCAGACCCTGAGAGTGATCCTGAAGTAGGCGCTGATACTGAAATCAGATGGTATAAAGACAACGTTATCCAACAAATGTATAATGAATACAACCCACTACCAGCATCTGCTATTAGTGCGGGAGAATCATGGCATGCTACAGTAGCGCCACATGATGGTACAACGCTTGGTAGCGCTGTTCAATCAAATTCCATTACAGTTGATGCAGCAGTAATTCCAAACAATATTCCAACTGTTTCAAACTACGAGATTACAGCAGCAACAGCAGGTCCTAATGTACCAGTAAACGAAGATTTGTGGCTAGGTTATGTATACGATGATAGTGATGGTGATTCAGAATCTGGAACTACTGTTAGATGGTTCAAGGACAGTGTAGAGCAAGCGGTTTGGAATGATGCAACAACTGTACCATCCTCTGCAACATCTGTTGGAGATTCTTGGAATGCAAAAATCACTCCTTCGGATGGAATCGATATGGGTACTACCTATGAAACTACAGCAATTGCAATAATTGATATCGATAGTGATGGAGATGGTGTATTCAATGAGAATGATGAATTCCCTAATGATGCTACTGAAAGTGTAGATTCTGATGATGATGGTGTTGGAGATAATGCTGATGCATTCCCTAACAATGCTGCTGAAACAATGGATTCTGATGATGATGGTGTTGGAGATAACGCTGATGCATTCCCTAATGATGCTACTGAAACATTAGATTCAGATGGTGATGAAGTCGGTGATAACGCTGATGCATTCCCTAATGATGCTTCTGAGACTATGGATTCTGATGGAGATACTGTAGGAGATAATACCGATGTATTCCCTAATGATGCTAACGAAACAATGGATTCTGATGGTGATACTGTAGGTGACAATGCTGATGCATTCCCTAATGATGCTAACGAAACTATGGATACTGACGAAGATGGAGTTGGTGATAATGCTGATGCTTTCCCTAATGACCCTTCAGAAACAATGGATTCTGATGGAGACGGAGTAGGCGATAACGCTGATGCTTTCCCTAATGATGCTACAGAAACTTTGGATACTGATTCTGATGGAACTGGAGATAATGCTGATGTGTTCCCTACTGATGCTAGTGAAACAGTGGATTCTGACTCTGATGGTGTTGGAGATAATGCTGATGCATTCCCTAATGATGACAGTGAGACCATGGATACTGATGGTGATGGTGTTGGAGATAACGCTCAAGCTGCAGCAGAAGCAAAGGCTGCTAAACTTGCTGCAGAACAACGTGAAATGTACATGATGATCGGTATTGCAGCAGTTGTCATTATTCTATCATTGGCTGCGGTATTGGTTATCATGAAGAAGAAAGGTGATGGAGAACCAGTATTAACCACAAAGGAATATGATACACCTCAACCATTGCCACAAACTCAACCTGTTAGCCCTCAACCTGTTGCACCTCAACCTGTAGCACAAGTAGTTGCAGCAAGTGAAGTTCAACGATGGACTGATGCTGAGGGACATACCTGGAGAACCATGAGTGACAATTCCACACAATGGTGGAATGGAAGCGACTGGCAACAACGTTGAGAGTTCTAGAATAGTTATCTTGAAAACGAATTCAATCGTGCAAGATATGTGGCCAGCCTATCCTCATTGACTTGGTATTCTCGTTTCATTGATGAAACACCAGGAGATTCAGTTGTTGGAGGTCCTGCGCGTCAAGTTGAAGGTGCCTGTTGGTCAAAGGTTATTCCAACACCTTCACCAAACCCAACACTGCAATTATGGAGTGAAGAAATGGCCAACTCATTATCTATTTCCAAAGGAGATTTAGAGTTGTTATCTGGTGGAAAGCCATGTGATGGAATGGATTCCTATGCACAGCGCTATGGGGGGCATCAATTCGGAAATTGGGCTCATCAATTAGGTGATGGACGAGCGATTACATTAGGCGAAGTGGATAGTGATGAGGGGATTGTAGAATTACAACTCAAGGGTGCAGGACTAACTCCATATTCGCGTACAGCTGATGGTAAAGCAGTTCTGCGTTCATCGATTAGAGAATTTCTGTGTAGTGAAGCAATGCATCATTTAGGAATTCCCACTACAAGGGCACTATCATTAGCAACTACTGGAGAAGAAGTAATGAGAGATATTCTGTATGATGGAAATCCAACATTAGAACAAGGGGCAATCGTTTGCAGAGTCTCTCCAAGTTTCATTCGTTTTGGAAGTTTTCAAATTCATGCAGCAACTGGAGATACTGCAACATTAAGAAAATTAATTGAACATACAATCAACAATCATTTTCCTAATCATCACCATTCAAATGATAAACAACTATTGTCATGGTTAGCAGAAATTGCAAAATCAACTGCTACTATGGTTTCACATTGGATGAGGGTCGGTTTTGTACATGGAGTCATGAACACAGATAATATGTCAATCCACGGACTGACAATTGACTATGGTCCATACGGATGGATTGAAGATTACAATCCAAATTGGACTCCAAATACAACCGATTTATCTCATAAACGCTATCGTTTTTCTAATCAACCACAAATCGCAGGATGGAATCTGGCAAGATTTTTAGAAGCAATTGCTCCACTTTTTGATGAACCTGAACAGTTATCGCAAATATTGGATATTTTCTTTGATACCTTTAACCAGCAACAAAACTCCATGTGGGCAGGAAAACTTGGATTTGATTCATTTCGTGATGAAGATGTTGAATTGGTTCGAGAACTGAACTCACTATTACAGTTGGTTGAAACTGATATGACTATATTTTTTAGAACCCTATCCGAAATTGAAAAACCTGATATTAACGATCTAAAATTTGCTTTTTATGATGAAGATGTCATTCCACATCAACAGTGGAATGAATGGCTGCAGAAATGGTGGAAACGGGTTGAGGAAAAGCCAAATCGCAAGAAAATGAAATTAGCAAATCCAAAATATGTACTTCGTAATTGGATGGCTCAATTAGCAATTGATGATGCTGAAAAAGGTGATTTTTCATTGTGTATTGAATTGTATAATCTATTGAAATACCCATATTCGGAACAACTCGAATTTCAAACTAAATGGTTTGCGAAACGACCTGAATGGGCCCGAAATAAAGTCGGATGTTCAATGTTATCTTGTTCAAGTTA
>JANXHP010000019.1 GCA_024958795.1 Candidatus Poseidoniaceae archaeon | reverse complement strand
CCAAGCAATTGTACTTGAGGCTAACACATACTTCGTTTGTAATTCCTTTAACTCATCCAATGCAGGATCATTTTCCGGAAGAAATTGTTCAACGTCAAATACCTCTACGCCAGGAGGAGAAACTACTGCAATTGAAGCCAATAATAGGAGGGCAACAGGCCAACTCCACGAGAACATAGGATTAGATGTCAGAGACTCTGGTAATGTGGAAAGATTATCTATTTCAGCACGCTTTCTCAAATATATATCCTCTAACACATATCGAGTAATCACCCAACAAAGAATTATCCCAATTGCCATGACTAATGCAAGAGAGCGTTGTGCTTTTATTGGTGAGAAAAGGGATAATGAAATAGCTGCAAGTGTAGTTCCTAATGCCATTAATAGCATACTACGTACTTCCTCTCGCTTCCTTGAAGACTTACAATACCAAAATGCACCATCGACTGCTACTGCTAATATTATTGGTAAAGCGATTCCATCGATTACTGAAAAAGTAAATCCAAGTGCAGAAAGTAATCCTGCTTCAGCACATATTGCTAATCCAACACCTCCAAGAGTTACTGCTACTATTTGTAAATCCCTTAATGCAAACATCATCACAGCTGCAAGAATTATTATCGAAGGGAATAGAACGAGTTTTAGATCATCTTCTGCTACAGTTTTTGATTTAGCAAACAACATGTTTACTCCTGCCGCAGAAACCTCAAATTCGGTGGAGTCACTTACTTTTTGAGCCCACAAATCAAGAGTCCCCCAATCAGTATCTAAATCCTCATCATTGGACTCAAGCCAAACCAGCCACAACAATTCATCTGTGTCGGGTGCTTGGTCTGCGTTTGCTCCAGAAAATGCTGGACAAGCAATACCGAAGTTGGTATCCTTTGGTAGCATCAATAGTGTTGCTTCAAATGCTTGCTTCTCTGCCTCAGTCGTACCATTTCCACACCATCCCTCATCGAGTTGAGGCAGTAGAACATCATGCCAATCAGTAGCATTTTCCAGTGAACGGTTTCTAGAAGCAAAAGCATCTGCCCAGATACTAAATGGCGTTTCAACTCTAGAAACAATAACATGTTCCTCATCCCAAGAAGTACTAGAATTTGAGCCATCTATCAGCTCTTTTTCAAGTTGCATTAATCTCTCTACAAAATCAAAGTCTCCTGTTAATGAACGACCATCATCATGCCGAATAGTGAGTATTAACTGTGAGTGACTAGTATTTCCAATAGATTCTTCACGAATTCTCTTATCCGCCTCATCATCAAAAATCGCTTCAGTGCTAAGAACTGGTTCAACAGGAAATGCGAGCAATAACCCCGAACAAAATACCAAACCCACAATGAGAGTTAGGCGCAAATTCTCTGGGGCCATGATAATGCCTTACACTACACAGCAATCATCTTTGCTTAACTGACTTTTTTAAAGTGTTAATCAAAGGTCAAGTCCATTCAGCCCAATTGCCAGTGGCAGGATCCTTCCACCACCAAGACCCACTACCATCAGGATACTCGGTAACCTCATATCCATCACTCATATGGCCTTGATGGCCAGGTGGTGGTGCTCGTGGAGGCCCACTTTGCACCGCTGCTGAAGCAAAATATTCAACTGGAACTGGTGAATCTTGCACCATTGAACTGGTTTGTGATTCAAACAGCAAATCCTCCTCTTCATATTTCCAATCATGATCACTATCGCCGCTACCTCTTCTAACATACAATAGAGAAAGAATTGCCAATACAAGAACTCCTGCACCAATTCCTCCAAGAGTTAGCATGTCCATACCAAGGAATCCTTTTGTAGATTCACTAACTCCATCATCATTGTTTTCACCATCTGAGTTGTTACCATCTGCTACGGCTAATTGTGACTCTGAACAACCTTCTGAATTGGTATTTTCACCCAGTGGGGTATCAGGACACAAATCATCTCCATCTTCCACTCCATCTAAGTCGGAATCTACATCCAACTGTGATTCAGCGCATCCATCAGAATCTACAGTTGCACCTTGTAGGGTATTGGGACACGTATCCTCGTCATCCATCACTCCGTCGCCATCACTGTCTAAATCAGGTGAAGGACAACCATTCGAGTCTACTGTCGCTCCAATAGGGGTATTTGGACACTCATCATCTGTATCTAGGACACCATCATTATCGTCATCAGTGTCAAATTCATCAGATATTCCATCACCATCAATATCTGGTGGCAGTTCTATGACTGTTCCATCAGATGTTACAGTAATCATGAATTCTGCAGCATTGTACATTCCTCCTGATGCTCTGATTAGTAATTCT
>JANXHP010000051.1 GCA_024958795.1 Candidatus Poseidoniaceae archaeon | reverse complement strand
CTACGACACCATAGTTGTCCTTGGTGGAATCATACTCCTGAATCAGATGGTCCCAGATGTTCCACTCCCACACGATATTGGCTTGGTCGGTTCCGACGGGTTGAACCTCAACAATCTGGTCGGGCCAAAGGGTGTCTTGACTCATCTTGTTGGGGTTGCGTCCTGCTTGTTGGGCTTCTGCTTCGCTCTTGAAATCCCACGCAATCATTAGAAAATTCCCATTGGGCAATGGTTCAATATCGTGATGGCTGCGATTGGTCTCTCCGGGGTAGAACCATTCCCATTCCATTTGACCGTCCCAAGACAGACGCTCAATCTTACCAGCAACCCCGTTGCCATCATGATCAAAATTGGTACCAAGGTTGACCGTTCGCAGCAAATCTCCATCTTCGAGCATGTAGGCCGACATACCAGGGGGCAATCCACTAGGTGATGTCCACGAGTGAACCATTCGCCCATGTGCGTCAATGAGGTATGTGCTCTCGGATGCCATCGGAGCGAAGAGTGTGTAATCCTCATTCACACGATTATCGCAATAGATGAGCCCGACTGTCCAAGTGGCATTTCGATTGGCATTACAAATTGGTTCAACCGGCGGGTTAGAGGATTCCTGTGCCACAGCGGGGGGGCTAATTCCAAATGGCAGTAGCAGTGAAAGTAAGAAGATTGATACTAGGAGGACACTTTTTCTCATATCTTATTCTATTCCCCAACACTTCTTCAAACTACCTCTGTTCTGTGAGAGCCTTTGTGCAATACAGAGGAACAATTTGTATCAGAATATCTCATTGATGCTGCTTTTGATACAAATCAATCCACTCTTGAACAGACATCTTGGAGCACAACTCCCTCACCAATTCATAGGGAATATATGCAGCGTTTTTGAATCGAATGCAACTCTTACCCATATCAAGTTTAGTCTTGCAGTGATTAGGATATTCCTGTGTGAACCATTCTAACAGTTCAGGACTTGCATAGATGCCCATGTGGTAAAGCCCAATGTGTCGTCGCTGAGATGCAATGCTAAGAAATGGTAGCGGCAATTTTGGGTCAACGTGATAACCTTCTGGGAAGAGAGAATGAGGGACAACCCAACTTGGCATGTTGTAGTTGATTATCTCTTCATATCCATCTGGCAAACTCGAACGAATTGTGTCTCTTAGTTTTTCCATGGCTTCCTTCCTATCCGCAGGTAGGGCGCTGAAATACTCTTCAAAGGTGGTCACAATCAGTTCTAGAGGTCATAGGATATAATCTGTGGACTATCGATATTGGTTAATTCTCAAGAGTTTATCGGATACCCTTTCAGCAGGTATTTTCATTGATATTGCATCAGTCAAACTTAGATAGATAGAAGTGAGGAGCAGGAGTGGCGAGTCTTATGATGAATAGTGACTCTAGTGATGAAGCCAGCCCTGAAACTAAACCCGGACCGGATATGATGTATGTTGCAATTGGATTCTTCACAATAATAATAGGAATCGCTCTTGTTACTTTTTTTGGTGGATTTTATGTTATGGATGAATGGGATTCAAGAGATTGGACTGAGACCGAGGTCCTAGCAATCGGCCAAGATTATACTGCGGATGAGGGTACACAAACCTTCTTTTACAATTATTCTGTTGCTGGTGTTGAATACAATTCTACCTTCAGTTGTGACTACAGGGTGCATGGTGCATCAGAACAAACCCAGGGAGGTTCTGGAACTGTGGATCCATGGGAAACCCAATGCTTGCATGATAGTGAATATTATCTGAATCTTGAATCGGTTGCATACAACCCTGATGATCCTTCTGAAATAGATGTATATCCTGGTTTTACATATAGAATGTTTTTCGAGGTATATGGTCCTAAATTAGCTCCTGGTGTATTAGTTTTAGTTGGACTCGTTGTTACTATGAGAGGAGTGATTGGGCCATCGTTTGGACCTTGGGCATACTTTGCAAAAAAGATAGACAAAGTCAAAACAGAAATGACCGACTCTTTGAGCAATAAAAGTAAGTAATAGAGCATAATCTAACCAATTCGGATATGTTGTAAAGGGTTATCAAAACCCCCTTCTTGTTGCTATTTGAAAGCGAAGAGGTGATGAACGGTTAGCGGCTGGATTAGTAATATGGTGCAAAGGCCACGCGGTACTCGCGACTTCACTCCTGCAGTGATGAAGAGTCGTATGGCTTTGGAGCAACTGCTTGAGGAAAGAGCCAGACGGCATGGATTCAATAGAGTTCAAACACCAATTTTTGAATCACTTGATTTGTTTACTGCAAAGTCTGGCGATGGAGTAATCTCACAACTTTATGCCTTTGAGGACAAAGGTGGACGGCCTTTGACTCTAAGGCCAGAATTAACTGCACCTGTAATGAGAATGATTGCAGAAGAAATGAGAATGGATACCAAACCTCTTCGCTTATCCTACTTTGGTCAATGCTATCGTTATGAAGAATTCAAAAAAGGACGTTATCGAGAATTCTTCCAGTATGGGGTGGAATTAGTTGGCGCTTCAGGCCCAATTGCAGAAGCAGAAGTAATCGCTTTAGCAATTGATATGTTAGATTCATGTGGATTAAAGAATTGGCAATTACGTATTGGCCATGTTGGAATCTTGAAGGATGCATTAACTGGTTTAGGTTTGTCAGATCAAGTTGAGCAAGGAGCCAATGAGGCATCGGTTGCAAGTGCAATGAGATTCCTTGACAAAGGAGATGACGATGAACTTGCTAAATTATTTTCAAGCAATGGAATAGACCCATCATTTAGTGAACCCCTTCGCCAACTATCACAACTTCAAGGTGGTGCTGAAACTCTTGAACCAGCTAGAGAAATTTTATCTGCATTTGAAGGAGTATCTTTAGAATCACTTGATCAATTGAAAATAACCTTAGATGCAATATCTGCTCTTGCTGTAACTCCTCCAAGTTTGGCTGTTGATTTGACAGTTGCAAGAGGATTGGATTATTATACCGGAATGGTGTTTGAAATTCAAGTTGAAGAGTTAGGTGGAGAAGGACAGGTATTGGGTGGAGGTAGTTACAACCTAATGCATCTGTTTGGATTAGCAGATCTTGACCCATGCTGTGGCTTTGGACTTGGATTTGATAGAGTAATGTTAGCACTTGAGGCTCAAGCTGAAGCAGAAGGCAGAGATGAGGTTGTTATAGGTCAAGAAGATGGTAGAGGATTGATAGCAGTTATTCCATTCAATATTGATACACAAGCAGTTCTTCAGGTGGTTAGACAACTTCGTGATGCAGGTCAAGTGGTTGAGTTAGAATTACGTGGAAGAAAAATAGGTAAGGCTTTCAATTGGGCAGATAAGATTGGAGCAAAATATACTCTTGTTATTGGACCGAGAGATTTAGAGGCCGGAACTGCTATGCTAAAGAATCTAAAAACTGGAAATGAACAAGCAGTTAAATTAGATGCTTCTTCGATTTTGAACATTCTCAATTGAAACGTAATCAGTATTTAAATTTCCATTTGTTCTTTACATTTTGGACAAGTTGCTATACCGGAATATGTTGAAGGGATTCTCAAAGTTTGGCTACAAGAGGGGCACTCATAGGAGATTTTTGACACACTTTGGTTTGAGTTATTTGTTGAACGTTGAGAAGAGAAAATGTCTTCAAGACCTGGGGGGAATCCTGGTTTCATTGAATCCATATTTATCAGAAATGGAACCCCAACTATTACCAAACACGTGGTTGAGCACATAAGTGAGATTGTTTTTGTGAATTCATCATCGCCAAAGTCAACGCTTAGAGGAGTTATTCCGCCAAATATCGAAGTTGCCACTAAACTTAGAAGCCCAGAAAATAACAAGACGAGCAAGGTTATCACTAAACCATTTTTGTAATTCATGGTCGTCAATATTCCTCCGGTCATAAATGCGAAACCAATTACAATTGCTATCAATGAGGCGAGTACCTGAGAACCGACAGACAAGAAAAGAAAACC
Organism: Candidatus Poseidoniaceae archaeon; assembly: GCA_024958795.1. Taxonomy (GTDB): domain Archaea; phylum Thermoplasmatota; class Poseidoniia; order Poseidoniales; family Poseidoniaceae; genus MGIIa-L1. Next base: position 21,766 of record JANXHP010000051.1, on the reverse strand, counting down.
CGTCCAAATTCTAAAGAGTGAATAGATGATGATGCCAACACCCAAAAGTATCATCAAAACATCTTTATCGTTTGAAAGAGGAACTTGGTGAGAATTATGATGAATATATTGATTGCTGTTATTGGAAATTACTTGGTTTGGCGGTGCTATTGCTTCATCATTCTCCATCAGTCTGATGATGACATCATCCTTCTTTCCTGAAACCATCAAGCCTCTTTCTTTACAAAGTACCTTCAGTTCCAAAAGGGTCATGTCAGTATATCCCATACAATACTCCTAGTCTTTTAAGGTAATAAAGTTCTATGCGACAAAAAACAATAGACAGATTATTCATCTTCTTCAGGTTTCTTAGCATTGATGAATACAGCCATTGCAATAGCCGCTGAAGCAACTACCAAGGTAAATCCAGGAGATTCTTCAGCAGGTATTTCTTCAATACCGGCTTGGAAATCATCGTCCCACGAGGAGTCATCAATAGGAAATTCCACTGACCCATCAGCACCTAATTTCATGCCAAACGCTGCCTCATCTCCACTCGCAAAAATAATATTAGATTCTTGATAATCGCCCTTGACCTTCATAGTAACTTCAACAATTGGATTATCGTTGACCGAATCCCAAATTGCATGCTCCTCTGGGATTGAATATGAGAAGACAACATTCTTCCAATTCCCAGCAACCCAAGGCTGTTCAGTATGTCTATGAATTTCCGCAGCACCTTTGAAGACAGTAATATTCAACCAATCACAGTCATTATTACAACTACCATCGCCACCATTTGCGTTATCACCTTCATAATAAATATTGAAATTACCTCGAATTTCTCCTCCAACGGTCATGTTTAATCTCTTGTCAAGAGTTGGCTTCATCATGAATCTATATTTGATATCAATAACGCCGTTATCCTTATCTTCTCTAGTCTCATTTTCCTCAGTAGAATCTTCATCAGTTGAGTTAAAATGACTCCATGCGTTATTCATTCCATCATGGAAAACATATAGCGTAGTATTTCCTTCACATGGTTGCTTAGGGTCGTCTTCAGGCTCGCTTTGTAATGCAGAAACATCACCTGCTTGAACTGGAGTCAGTAACATTGCTACAAGCAATATCGCTACGATGGTCTTACCTCGCATGTGTTGATGGCGTATGTTGTCTCATTTTACGCTTACTAATGACAGAGCAATAAATAGCCGATTGTAGCAATAATTTGCAAAGTCAGTCAAAGCGTTGGAAACCCATGTCTCCTCTATTTGCATCGTTTTGATTACGAGTTAATCGAAGAGCATCTCCAAGTGCATCTGGCTGCATTCTTGCAGTTTTCAAATCAGTACCGCCAACTCCGGTGATGATTGCCATCACCTTGATGGTATCACCAAACCCAGCATCTTGACGCGCACCCCAAATCACATTTGCATCTTCACTAACCTTCGCAGTTAACAGATCAACAACTCGACTTGCTGATTCCAAAGTCATATATTGACCACCTGTGACATGGATTAATACACCGGTTGCTCCAGTAATATCAACATCTAACAATGGATGGTTTAGAGCTTCATGAACAACTTCTTCTGGACCTCTATCCGATTCACCATATAGCATCATAGTTACTCCACCATTTGCCATAATTGCTCTTACATCAGCGAAATCTAAATTGATAAGCGAAGGCATGGTGATGGTCTCAACAATTCCTTTAACAATTTCAGCGACCAATTGGTCCATGATAGAAAATGCTTCATCCAAAGGCAAGTTCGGAACATAGTGCAATAATCTGTTATTATCCAATACCAAGACTGCATCAGAAATTCTTCGTAATGATTCCAATCCTTCAAGAGCACGAGCCATTCTTTGCCTTCGTTCAACATGGAAAGGAGTTGTAACAATTCCAACAACTAAAGCACCAGCAGCTTTTGCTTCTTCAGCAACGATAGGACAAATTCCAGTTCCCGAACCGCCACCTAATCCGCTAGCGATGAATACTAAGTCAGCACCGGTTACGATTTTCTTGATCATTTCTCTTCCAGCTTCAGCACAGCGTCTTCCAGTAGAAGGGTCACCACCAGCACCTAAACCGCGAGTAATATGGCGACCTACGAGTAATTTTTGTAATGCTCTTGTGTGGTCCAAATGTTGCTTATCAGTATTGATTGCAACCGTAACTGCCCCTTCAACACCTAAGTGAGTAATTCGATTTAGAGTGTTATTGCCTGAACCACCACATCCAACAATCAATATGCGTGGATTTGGTACACCAAATGAACCTAAATCTTCGTCCATAAGGGCAGTAGTGCCTTTGGATACTGTTTCGTCGCGTAAGCCTTGAATCATATCTGCAAGAGCTTTATCTTGTCCACTGGCACTAGCCTTGGAAGATGCGTTCGGTCCCATCCATTCACTTCCTATACCTCAAGCCTTCACTTACCATACTTAACCGCGTGGTATAAATCTCTCTCAAAAAATGCGATTTTGCGAGTAAATTTTTGCTTCCGCAAAGAGTAAAATCATTCGAAAACTTTGTCATCGGTAAAAAGCAAATACTTCTTCCTTTGTTAATCCATTGTATCACTGATTAACGGATGTAACTATAAAATGTGATTAGAGATAGCCAATTATATGCGAAACAGAATGACCTTATTCATTTTGTTCATTTTTCTTCTTTCTTTCCTTCAAGGTAGCATAGGTAATCAGATTCAAAATGAATCGTCTGCACCAGAGGTTACCGATTGGCCTGAAGGTAGCAATGCATACGATAATTTAGTCACCATGACACAATTTGGTTATCGTAAAATTGATACCACTGCAAATGAAAATTCACGTAATTGGATTGCAACTCAATTAGAATCGTATGGCTACCAAGTGGAACGACAATCATTTACAACTGATGAATGCGATAATTGTCAAAATATTGTTGTTACAATCAATGGAACTTTGGAAAAAGATTGGATTGTTGTCGGAGCACATCATGATGCAATTTGTTATTCACCGCCACCACTGATTGGAATTACTTACCCAACTTGTACTTCCTCAGGAGCATATGATGATGCAACTGGTTCTGGAGCATTATTGGAATTGGCTCGCACATTTGCACAATGGAATATCACTCCTGAACACACCTGGAAATTAGCATGGTGGGATTATGAAGAGTGGCAAGGCAGTGGCTCTTCGGAAGGTGGTGGAATGGGTAGTTTACATTTTGTTGAACAACAAATTCCCTCAGATGTTAATGTCACTTATTTGAACTTGGATATGTTTGCCCTTAATTGGCCAGTTGAGATGCCAACAGCGATGCAATTAACTGGTTGTGATGAAGATTATTGGACTCTATACATGTTTACCTCACCGGTTGAAGACTGGTCATATTATGAAGACCGCGGATTGGAGGTAACTGAGGAAATGGAGGCTAATGCTGTTGTATTACAAAGTCAATTAACAGAACTAAATTCCAACTTGAGCCATCCAACTGATTGGGTTAGGGTAATTGATGATACTAAAGGTAATTCGGATCATTACAATTTCATCATGAATGGGTATGCTGCAACTTGGTTGAGAGGGCAGCATCAATATGCGTATGAGGAAGGAGATACTTGTGAACAAACACCAAAACACGCGCAATCAGATTCGGTGACAACACTCAACACTATGGCAGGAGGAAGAACAAATGTCGAATCGGGTTTGCAAACAGGAATGGATGTAATTGCAACGATGGCTTTGTGGGACCGTAATAGTACAGTAGACAATTCAGATGAAGTTATCATCGCCCAAGGTGAAGAAGGAGTGACTTCAGTTATTGCAATTCTAGGAATGTTGACTATTACTACTGTTTTTTGTTTAGTAATATGGCGTCAAGAAAAAGAGATTTTTTAGAAATAAATACTTGATTTAATAAAAACCCTATTAAGAGCCATGTTTGGGCACATATTATGGGAAATAATGCTTATACAGGTAAAGTTCTTTTTTTGAGCATGCTTCTATTGATTTCATCAATATCTCCATTGTTTATTGAATCAAATTTTTTAGAAATTGAAAACACATCAGAGGTTAGTCAAATCGTTGATGTCAACACTTTCTCCAGCGGTTCATCAACCACTACAATAATGGCCGATATGGGCGGTGCTGCTACTTTCCTCCATCAAGGAGGACATCGGTTGCTCAATGCAAGTGTTGGAGTAGAAGTGTTACCATATTCTACTACTCAAACCATGTATCATAATATGGTCAATGCTCAAACGATTGGAACACTCAATAATACATCTGTAACTACAGCAGGTGTTGAATTAACAAATGCAAATACTGGACCGCCAGGGTCTGGAAATAATTCAACAACCATCTTGAATGGAGTACAGTGGACAGGTTCTCATAGTTATGATACTCTTGATTTACGTTGCGGAATCCAAACTTGTGGTTCAATAACTGCTACTGGAAGTCTAACGATTACCGTTAGAATACTGGTTGTTGCAGCTGGAACAACAATTTCTGCGAACGCAATGAGTGGTAGCGGCACTGGTGCAGGTGGTTCAATAACTGCAGGTCAAAACGGATACAGTAATGGCGGCGGTGGAGCAGGTCATGGTGGTAGTGGCGGCGGCGGCGGTGGCGCCGGTGGTAACGGAGGTTCCTCTTATGGAAATTCCACCGAATCAGGCTCACAAGGTGGTTCGGTCAGCAGTTCAAATCATCCGACTGCAGTCGGAGGAAAAGGCGGCGGATATATTCGAATAATTGCAGATCAAATTGATGTTAATGGTACAATCAAATCCAATGGAGGAAATGGTGCTAATGGCCAAGGGATTACCGGTGGTTCAGGACCTGGTGGTTCTGGTGCTGGTGGTGGAAGTGGTGGTTCAATTTTCATTAAAGCAAATACAGTAAATGTCGGTCTAGGCGGTGTTATTGAAGCAATTGGCGGAGATGGTGGAAATGGTGCCAATAGTTACTGCACAGGTGTCTGCGTCGGTTTGTACGATGGCGGAGATGGTGGCGGCGGTGGCGCCGGTGGCCGTATTAACATCATGACTCAAGTCTCCAATTTTAACAATCAAGGAACTATTTCAGTTAATGGTGGTACCGGAGGTGCTGGAGGTCAACCCTATGGAACCGGTTCAACGGGAGTGTCTGGTGGTTCAGGGTCAACAGGAGTTAGCAGTTCCTCTACTTGGGCAGGCTTTTCAGTTTCAAGTGGGGCCAATCAGAATGATGGTACTTTCATTACCGATGCTTGGTTGCCAAATGGTGGACAAATCATTGACGGCTGGGTAAATCACACTTCAATAATTCCAGTGAATTCAAGTTTAATATTCAAATATAGATATACAATTTCTGGCTTGATAACAGATACTTCTACCGATTGGAGTGATTGGAATATAGGCAATATAACACATCAAATATTACCGCGATTAACTGCTATACAATTTTCCTATCAATTCAATCGTACTGATACTCTCTCACCTGCATTGAGCGACTATTCGTTATACTGGGATGACGCACATGTTCTCGACAATCTTGAGATGACTATGCCAGGTGGAAGCACGCTTTTAGGGCCTATTTCACAATCGATTGGTTATTCAGATTATGCTACAATTGTAAGTAATTCTAATTCACACACAGTTAACATTTCAATTCCAACAAATTCAATTCCAACATCATCTCTTAATTTGTGGGTAGATTGGCCAATTAATTCTGCTACAGATACAATTGATGTTATGTTTGGTAGTTCAACAGTTTATTCAGGAGCAATGGATTCAGAATTAGGCGGAGTTGATGTAGAATTTACTATTCAAGAATTAATCAATGCATGGCCGAGTAGTAGTACGGTTGGAGCCGATGGAGTTGAAATGAGTCAACTAATATTCAATATTTCAACAACTATGGCAGTACAATTGGATGCTAAACATCCTCAAATGTCTTGGTCTTGGACACATAATATTGATTTGAAATCAAGTCTAACACAATATGCATTTGCAGCTTGTAATGATTGGTATAATGCAACATCATCTTGTTTACCTCAATATATCTTACAAGTCTCAGGAGATACTGTTCCATTTAATTTCCAATACTATGAGGTGACACTCAAAGATTTATCAGTACAATGGATTGACGACATTGCTCCACAACTCTATTCAGTAGATCATAGAATTGGAGGAAATATTGGACAATTTATTCGCGTTGGAGATTCATTTGCAATTACTGTTGGAGATGTTGTCGGTGAAACAACATTGACAGGTTCAGCCTGGATTCACCAAGGAGATAGTACCAAACCAGCAACAACAAATTCGTTAACATATTTTTCCGCTATAGGAAGGTATGCTACTGCATTCAATCCAACTGGATATGACCCTACATCTACAACTCAAAACTACATTGCATTGGAGTTGATTGATGCTAATGACAATGTATTATTTGTAGAACAAGCCTATGCATTTGAAATTGGTCCCGCTTACCCCTCTGTCACTTCAATAACGATGACTGCAGTAAATGATTCTCATTACGAGATATTTGATAGTGAAGATATATTTTGGGAATTACACGACGAAGGGTTCATGTTTTCAGTGACATCTCAGCATAATAGAAGCGATTTATCAGCATCGGTCACCTTAACTCCTTCAGAAGGAAACTCAGTATTATTAATGCTTGCTTGGGATGAAAACGAAAGTGCTTACACAACACTTTGGACTCCAAACCGTGGCGACTTGAAGACATGGGAATTAGAGGTTGATATTTCAGAGTCAACTGGACAAATGGCTGAAGATATGGATGGATATCAACATGGTGTCGATTATTCCTTCAGTTTAGTAGATGTGACTGGTCCAACATTAACAGCAATCAATCACGATGAGATTGTATTAACTGGTGATGACATTTTAGTGCAATTAGAATGGTTGAGTGAGCAAAATGAATTGATAAATGGCTATGTTATTGTTTCATACAATGGCAATACGGTTGAAAACCAAACAGTTTCTCCAATTAATACAGGAATGTCTTCGCTTCTATTCCAAACTACAGATTGGGATATTGGATTTTATGAAATTGCAGTATTCCTCTTTGATGGATATGGGAATCCAGATCAAACTGCTAACACTCCTTCAACCTTTGAAATAATTCCATTGGCACCTCTTGTTTCAGGAGATATTGATACTTGGAATTTTGATTCAATTGATTTGAATTTAACAATATCGGGACAGCACCAATTCCGCTTTGCAGAAGGTTTGGTTACGGTTAGTAGTGCGGGCACAACACTTCTTGAAAATCACTCTATTCAAGATGGAAATTGGTCAATTGAAGTTTCTTTATCTGCATTATTAGAGAACACAATTGAAGTTTATGTTAGGGTATGTGACGCAACTGATAATACAGATTGTGAACAATATTCCAATACAATAGATGCTTCTTCTGCAATTGAGTTCAATGTACACGTTCAGTGTACTGAAGTGGCACAATCGCTGCAACTGAATACAAGCGCAACTCTGGTGAGTTGTAATCTTCAGAATGTAGATGGAACCTATTCAATACCCGTAACATTGACAGCGATACAAGCAACATCGCACATTCAAGAAGCCACAGTGGAAGGTACCCTTCACCTTCCCCCTCAAGGACAACTAGAATTATCTCTCATAATCAATACAGGATACGAGGAAGGGACTTGGAGTCAAACTTGGGTTCTTTCAATTGCTAATCGTTTAGGAGAGATTTCAGTACTGAATCAATCTTCAACATCATTCACAATAATTTCACAACAACAAGAGGAAAACAATACTCAAACAACAACTGAAGGCACCTCATCTTCTATAATTGGGATGACTGGAATCATCATTGCTATTCTTGTTGTGTTCTCAATTATTGGTACAATTGGATACTTAAAACTAAGGAAGCCTGATGAGGTTAGAGATGATACAAAATCATTCGAATCAGCCTTTGATCAAGTACAACAACCGATTGAGCGAGAGATAGTTGAACAACCAATAGAGCAAGAGATTGTCCAGGAACAACCAATAGTGGTACAACAAAGTCAACCATTTACTCCTGCAATAGATGCGATTGCAACAGCAACTGATGAACATGGATATGAATGGTTTACTGAGGAAAATGGCACCAATTGGTATCGCCTACAAGGAAGCGGTAGCCAATGGTATCTTCACCAACCCTGAGTTCATTGAAACCACAAAATCATTCAATGAAAAAATTGACATTGATGTATTAGGTAAGCCTGTAGAGATGCTTTCTCAAGAAGAACTGAATGCGTGGTATCAATCTACGCAATTAGATTTGCAACTATCCGCACCCGAATTACATCCAGTAGCGCTTAGATTCACATTATTCGTCGTCTTCACGGCGAAGTATTGCAAAGAAGCCTGCACCTATTGCTACAAGAGTTCCAACGGCACCAATAGCAGGCAAAAAGCCACCACCTGAACTGCTGCCTCCACTACCAGTGCTATTGGTATCTATGAGAACTGTTGTAGTTTCCACATTTCCATAATCTACTCCATCGTATGCAAATACGGAACATATGACCGAATCACCTGCAGCATATCCCGAAGAAAGCGTGGAACCGGTAGTAGTCGCATTAACACCGTTTATCATCCAAGTAACAGATGAGGCATCTGGATCGTTATCTACATCAGAATATGTGTATGTACATGTCAATACATCACTCTCAAGAGGCGAAGATGGAGTAATTACAACCGACGAAATTTGAGGCGCTGTATTCATTGGACAGTTGAAATAAGTCTGGTCTACTATTACAGAAGGTGCATGTCCACTAAAGGACAAGTTCTGCTCAAATATCACAGTTGGATTTTGCATTGTATTAATACCAGCAAGCTGAGCATCATACATCACGAACATTCCCATTACTAATCCATAGGTATTCTCAACCTTCCAACTTGTAATGTTGTTGTACGGCATAGGAACGTGGGTCTCCCAAACATCTGCACTGTGCCCACCTGCCATTGAACAAATCATGTTAGAGATATATGGTGAGTTATCAGCCATAGGTGGTGCAGGGAATGTCAAATTAAACGGTGTATGTTCGTCTGCATTCTGTGCAAGCGGCTTGATGTAGATGAAACGGGCTGTTCCATTACCCCATGCAGTGTTAGGTGCATTTACATCGAAACAGTATGTATCTGAATCAACGGATTGAGCGGCGAATGCATCTTCTAGATGTGCCCAAAGGCAATATGTATCTGCAGTTAATCCAGTCCAATTCATCGAGTGAGACTCAGCAACATTATTTGCAATCCATGCCCATGGATTTGCCGAATTATCCGAAACGCTATTATTATTCGAATCAAATAACATGTAGTCTAAGGCATAGGTTTTGTTAAGGACAGTACAATTTGTGTAAAATGTTCCTTCTACATTATCGCCCTCATAGTACATTGTATGATCAGTCCATACCATCAAGTCAGTTAGATTGTCAAGTGTACCACAATCGGTAGTATTACCAGTATTGTTACCAGTATTGTTACCAGTATTGTTGCCAGTATTGTTGCCACCAGTGTTATTACAATCAATTTCAATCGTGTAGAAATAAGGGCTATCAGTAAACAAATTGCTCAACGAGGTATCTGCAGGATTGAGCATAATCTCAAACACGCCTGGCCCGAGCCCGGGGATTGACGATGCGGCAATTTGCCAAGTATAGTATACCGAACCTGAAGAACTAACATTGAGGGTTGGAGCCCCTGCTGCAAGGATCATCAAATTCTCAGTAAATTCCCATTCGAGAATCATTTGAGTTGCATTAACCCCATGCATTTCAACGAATATTTCGATGGTATCGGTGGAATCCCAACAATATTGGCTGAGGGTTGCATTGTAACTCATCTGGTTGGTGTTGTTTCCAGTATTGTTACCAGTATTATTTCCACCTGTGTTATTGCATTCTGCAAATGTCATGTCAATAGTAAACGGCCAATCTTCGTATTCAACAAATGCTGGACCCTCATAAAGTGAAACTTCGAAATAATAACATCCTTGTCCAAGGTTCGTTGCATCATACCATTCTACCCTTTCAATATCTGTCGCAGTCCAATTCCATACAGCAGAATCAACAAGAATGCCAGTAACAATATCTGAGATTTGCCAATCCAAATAATAATTGCTTCCATTCGTTAGATTGAATGCACCAATAGTGATATTTGCATCTGTGCTATTCATTTCATAATCGGAAATGCTACCATTCCCACCTGTTGGCCAAGCATTTACGAAAGCCCAACTAGCATTGCCAGTATTGTTGCCTGAACCATTGCCACCTGTATTACTACAATCCATGCCCACATCTAAATCAAATCCATCATTATCAAAGTGCATACCATCATCATTATCATACAAGCTAACAGATGCATAATAGCAACCGGTTGGAAGTGTTCCACTAGGAATCTGCAATACTCCGTTACTGGCATTAGATGTTGCATTGAATACGGTATAATCATCCCAAATCACATAGGTTGTGTTGGTACTTGAATTGTATGCATAAACATCCAATGTAACATTGTAGGTTATGTTAGTCACTAGTTCACCAGCGGACCAATTTACACCAATTGTAGAATTGGATGTGAAATTAGATCCTCCAGCCCAAGCGGCTAACCATTCCATTGGACCAGTATTATTGCCTGAACCATTGCCTCCAATTTTCCAAATATGATATGAATAATACATCTCAACGGCACCATTAACTCTAAAACTGAAACCATAGACTTGATCTGTCGTTAAATTATTGGTAAATGTTGGGTAAGACAAAATATTGCTCGTCAAATTTACCCAATTCCCTGTGTAATTGGTTGCTGAATAAGCGAACATCTCCACTGCAATACTGCTATTATTACAATCTGTGGCATTACTAGCACACATGCTTGAAATAATGATGCTTTCTCCTGGATTTAGATTTACACAATATTCATCAATTGTGTCATTTGAAGTTGCGTTTAATGTTCCAAAATAAGACACATTGTTTCCTGCTATCTCAGACCAACCTACATCGCCACCAGTACCTGAATCATTTTGAAAGAGGTTCGTGCGCAAATGATCATTCCCGCTACATGTTCCGTTAGCATGGGAGAATGATTCTGAAGTGTTTTCAACCAAATAATTATTATTTTCTGGTGTAGTTCCTAAGCCAGAAGCTACTACGCTAAGGACCATCATCAGAATCAAAGTTACGGCATTTAATCGTTCGTTCATACTATTTGGATTGATTACGACTAAAAGAATGTGTTGTCTGGTGGAAAACGTCATTTTCTCCAAAATAAATTACGGAATACATACAACTAGTGACGAATGAAGGTTTCCGTTCCCAGGAGAGAGGGCTGTGAGCGAAGCGAGCAAACTCTCGACTATGCGGGAACACGATAAAATCTGAATCTATCGAAGTGGTCCCCGCTCCCAGACTTGAACTGGGGACACCCTGATGTCTGCTGAGACGTTTGTTTTTACAACTACAGTCAGGTGCTCTACCAACTGAGCTAAGCGAGGTAATCCGTCGCACTTGCCTCCACTACTTAACCCCAACCGCATGATAACAGGCTTGTTTATGCGTTGGCTATCAAGCCATACAATGGCTATTGATTTTGTTGACGTTGTCTAAGCGCCTCTACTGCAAGGACACTTACTGCAACCTGCAAATTGTAAGAAGGAACAAATCCATCCATCGGTAAGATCACTATTTCATCAGCCGCATCTTGAACCAATTGGCTAACACCAAGTTTTTCAGCACCTACAACCAATAGCACATCACCAGTCATATCGACATCCCAAGGCCCGACTTTGCCGGTATCCTCAGCAACGATTATCTTGACACGATTAGATTTTGCTGCTTGCAAAATATCTTCGCTATTGGAATAAACAACCGGAATGAATCTATCCGCTCGCATACTTGCTCTGCGAATGGTTCTTCTCTCCTCATGGGTTTTGCTAACATTGAGAACTACAGCATCAGCCCCAGAAACTTCTGCAGTTCGTATTGCAAATCCGAGGTTTGTAGAATATTCAACCCCATCAAAGAACCAAATTGTTCCACCTCTTTGCATTATTTCATCAAGAGTTCCTTCAGTATTTCTTCCTGTTAAAGCCAAAGCATCCTGTGCACCATCATGTGACATTCTCCACAAATCATTTGCAGATCCTTCATGTAAGAGAATCCCACGTTGTTCACAAAGTTGCCTAATTAGAGTCGTATCCTTCTCTCTATCGACCAATACCATGTCTAAGTCTTGTCCATTTTGCAATGCCGAGAGGACTGCATCTCTGCCTGTGACTTGGCCTGCCATGACCATCCGTTGTGCAAACTGCTCAAGAGCCTACTCATCATCAGTACTTTCGTAATTGACTCTCCACTGCATAGTCATCACAGATACAGAATACCATGATACCAATGCGATAGTAATAGAAATCAACCACCAAATAGGCGACCAACTCCAAGGGTCAGCAACACCTTCAATTTGTCCTGGCAATGGGTAAAACGGCCATGTGGACCATGCCCCAGTATGCGATAATATATCGATAGCGGCGTGACTAGCCCAAGCACATAACATCCATGTTCGCATCTCTTTGTGGCGAAACCAAATGAAAGCGATCAAAGGGAAAAGCAGTGAATGAGTGAACCAGTATCCTACCATCCACATTGAATTTTCCACTCCTACCCAATGTGCAGGGTCGTAAATCCATGGCCAATCTCCAGCAGTCCAAGAAAAAACAAAGTGTGCAGGAACTGCACCTAAGTCAGGTGCTGCGCCCAAGAATGCCCCTATCCATCGCCCTTGTTTTCGCTGCGGTAATGATTTTTCCCACAGTGCTAGTTCAGCGATAATAGCGCCGACGATGGCATGGGTGAACACATCCATATTTCCGCCACTTTAGTTGAATAAAAAAAGCATTGCTAATAGAGCAAATGAAAACCAAAGCAAAAAGTGACTACTAATACTTCTCCGTAGTGTGTTTGGCGATTAATAAATTGAAAGTAAATACATTAATCAAAAGTGGATTATTGGCAATTAGTGCGGCGATTAGAGTCATAGTACTCTCACCTACCGCGTGGACAGACTCATAAAGGGGAGTTTTGTCGGCGGGATGCTGAGAAGCGTAGGTGTTCAACATGTCACAAGGATTGTATCAACATATTCGTGAAACATGGAAGCGTCCAAATGATGTTCTTCCACACATGTATCGACAGACTCGCATGGCGCAATGGCGCCGTGAGCCAGTCAATTGTCGTATCGAGCGTCCTACTCGTTTAGATGCTGCTCGCCGACTAGGTTACAAGGCAAAGCAAGGCGTTGTAGTCATCAGAACCAGAGTCCGCCGTGGTGGTCTTCGTAAGAGTAAGATTAACATGAAGAGAAAGCCTTCCAAGATGGGTATGAAGAAGATTACCATGGGTAAGAATATTCAACGCATGGCAGAAGAGCGTGTTGCTCGTCACTTCCCTAATTTGGAAGTTCTAAACTCCTATTGGGTTGGACAAGATGGAAAGCACAAGTTCTACGAAGTAATATTGATCGATACCGACCACCCAGCAATCATCGCTGACAAGCAACTTGGTGTATTCTCTCGTGCAAACGGAAACAAGTCCCATCGTGGACGTGCATACCGTGGAAAGACCTCAGCTGGAAAGCGCGGTCGTGGATTGTTCAACAAGGGTAAGGGAGCAGAAAAGCTACGTCCTTCTCTAAAGGCAAATCTAAACCGTGGAAAGTGATTTATTCACAATTCATTTTAGCCTTTGATTAATTCAGGCTTGATTAATTGTTGGCGTATGTTTTATTTTACAATAGGCGGATTTATTGATGGGCTATACTACAGGTGATGACATGGTGCAGGGCGAGGATGTGATGACGAGACTTTCCGGTCTTGAGATATATCTTCCAGATGGACGCCGTCTCGGTCTTGTTCACGATGCAGTCATCGATGAAAATACGATGAAATGTACTCACCTCTTTGTTAGAGAAACTGACCCGGAATTAGTGGAAGGTAGTATCCACCTAGCCGTCCCATGGCGCTGGGTTAGAGGAATAGACCGTATCGTGGTATTACGTTGGTTCCCTCCAACACCAATACCACTCAACTGAGGTGAATAATTTGGTATTTGATGTTCACGTTCTTGGCACTGCTTCGGCGCGCCCTTCATCAAAAAGACAAGTGAGTGGAAGCATCATCAAATGTGATGATGGCAATGTTGTTATCGATGCTGGTGAAGGTTTTCAAACACGTTTCGCAGCACAACGTAAGAATTTGAAAAACTTTGAGAAAGGTACAACTTTGAAAACTGCAAAAATTGATGTTGTATGTTTAACTCATGGACATTTGGATCATACTTGGGGATTATTGCCATGGTTGCAGAGTATGAGTTTGGATAATAGGGGAAACCCATTATTGATTATAGGACCTACTAGCAAGGAAGTATTTGATTCATTGATAACTCAACAAGAAATCCCCGATGAGGCGCCTTCGGCAGAATTAGCACGTCAGTATAGATATTGGCAATCATTAGGAGGAAATCATGAAAGCATGTCATATCCAATTCGATGGGTATTAGGTGATATTGAAAATGATCGTTGGTTAGAATTTGATACACAACAAGATTCTGTTCATCAATTGCAGAGTATGCCTCAACCTTCTAATTGGAAAAACAACAGAATCTGTCCTTTGCTAACAAATCATTCTGTACCATCTTGTGCATGGATGGTTGAATCAAAATCAAAATCGGGTACATTCAACCGAATGATGGCAGCCGAACACCGTCTTAATGTTGAACAAAAAGGACAACTGGCTAGTGGCCAAGATGTTGAAATGGATGATGGAACAAGATTACTCGCTACTGACTTTAGAGGTGAGCCAAGGGATGGATTGAGGGTGATAATTTCTGGAGATACTGCGGAACTCTCTCCTGGAATCTCAAATATAGATGGTTGTGATTTACTAATCCACGAGGCAACTTTCGTTGAAGATGCATCAAAATGGGCTGATGAATTCTTACATTGTACTGCAACAGGCGCAGCAAGAACTGCTATTCAGTGCGGCGCTAAACACCTAGCAATAACTCATTATTCTTCCAGAATAAAAGATTCAGGGGAACCATTGAGAGAGACACAATCAATATTGCAAGAAAGTTCAATTTCCTGTTCAGCACTATCCGATGGCGATAGAATAATTGTTGAAAATGATGGGCAAATAATTCACTTATTTTGGAACGGTACTGGCTGGAGTCGTTGATTCAATCAAGCAAACCCTTGAAGTGTGATAATGCAAGCGCCAAATCATGCAATCGCGCATCATCGCTCTAATACTCGTCGTCATGATGATTTGGCCTTCCGCGCTTGCTGCTGATTCAGGGAGAGCAACTCCAAATTGTTTACAGCAAGAAGTTGCAAGTATTCCTGGCTCTATTGGAATAGATGGCGGTGTTTGTGTCAAAGTGGATTTAGGACAATTGCAACCAGGTGATGTTTACCAATTTGATGTGACAATATTACAAGCAATAGATTTTCTAATATTTGATGAGAATGGAGTTCAAGCATATGATTTGGGGCAGTCATACCATAGTAACTTTGAACAGATTGCAAGCACTGAAAATGCTGAAGGTCAGTTTCAATTTCATTGGCAAGTACCAGCTGCGATTTCTGCAAAAACATGGTATGCTGTCCTAGATAATTTGGCACATGATGGTGACCAAGGTATGGGTGACCAAGGTGGTAATCAATCGCAGGTTTCGATGTCTGTCACAAAGATGGATCAATCTTACTGGACACCGTTCCACAACTTAATTCAGATGGATAGTCAAAGTAGTCAGACACTATTGTCTGGAGATGATTTGATGTTGGATGCAGGAACATCCATTGTCATTTCTGCATGGGCATTACAAGGTCAAGCTGATGTATATCTGCAAACAAAAGAAATGTATGACCTCTATACAAGCGGTGGTGTAGGCTCGCTATATGTCAATGGAGGAGCATTACAAGATGTTGCTAATTCCGCTTCTTTAACTTGGTTAGTTCCTGCTGAATTTGATGGACAAGAATTGGTAATTATCGCAGATAACACCGACACTCCAGTAGGAGGTGGCGATGGAGTAGATGAAGTCAGAATGACTGTTAGAGTCGAATTAGCACCTCCATTAAATCCAATCATTAGCGATAATGGTAATTCAACGATTGCAATTGGACAATACATTACTTTGGACGCTTATTCTTCTCCAAATCAGTTACAACAAATCAACACGCTTAGTTGGGATTATTATTCAGCCGATGGATTGGCAAATAATGATGCCAGTGGTTGGGAAGTTGAAGCACATTGGCAAACCCCTGGTGTGAAAACAGTAACCTTAACCGCTACTTCAAAAACAGGTGAAATCGCTCAAACAAATCATACGATTACAGTAATCGATATCGTAGACCCTGTTGCTAGAATCACTGGTAGTGGATTACCGGTTAGCAATGGTTGGAGAGTCAATATCGCTGAAGCGATTACTTTCAATTGTGATTCGAGTAGTGATGATCATACGGAGTTAACTTGTGCATGGACATATGATGGTACACCATATGGTCAAAATAATTCAATTCTTATTAGTTGGAATGATATTGGAACTCACAGTATTCGGTTAACTGTTTCAGATGCAGCAGGAAATACCAATTCAGTTACTACAACTGTAATTGTCTTAGACACAACACTTCCAGTATTGGAAAAGTCAAGTCTTGATGGCTTTGCATCTTCAGGAGTGGTTGGAGAAAAATTATCTTTCACAGTTTCTGCCACAGATTCCTATGATGATATCACAAAATTACGATATCATTGGGATTTACAACCAAATAGGGATACTGACAACAATGGTAACCCAAGAGATGATGCAGATTTAACTGGGTATCAAACAAGTATTACATTCAGTACAGTTGGACGTAACGAAGTTGTTCTTACCGTATTTGATGAATCAAATAATTCAGATTCACATGCTTTTGCAGTAAATGTGATTGCGGCACCAATCCAAGATGGACTTACTCCAATACTATTTTTGGTACTATTTGTTGTAGCAATTACATCTGCAGTAGCAATATTGGGTCATAGGAGATGGCAATCCAGTATTGCAACAGACCTATTGTTAGGAAGAGGGTTATCAGAAGCTGAAATTATAGTTCACTTGGATCATGTAAGGCAAACTAAAGCATTGCCGTTATTTGCTAGCGCAATACAATTGGCCGGTCTAGATGCAGGAGAAGTTCAATCAAGAAATGATAGAGAAACTGCCCAAAAGGAAGCTGAGTTGCAGCAAATATACGGTGCTGAAGAATCTGTTGATATTGGATTTGCAGGAAATAGCGCATTCGCACATGCCCCTCAAATGAGTGCAGGAAGTCTTTCATCGGCAAATGAAGCGGCAGCATTACTCCAAGAAGATGAATCACCACAATCAGTGCAACAACCTGTTCAAACCGAAGCACCAGTTGCAACTGTCAAGAGTGGAGGAATTGCACTTCCTGAAGGGGTATCTAGCTCACCGCCTGTAGTTGTTGAACAACAAGTAGTTGCAACTGCAAAAGAAATGAAATGTGTTTGTGAGTCTTGTGCAGCAGGATTTGAAATTACACTTCCTGCTGGAGTTCCTCAAGCAATTGTTGCCTGCCCATCTTGTCAAGTAGACAATTTGATTAGCGCATGACAATATATCATTTGAGCGTCATGCAAACGGGTTTGCTTATTGTTAGTAACTTCTGAAATAGCCTTAGAAATAATGCAAAGAGGCGAATGCTTCTCATAGGTGTTAATCCCCCTTTAGTATATGGATGAGCGAAAGCCACGCTTGATACGACATGGTTTGCCACAAAAGGCAGACCCTCGTCGAGCGGCTATTTTCCTCGTAATGGTGATGATGTCTTCAATCGCAGTGCCGGTCAACGCGGATGTAAGTGTAGCCCGAGATGATTTTGGAGTATTAGACGCTCTTGCTCAGACATTGGCAGATAGAGAGCAAAGTGGTGAATCATTTGTCGCTATCCAAGGAGCTGATAATTCGTTAGCCTATGTTGATGCTGCTTCAAGGCCAATTTCTGCAAGTGATGCATTGAGTGAAGCAGATGGTTACCTTGATGACATTGAAATGCGTGATGCTACACCGTATGAAGCGGACCATCCTAAACCGTATCAATTCATTATTGGAGAGGCTACTCACCCAGATGGATGGCCTTACAATCTATATGACACATTATTTTCAACCGAACAACTTGGTTTGAACAATTTATTGGGTATTGGGATAAACACTTATGCAATTTATGTAAATTTTTCATCTAGAAATAATGGCCCATCCTATGAGGCATGGGATACAGGAACATTCACAGGCGAGGTTTTCACAGCATCTGGTAATTTGGCATTATTTGAAAATTATATTGATGTAGATGGCGATGGTACCGATGATATATCTGTTGGATTAACAATTGAAGGAATTACCACATTGGGTGAAGGGATTGGTGTTGAATTCAGTGATGACATTATTCCAATAATAGAGGAGGTTTGGATTCGTCCCACTTTCAAATGGAAGGTAACTACACTAAATCAGAATGATCCATTGTGGAATGAACTTGCACATTTAGAAGTCAGTATGATGAAAGGCTTAGCGTTCGATATTACTTTTGATGATTCAGAATCATATGCGATAGTGATTGACACACGCTTTACCCAACCTCCGAGCGAGTTCTCATTAGGTGTGGGAATTCAAAAGATGACATTCGATCTCAATGCTGCATTCACAAGTGCATTTCAATTGATTGCAGCGTTAATAGGTGGTCAAATAAACTCTTCAGAATTAACACTAACTTCTGTTTCAGCCCCTTATGCTGTGAGAGTCGTAAATCCGAATCACGATTCTTCAAATCTTCAAACCGATTGCCAAGATAGTGGATATTTTGACCCAATTAATGACCACCTAGCAGAATCTAGGATGCACAAATGTGGATTTGGTGTTGGTATTGGTTATGTTCATTTTGGACAACAAAATCAAGGTCAAGCAGTTCCGGTTTTGGAATTGGCATATGTTGATGCTGGTTTCCATCCAGAACTCGGTTCTACATTACTTCCAAGTGAAGTTGATTTAACTTTAAGAAATGATAATTATGGGAAAAATTCCTTTGACACTGTTGAAATTTATTCAGATATTGGTGCTGATGTATTTGTCCATTATTATGAAGACAGGTCTGAAGTTCCGGAGGGAGATTTACCATTTGGTAATATCACAGATTCAAGGGCTTGGATTAGAGGGTTACCTTCAGGTACATTACATGATGACGAAATCGATGCAATATTCACCATGATTGGAGAAGCACCAGGTTCTGCAAATCTTCCAGGAGATATGCCAACAAGGTTGTCATTGATTATCGCAATTAAAAATTTCACAGATGACAAAGATGGTAATGTCAATGACCCAACTCTACCAGTAAACCCAAGTTCTCCACCAAATACATTGATTGCCATTGTTGGAACAGAGTCAATTGAAAGATTGGAATACAAATCAACTTTCATGAGAGGAGGATATGTTAATGATTCATCATCACTCCAAATAGCAGTTGATGATTTACCAAAAGCAATAGTTGTGCAAGGTAGTTTCTTAGTTCCAAGTAGTGGTCTAGGAAGAATTAATTTTGATAATCCAAACTTGAACACGGTGGCACAGGTTTTTGATAATGCCTTACTTTCAGTCGTTGAGATCATTTTAGATATTGGTGATGTCGTTAATGGCCTTCCCTCTTCCATTGTAGGAACTGCAGGTTCTAGTGGTGGTGAAGTCAATGTTAACTGTTACAATCAGATAAAGCAGAGTTTGCCAACGTCGGTAAGAGAGTCAATGGAAATTGGTCGTTTTGAATTAGCAATTTCATCATCAGACCAACCTTGGTTGCCAGAAATGGACCACATTCTTCTTTCACAAAATTCTGATTTGGATGTAGTAGCTGGCAGGCTTGGTAATCAACCACCAATCGTACCTGTTGCAATCAGCATAAGAATTGGTGGAATTAGCCACATTAGGCATGCCTTTGATCCAGTAAATGAAATTAGAAATATGGAATTGAATGGTATTGAAGGAGGACCATTGCTGATAGGGCATATCAAGCATCAAGGTATTGAATTAGAAGATGCTGTACAACAATCAGCAACGGTTTCTAATCGTCCTAGCAGTTTTACAGTTGTTCAGACTGCTTCCGAATTATCATATTCTGCAAGTACCCCTATTGGAACAATAACCTATGGTGGTACTTCGGGTGAGCAAAGAAATGCAATACGACTTGCAGGTCTTCCAGCCTCCTTTTCTATTCTATTAGGTGATACAATAGGATATTTCGCTACTGAACCCATGGACTCAATCCAGATTCAAATGACAAATGCATCACAACCATTGACTATGGATGGAGACCACTTTAGATATTGGGTTGATGATAATAATGGAGAAGCAAGTCTAAGCGCTCAAATTTCAAATGTTACAAGTCTACAAAGGTTATCGCCACTCACTCCATCTTCTAGCGGCCCAGAAGGTAACTCAAGAATTCAATTATTACGTTCTAGTTCTTCTCCTTTCAACATACTAATGGAGGATGTTTCAGAATACGACGATCCGTTTTTGGGCATGAATGGCAAGGCAAGACTTGACCCATTGCCAGCAAATATTACGATGGCATATCCAAGTTCAGTAGATTCAACCAGTTTGCAATTACCTGACTTTGGAGATGGAGAAGGAATTGAAGCATTATCCTTCTTTTTGGGTGATCTTGTTGATTTTGGAACTGTGGTAAATGGTTTCATTCATTCCATGTCAATGGATTTAGCAGGGACATCAGGAACAAATGAAGATATGGCGATTGGTTTGAATCTAGAAACAGGTGAAGAATTTGACATTACTGCAGATTTTAGGAAAGGCGCAAATATTGAAAAATCACCAAAATGGGAACATGGATTATCAATGGAAGTCGCTGAACAAACACGCTTAGTCTTCAATCTTTCAAGAATGCCAACATTTACTCTTTCTAGCCGCCAAGTTGTCTTTTCAGCATTAGAAGATGGAATGATTAGTAGTGATGAGGTCGATGCAGTAACCAGTGCCTTTGAAGCAGCTAATATCACCGATTCTAGATTATTGGCAAATTCATTATTAGACTCTATTATCACTGCAGAAGAAATATCTCATGTCAATGTTTCAAAATGGCAATTACAAGGCATTACCATTGAAGATAGGCGCTCTTGGCATTTGCGTTCATGGTTACCTAATCTACCACCAGGTGCCATTCTTTTGGAATATGACTTCAGAACTCTTGATGGCATTCCAACCTATGAATTAGATCTTGAATTAAATCAATGGCAACCCGAACGTCAGCAATTGACATTTGAGGTAAATGGGTTAGATGGGAAAAATGTAAAGTTGGTATTAGATGGACTTGACAATCAAAACCCCAACAACGTCGTAGCTAATGCAGTATTTTCCACACAAGATAATTTGACAGTTCCTCGTGTTACTGTTGACATGTACTATGATATCGGAGTAAGATTAAACTCAGCACATGCAATATTTATTGATAAACATGAGATGAATAGAATTGAAGCACTCATCATTGGAGTCCCACAATCAACTGATTTTTCAGCAACAATTGGAGATGTATTATTTGTCGATATTGATGTACCTGTTGAGTATCGTAATGGTGAACATTCAGCAGATGCTATAATGCTGCAATCTATGAGATATATTGATGGATTTTGGTGGCCAGCCACTGTTTTCATGAGAGATTTACCTGCAGTAATGCAGTTA
>JANXHP010000101.1 GCA_024958795.1 Candidatus Poseidoniaceae archaeon | reverse complement strand
GCATTGATTGCAGTAGGCATATCGTATGCAATATGTACAGCTTCCCTACCCCTTCTAAGTTCATCATTATCCATTATGTCGTCGTGAACTAGGGTGAAATTATGGATGATTTCGATTGCCGCGCCTAGGTCGTACAGTGAATCTGATGATCCACCGCAAGCATCTGCAACTAACCAGGGTAAAATTGCGCGAAGGCGTTTTCCCCCCCCCTCAATAAGGTGCATCATTGCTTGTCTCAACCGTTCATGGTTTGACTTTTCTAAAGCAGTTACTATTCTATCTTCTACTTTTACTGCATGGTCCTTTAACGCATCTAACAAGGAACTTTCCTCGCTAGTAGATACATCTCCAATATGGTGAACCACATTGTCTTGAAGAGAACTCACCTCATCAAGATGACCCCACCATTGTGAAGTAAAACGGGAATATATTTCATTGAACCAAGGAGCAATCACCTCTCCGTTATTGGGCGAATTAGTGATTAGATCCTCTAATTGGGACTTATTCACCCAACGAATTGTAGAAATTTCATTGGGATTAATGTCCAAATCTACATCAGCTTGAATCAATAGGATGTGGTCTAATTCATGTTCTATCCATTTGACATCAGCTCTCGCTCGATAATGCATTTTTGTAATTAGATGAAAATCCTCAATCGGCAATTGGTCAGCAGAAATACCAAGTTCTTGCTCCATCTTCCGTATTGCAGCACGCTTGACTCCAAGGTCTCCAGTCATTTCTGTTTCCCCCTCAACATCTAGGGGGTGGCTGCAGCATGTATTAGCCCACACTGAGGGGAAAGTAATCTTCGTATTAGCACGTTTTTGAATCAACAATTCATTAGAGGAATTGAATAATAATACACTGAATGCACGATGTAGTGTTCCTTCACCAATGTGGCTGTCTACTTTAGACATTGAACCAATTTGCAAGTCATTTTCATCAACAAGGATGACCATTTCATTCATCATTTCACTCTGTGATTCATCATATTCATCGTCAAGGAATGGACTGTTCTCGCTCATCGCCTCACCAACTATCTCATCTGAGGGGTTTTGCCTCTATAACGAGATGGTATAATCTCCTACGGAGATTCTGAAATTATCCTAGTGCCATATGTGTCGCCATTTTGAACCACTTCTTCAATCCGTTCAGGGCACTCACCATCAATTATCCAAACCATTGGTACATGTTGACTAATTTTCTCAGCAACATTGAGTTTAAGATAGATTCCACCAGTTACATCGATGTCTGATTGATGTTGGCCCTGAAATATTTTGTTCGGCGTCCACAGTGGTATTAGTTTTGTTTCTGGATTTGAAGGGGGTAATGTCATCACGCCAGGCGCACCACCCATTGCAAAAATCATATGTGATGCATTAAGTTCAACTGCTAGTCTATAGCAAATATCATCCCCGCTTAAAATACCAAATTCTGTTGTGCCCTTACAATCAACAACATCACCGTGTGTAAAGTGAATTGAGTTTTCTTCTAAATTGAATCTGTTTAAATCTCCGATAAAGTTTCGACCGGTTTCAAAGGCCCAAGTATGAGGTGAATGTGAAATTGTTGACATTCCTAATTTATTGAACTCGTTAGTTACTAATTGATTCAGATTTTTCATGTCTTGCCTAACTGACTTAATTGCTTCAACCTGTGATGTAAATTCATCTTCAATAGGCAGACCTTCATCGGTTCTACCTTCATGTAGTTTCCATGATTTTGCTTTTAAGTGGCCAAAACTTCCAGCACCATGAACAATGATTACTCGTTTATTCATCTTAACTAGATGGTGTATAGACTGTGCAAGATTTCGAATAATACTCATTTTGGGGGTGCATAATTGATCTTTTAGAGTGATAAGGCCACCGCCCAATTTGATGATGACTGGGCTTTGCATGATTAGTCCGAAAGGGACCACCATGAAGTCAATTGCTATTGGGTTTACAACACTATCAAGCCGCCGTGTTGATTAGGGGCGATAGAGTGCGCAGATTAATGAGTCAGGATGCAACAGTAGACCAACTGCGCAGATATCTACAAGAACAGTTAGTCGAAGCCGAAGACATCTCCAATATTGACCAAAGAAAACAGAGAATTTTAAAATTGGAGTCTGCACTGTTCGAAGCTATTGAATTTGTCAAGTCTGTTGAAGAAAGAGAATTGGTTGAATCAATTATTTTTGAAGAATCATCTTCAGTCAGATTAATTTCTTCATCTAATACAGATGAAGAACAATCAGTAGCCGAGTCAGAGAGTTGCCCTGAATGTGATGAACCACAAAGTAGTGAGTTTAGTTTTTGTCAAGTATGTGGTTATCAAAGAAAGTAATCACTCTTCTTCGCCCCATTCACCAAGCATGAGTGCATACTCAGTATCATCGTAAGGTACATGTGAGCAGAACTCAGCATCAACCATTTCAGTTAGATAGACTGTAGTTCCCGCATGGAAAACTGTATTCCCAGATGCCTGCATCTGAATAATGTCGATTTCTATGATTGCTGGTTGAAAGTGATGCACAGCACCTGCA
>JANXHP010000068.1 GCA_024958795.1 Candidatus Poseidoniaceae archaeon | reverse complement strand
TTTTGGATTGGTTTTGGAATTCCCAATCTTTTCATTATCATGGCATGGGGCTCAGGGATATTGTTTGATCCATATAGAATTCGTTCTGATTCAGGTGATGTTCTTTTTAATTCAGGTGATGCTATTGGGTTATTGCACATAGTGTCATTTTTATCTTGGATCACGATTTTGATTTATGGTATTCGTATCAAAAACAAAGCAATGTGGAAGGGATCTCTGGTAGGAATAGCTGCTGCTCCTGCTTTTTTGATTTTAGGAATTGTGTGGTACGTTGTAGCAACAGATTGGTCGATGTTCTAGAACAATCATATGAGAATGCAATGGGCTTGCAGTGGGTCGCTGCAAACGGTACGGTCTGCTCAGGCTTTCAGTTGCCTGTTTAGAGAAATCAAAAGTCTGCGATATCATTTCTCTCATTCGAAATCGCAAATTGTTTCTCAGCATTTACATAGACTTCCGCATCCAATGAACCATCTCTAACAAGTGAAGAAAGTGCAGCTAATGTAATAGCAACTGCATCGATTTCAAAGAAGCGGCGTAGGGCAGGTCTTGTATCAGATCTGCCAAAACCATCAGTTCCTAAAACAGTATAATCTCCACCAACCCATTGACGAATCATATCTGGAACTGCTGCCATATTATCTGAAACAGCAATTGTAGGATATACTCCACTTCCAAGATGTTGTTGAACCCAAGGCTGCTTTTCTTTCTTGTCCGGATTTTGTATATTCCAGCGATTTACTTCCAAACCTTCGCGTCTTAATTCACCATATGAAGTAGCAGACCAAATCTCACTTCTAATGCCAAAAGTTTCCAATAATTCTACAGCTTCAAAAGCCTGTAGCATTATCGGTCCTGAAGCAACTAAACGTACTACTGGGCTGTCATCACCTTGCGGTGCTCCACGCAAACGATACAATCCACGAATAATTCCTTCATCCACACCTTCAGGCTTAGGGGGCATTGGATGATTTTCGTTGTAGATTGCGATATAGTATAGCAAGTCTTTGTTTTGACCATACATTTCATCAATTCCATGTTTGATAATTGTTGCCAACTCGTAAGCAAATGCTGGGTCCCATGCTCGAACTGCAGAATTAGTATGAGCCATTAGAAGAGAATGCCCATCCTGATGTTGTAATCCTTCACCATTTAGCGTAGTTCTTCCTGAAGTCGCTCCCATCAAGAAACCACGAGCGCGTTGGTCTGCTGCTGACCAAATTAAATCAGCAACTCGTTGGAATCCAAACATTGAGTAAAATGTGTAGAATGGAATCGTTGGGCAATTATGTGTTGCATAAGAGGTCGCTGAAGCGATAAAAGTAGAAGTTGCACCAGCCTCATTAATTCCTTCCTCAAAGATTTGACCTTTTGCTGATTCCTTGTATTTCATCAAAACTTTGTGATCTACTGGTTTGTATAATTGGCCTTCAGGATGATAAATACCGAATTCAGAAAACAATGGGTCCATTCCAAAAGTTCTTGCCTCATCTGGAATAATTGGAACTATTAGACTACCGATTTCTTTTGATTTCATTAGAGATCTCATCAATCTAACAAAAGCCATTGTAGTAGAAACTTCAGATTTTCCTTTAGTACCTTCATCAAAGGCAGAATAAGTTTCATTTGCCGGTAAAGTCAATGTTGAAGGATAGTTAATTCTTTTCGGAACAAAACCATCCAAAGCAGCGCGCCGTGCTTTAACATAATCAACAATCTCTGGTACATTCTTTGGAAGAATATAAGGATAAGATTCTAATTGCTTATCAGTGAAATCTAATTCAATATCATCTCTCATCCATTTGATTGAATCCATGTCTGCCTTTTTCTTACCATGTGTAGAATTCTTTCCTGCAAAGGATGGTCCAATGCCATGTCCTTTGGTCGTGCGCATTATCACAACTGTAGGCTGGCCTTTGTGTGCAGTTGCAGTAGCATATGCTGCGTGCATCTTTAGGAAATCATGCCCACCTAAGTCGGCACACAAATCTTCTAATTGTTCATCATTAAGATGGGAAACAAGGGCTTTCAATTCATCACTATTGAATAGTTCATCGCGGATTATTTCACCAGTTGAAGTCATGATTCTTTGCTCATCACCATCGACTAATTGGCCCATTCTTTTAGCGATTAATCCTTTGCTATCCGCTTCAAATAAAGCATCCCAAGAACTGCCCCATAGGACCTTGATAACATTCCATCCAGCACCTCTAAAGCGGCCTTCTAATTCTTGAACAATTTTTGAATTTCCACGCACTGGTCCATCAAGTCGTTGTAAATTACAATTCATTGTCATAGTGATGTTGTCAAGTTCCTCTCTACCTGCTAGAGATAATTGTGACAATGATTCAGGCTCGTCAGATTCTCCATCACCCATTGTATACCATACGCGAGAAGCGGCGGTTGAACAAAGCCCTCTATCCTCTAGATAACGATTGAATCTCGCTTGATGAATTGCGGTCATCGCGCCTAATCCCATACTTACGGAAGGAAATTCCCAATATTCAGGCATTAGTCGCGGATGTGGGTAGGATGATAATCCAGAGCCACCAACTTCTTGTCTAAACAAATCCATATGTTCTTCAGTTAATCGACCTTCTAACCAAGAGCGAGCATAGATTCCTGGTGAAGCATGACCTTGCCAATAGAGATGATCTCCCGAACCATCGCCATCTTTGCCTCTAAAGAAATGGTTGAAACATACTTCCCAAGCATGGCTTGTGGAAGCGTATGTAGAGATATGCCCTCCGATTCCATCATTGGCTTTGTTAGCGCGAGTAACCATCATCATCGCATTCCATTGAATGACTTGATGTATTTTTACTTCCATTGCTAAATCGCCTGGATATGTACCTTGCATTGAGGGATGAATTGTATTCAGATAAGGAGTATTGACCAAATCAATATCGACTCCAGCATCTTGAGCAGCATCAACTGTTGCAAGTAGTAGGCGACGGGCTTCTTCATCACCCAATCTTTCAGCAACTGCAAGGATTGACTCAACCCATTCTTGTGTAACCACAGGGTCGGGGTCGGGTAATGTGTCGCGAATACCAAATCTCATCCACGCATCTCCCTTAAACAGCCCTTTAGCATGGGGGTTTTCAATTGATTGTATAATAATCTCTCAAAAACGAAGAAAATATTGTGCTCAAAATATATTTTGTTGATTTTCCGTAAAGTCTTCGCAGTACTGCGTTTAAGCCGAAAATTGTCCAAACTGCGCCGGCGCAATAGATAAAGACCGAAGACGCAGCGGTGTAATTATGTCCGTAGAGGCCAATGTTCAGAAGATGATTGACGATTTGAATTCCGCACTTGTTGATGCTGCAAAGCACGACAAGGGCAACAGTGCAGCAGGTACACGTGTGCGAAAGGCTATGCAAGCTATCAAAGCAGACGCACAAGGTGTCCGTGTTCAAGTTCAAAACGACAAGAACAACTGAGTAAAGAATAATTCTTTTCAGTATCAATATACATTCAAGTGCGCTTGAGTGAAATCGAAGTTATCAGGGCTGAGGGCTTGCTAACTTCCCAACCATTTCTTTCATAATTTAGTAGTTACAGGGCGTAGCATGCAAGAGATTCTAAGCGGAGTCAAAGTTCTAGATTTGTCACGTATACTAGCAGGTCCATTAGCGACTCAGTATCTATCCGATTTTGGAGCTGAGGTAACTAAAGTCGAAGCACCTTGGGGAGATGATACTCGAAATTGGGGTCCTCCATTCGCTACAGGTTTTGACGGTGAAGATGTTGCAGCCTACTATTTATCTGCTAATAGAGGCAAACAAGTGATTACTGCTAATTTGAAAAATGAAAGAGAGCGAATTAGAGGATTGATTGAAGATAGTGATGTAGTAGTTGAAAATTTCAAACCAGGGACACTTCAACGCTTACTAGGTCCAATGCCAAAAGATGTTATCTTGTGTTCAATGTCTGGTTATGGGGCAACAGGCCCTCGCAAAGATGATCCCGGATATGACTTGGCAATGCAAGCACAAAGTGGATTGATGAGTGTTACTGGTGAAGCGGATGGTCCACCTAACAAAGTCGGAGTGGCATTAATTGATGTCATTACGGGATTAAATGCAGTTTCAGCAATATTGGCCGCATTATTACATCGGGAAAGAACTGGCGTTGCAAAAAATATTGAAATTTCTTTATGGGATTGTGCAATCGCAGCACTTGTTAATCAAGCACATAATTATCTTGAAAGCGGTAAGTCACCACATAGAATGGGCTCTGCTCATCCAAACTTAGTCCCATATAGAGCATTTGAAGTTGAAGATGGTTGGTTTGTAATTGCAGTTGGTAGTGATCCACAATGGCAAAAGATGGCAGAGATATTGGAGATTCCAACAAAGCCTCAATGGGATACAAATGCAGGCAGAATCGCTGAGCGAGAACAGATAGAAAAACTCGTTCAAAATGCTTGTAGACCTTTTACTAGAGTAAAACTCGAAGAATTACTTGAAGGCATTCCAAGCGCTCCAGTTAACACGATTGAAGAAGCACTTAATGACCCACAATCAATAGCAAGAGGAACTATTACACAATTTGCAGGAGTTGATGTTCTTGCGAATCCACTCAGATTTATGAGCGATGATTAGAAAGAGAAAAGAGATGTTTGGCCACCATCTCTAATCAAACCACCTTCTCTTAATTTGTCAAATGCATTATCCATTCTTCTTTGACTAAATTGTCTTTCTTCCATGAGGAATTTATTGAGACCAGCAATATCAATTTCTCCCGGTTGTAGGTCTTCATCAGCGACTTGATTGACCGGATGGTTATGGAATATCTCTCTAATTTCATCAAGCCGTTGTGGTACTTCTTTGTCCTTGGCAGCACATATTGCTTCAATAGTATTGAATTCTTTAATCAATTTCAAACCAGTCTTTGGACCAATACCTCTTATTCCTGGGTGGAAATCAGTTCCAATCATTATCGCTAAGTCAACCAATTGCTCTCTTGTTAGTTGATTTTCCTTTAACACATTTTCAAGCATTATTTTTTCAGCAGAAACGACTTTACCGTAACTTTTACTTCCATGATTCATCAGATTTCTTACCAAGAATGGAGTTCCATAAAGAACCGCATCCCAATCTTGTGTAGCCACAACATCGAGTTGACCATTTGCAGCCATTACCGCTGCCTGAGCCTCACCTTCTGCCTTTGCATCAACCCAAGGAACACCTAATAAATCCAATAATTTCTTTGTCTCATCCACCATCTCAGGGCTGAAATGCATTATTCGCTGTGCCATCTTTTGTGCTAACTTAAAGTCACCAGCAACTAATGCTTCTTTGTGGATCTTCTCAGCCTCCACTCTTCTTTTTCTTCTTGTAGCAATTTCATCTGCTTTCAATTCAGGAGGGCGCCCATCAAAGACATAGATTGGTTTGATTCCATGAGATAGCAATGTGCATGTGCGATTAAGAAAACCCATCAAATGGGAAACTACTTTGCCGTCTTTACTTCGTAATGGCCCACCATCTCCTTGCGGTGAAAGGTCTCGCATTGTGGTGAGAAATTGAAATGCTGTAAGAAAGGCATCAATACCGACACGCTTACCAGATAGGCTTGCAAGTTCTATCGGTTCCTTAGGCGCGATGTCCTTCAGGTTACAGCCCATATGTTGACAAATAAGGCGACAGTATGTAGCCATTCGCCTACGAGAGCATCAAGAAGGATTAGCGATGAGCAGTGAATATGGCGCAGCATATTGCAGTCCTTCGCGGATGGCATCCAGCTCTTGCTAAAGCAGAGTTAGCAGCTTTGCTACCAAGCCATAACCAAATATCAAATAAGTCAAATCGACTATCTATTTTGGAGGGGGAATTGAGCCATAGTGAAGCGTTTGACATTTTATCAATCTCAAGTGGCTGCCAATCAATCTTGCTAAATGGATTCATTCACAATTGGCAAAATGATGAATCAATATTATTGGAGAAAGTTGAAAGTTATTTGCAAAATAATCATCGAGAAGGAAAGATGGCAGTGGTTCCTCTGCGAATAGAAGGGAAATTATCACAATTTAGTTCAAGCCAAATCGCTGGTAAGATTGGCGGAATAATGAGTGGGATGGGATGGCAAATAGATTTGTCAAACCCAGACCATCGTTTTTCAATTACAATAGATGGAAGTTCATCCCAAATTGCCTGTGGGTGGGTGGTTGGAGATGAATCCGGTTCCGATGGTGTTGCAAATAGAAAAGCAACGCAGCGTCCTTTTTTCAAACCGGTTAGCCTTTCTCCTCGTTTGGCACTATTAGCGGTAAATCTTGCAGCAGGACCTATTGGTAATGGTCCAGTAATCGATGCGATGACAGGAACAGGGGGATTCATCATGGAAGCAGCAGCAACCAATCGTCAAGCATTGGGTCTTGACCTTAATTCACAGATGGTAGAAGGAGCTAATCAAAATCTCAACTGGTTAATCGAGCAGCAAAATATTACTAAATCCTCGGCAAAAATAGTACGAGGTGATGCAACAAATATCGCAGCCAGCATTGACAAATCATGGATTGGTCAAGTTAAGGGATTTGTATTGGACCCACCATATGGAAGAAATTCTCAGGGGTCATTAGATCATGAAGAGTTATTGACAAAAACACTGACCAGCGCCCATCAAGTAGCATCTATTGAGGCAAATTTGGTATTGATAGTTCCAATTAATTCAATCCCATCTCAGATCAATACATCGCTAGAAGATAATTCTCCAATTGAATTATTGCATGGTGAATGGAAATCATTACAACAATTGATGAAATTAAGCGGCTGGCAAATAAAAAGCCGATGGGTTGAACACGTTCATGGCAGCCTTAGTCGTCTCGTGATTCACGCAGAATACGTTCCTCTAAATTGAGTAATGTTGCAGCATCATCATCACTTGGTGGTGGAAATTGTTCCTTATGCGGACAACCATCATCTAGTATTGCAACATCATTTTCAGATAAAACAGATGGATATATTTTGCACCCTTTAGGCCTTGCATCATATACTGAACACATTCCTTCTGCATTTGTATTAGAAGAATCAGTAAGCAGAAAAACACAAGCCCGAGTCTTTTCATCATTGAGTAGAGTTAGTATTCCTTGTTCATTCTTCCATGTGAATTTTTCAACAGCCATCCCAGTTCTTCGTGCCAATCTTGCAGACTCTGCCTTGGTAAGAGGCATTGTTGTCTCTCTACAACATGCTGAACAGCCCATAGGAATACATGGAAGTGAGCGGCCCATATTCTTCCCTGTGCATCCAACTTATTCAAAAAGGGTGGGCTGTTGGAGCGGAATAAGGGCGGTTAGGGTAGCCTGGATATCCTGATGGGCTTCGAACCCGTCGACGCGGGTTCGAATCCTGCATCGCCCACTTTGATTCATCATTATACAGTAAAGTGGGCAATGCGTCTTTGATCTTCCTTCGGTAACTATTGATTTTCCTCAGTCCAGAACAAAGACTGCATCGCCCATACTCAATGAATTATTATAAATCAAATTATTATTCAAAAATAATCCATTCATCGTTTGAATCTATTATTCTGTACCAGTTTTCACCTTCAAATTCAATCCATTCAAATCCATTGTCATCAACCTTCTCAGCTACAAGTGAAGAGTCAGGAACATTTCCTGCATTAAGTTCTGGAAGTATCTTTGCGTCGCTATCTGCATTCAATTCCTCATTTACTTCAACTAGATTTGTTTGGTCAAATCCTTGAACAACTGAGTATTCTTCTCTTTCAAGTTCATCATCTAATTCTGCGCGTAAGCGTTCTAATTTTATTCCTTGATGTGGTCCAAGCATTCTCAGCATCAATGAATATTCTGAACGTATTGCAATATCTTCTAATTCCTTACGAGTTGTCGCTGCATTCAATTCTTGAACATAACGTTCACAACGTCCATTCCTTGTAGCAAACCCATAACCAATCCAACTGAATAATGGAATACCTCCAAACATTCCAATCAAATCCCATGCACCCAAACCGATTGCAGTTCCAGGAATTACAATTTCAAAACTATCAACCGGTACTTCATTTGCATCAAAAGGATTAGTACCTAATCTTCTTTCATCAGTATCAGCCCATCCATCATTATCATCATCAGAATCAGCATTATCTCCATCTCCATCTCCATCAAAATCAAAACATTCATTGGCATTTGTAGGGAATACATCAACATCGTCAAAGCATCCATCATTATCATGGTCACCAGGAGAATATAATTTAGGTAAGATGTCAATATTATCTGGATATCCATCATTATCAAAATCATTGAGATATGGGTCTGCATTATCTCCAGTTAAATTGTCACCTAATCCATCACCATCAGCATCTTCCCACTGTGTGCCATCACTAGGGAACAAGTCATACAATCTTCCTACTGGATTATCTCCATAACCATCGCCATCAAAATCAGACCACTGTGTAGCATCAATTGGGAAAGCATCAGGATTGTTTCCAGATTGGTTATCACCATATCCATCTCCATCAATATCTCCCCACTGTGTCGGGTCATTAGGGAAATGATCAGCACCAATACCCATCGGATTATCACCCATTCCGTCACCATCATTGTCAACCCATTGAGTCGGGTCAAATGGGAAGTCATCGGTTAAATCATCTACTCCATCACGGTCTGAATCAAAGTGGCGACTAGGGTCGTTAGGGAATACATCGCCGAGGTTACCGTTGGCATTGTCACCATAACCATCGCCATCAGAATCACTCCATTGAGTAGGGTCAAATGGGAAGTCGTCCAAATAATCTGGAATTGTATCTCCATCAGTATCTAAGTGAATAGCAGGGTCGTTAGGGAAATCATCTCCAAAATCACTCCAGCCATCCCCATCACTATCTATACAGCCTTTTCTGTCAATTGTAGAGTTACCAAATGTCATTGGACAAGAATCTCCACCGTTTCCATATTCTTCATCGCCATAGCCATCACCATCTGCATCAGATTGCTGTGTTGTATCCAATGGGAATGCATCCGAGTTATCGCCAACTCCATCACCATCTTTGTCTGACCATTCCGATGAGTCATCTGGAAAAGGATCTAGGATGTCTGGACGGCCATCACCATCGGAATCGGGACAACCTTTTTCGTATTCCATAGTGGAATTTCCAGGGATTCTTTGGCAATAATCTTCATAATCTTCATAGCCATCAGCATCGTCATCATAATCCTCAAGTGCATCCATACATCCATCTGAGTCAAGGTCGGTCAAGTTAGAGGAACTCCATCCAGTCATGCCCTTAGGACAATCATCAATTGAATCATTGAGCCCGTCATCATCGTCATCATCATCTTCATCAGAGTCTCTGCAACCGTCAGAATCATGGTCAAATGCTGCTATTGATTCGAAACCATTTGCAGAATATTGACACTTATCATAGATGTCAATGATATAGTCGCCATCATCATCATCATCCTTGGTATCTGGTTCACCGTCTCCATCATAATCGCTTGTTAATTTGGCGATAAACCAATTATCACCATTACTATTTTGTTTATTGATTGTGCCAAACCTTACAGAACCGCTATCTAATGTTCCAGAAAGATATCCATTTCCTGCACGGTCGCTAAACACGCCTCCCGCAGAATCACCAGATGCTGAACTACCTGCACTTAGTGCATATTGCCATGAGCCAGTAGAGTTGATTTTAGCCAAATATATGTCTGCACCACCTGCAGCATTTGCAACTTGAATTGAATCAATTTGAATTTGTGCAGAATGAGTGCCA
This sequence comes from Candidatus Poseidoniaceae archaeon, assembly GCA_024958795.1. Lineage (GTDB taxonomy): Archaea > Thermoplasmatota > Poseidoniia > Poseidoniales > Poseidoniaceae > MGIIa-L1. The sequence goes on along the minus strand of JANXHP010000068.1, from coordinate 27,604 downwards.
GCAACAATGGCATTGTCGTGTACATCAATTGCAATAGATTCAATACTATTCGCACATGAGCATTCTACTTCTTCAATCCAAAGCCATGTACCATTACTATCGAGTTTTGCAATAAATGAATTTTGGTTTCCACCAGAAGAATATGCAGTGCCATTTACCTTATTTGTACCATAAGTGGTACCTGCAAAGAAAACATTTCCAATCGAATCAGAAGCAACTGCTAATCCATGCGATGTTGAAGTAGCAGAATCCCAAGTTTTTACCCATTGCCATTCTCCATTTTGATTAATCTTTGACACAAATGCCATTCGAATTCCTTGACTTGATTCAACCGAATGGTTACCAAACATGACGGGGGAGCTCTGAGAGGTAACAGTACCAGAAATATACGCATTATTATTGTCATAAATATCTACATCATATGCAGCATCATTACTGCTTGAACCAAGGAATGAGGCCCATTGCCATCCACCATTTGTGTCGATCATTGCGACAACAATATTTTTGGAAACAGTGCCCGAACGGCTATCTGAAAACGTAACCCCCATTCCAATTCCTATTTCATTAGTGAGTAGGATGTCGTTACCATATTCTCCCGTGATAATGCTTGAACCATTTTGGAATGTGTCAATAGAATGGAAACCATGGCCATAATTAGATACGCCTCCTTCCTTAATCCAATCCCATCCACTTGTGGGGTCGAGTTTGGCAACAAAACCGATTGTGCAATCACCATTACAATTGCTCATTTCTATTTTTCCTGCCTTACTTGATGATTCGAAATAATACCCAGTTCCTTGGCCAGTTTTTGGACTCGCTATAATACCTGTAATGTACACATTACCTTGGCCATCAAGAGAGATGTCACCCCCACTCCAGCCGGTATTGTATTCTGCATCATCACCGGTAATATTTGCTGTCCAATCACAAACTCCGTTTGAATTAAATTTCACTACAAAGAGGAACAAAAACTCTGGTAAATTACATCCACCAATTGTGTGGTCGGTATTTTCATCACCTGAAGCAGTACCAAGTGCGAAGATATCTCCTGTAGGTGATAATACAACATCATTGATAATAAAATCGGAATCATCAGTACCCGATTGTTGTATCCAATCGAATGCCATAGTGCCATCAGGTATTGCAGAGAGATTGATCGGAGGTAGTTGATTTTGTAATTGCCAAGGGTAATCAAGGTGTGAGGTCTCATTGAATACTGTTGCAGAAGCTGCTTGCTGTAGTTCAAGAACTATTGAATTAGAAAGACTGGTTGAGTGGGAAAGTCCCACTGGATTATCACCAGTAATTGTTGCATAGATTACCACTGCTGCTAGATAAGAGCCAGAAAGCGAAGGATGACTACCATCACTGCTGTAAAGGTCATAGAATAAATTTCCAGAATTAGTTGGAGTTCCACCATCTGCAACTATTTGGTCATGGATGTGCTCAAATGCAAGTCCAACAGGAGCAATCCATACATCTCCATGCGAGGACATATTATCGCGGTAATCCAAATATCCTGCCTCAAGTTCATCTTGCATTGTTGAGAAATCAGGGAATCTTTGAGTGTTCATGCTATCACCATCACGACGACCCCAAGTCATCATTAGAACGGAATCAGCACCATTATCATCGATAGTTTGTGCAAGTTGTACTGCTCCATTCTTGCTATCAATCCATTCTTGTTGGCTGCGAGTAAAACCAGGTATCTGACTTTGATCTTGAAGAATTACCCAATCCCATGCGCCATTATTGAGTGTAGTGTTCCATTGATGACTTGATGTTCCTACATTGTTAGAATGCTGAGAAAGACGCATTCCACCTCCGGTTAAACTTGTGACATTGGCTGGTTTTGATGCATCATTCATCACTCCGTCAACAAGGGCGTCAAGCGAATTAGCCGATGTGTAACTATTACCCATCATCAATATCTCAAAAGAAATAGGACCTGTTTCAAAAACCCCCTCATCTGGCTGCAGATGAGAAGTTAATGGACCCTGCATCGGTGAAAAACAAAATAATGCCAGAATAGAAATTACCAGAATTCTCTTCGCTGACATGGTTATGCGATGAGCAAAGCCTAATTGAACCGTTCGTCAAACAATAAAAAGTAATTCAACGATTCCAATATTGAACGGTTTCATCGCCCCATGTTTGGTCATCGGCACGAATTAACCCTGCATCGCTAAGGATTTGAGAATTAATTCCGCTATCATATGGCGTCTGATGTTCAACAGTAGATTGAATCAGGTAAAACTCATCAACTAATTTTTCATTGAGAAAATGTTTGACGGTTTTCGGTCCTCCTTCAACCATCACTGTTTGAATTTCCATATCTCCTAAACGGTTCAATATGTTGACTAAATCTCTGAAATCATCCTGTAAAACAAGAGTTTCTGTTCCATCGTTTAGAACTTGACTTTGAGTAGGTATTCTAGCATTAGGATCTATTACGATTCGTAAAGGTTGTTTAGAAGCTTCAACTCTTGACACTAAAAGTGAGGGGTCATCTCGTACAATAGTCTCAACTCCGACCAAAATTGCATCGCTTTCCGCTCTCATTTGGTGAACCAAATCTAAACATTTCTCAGAGGTAAAACGTCCAGCATTTTTACTTCTATCATCAACACTACCATTACAATCAACAGCCATTTTGACGGTTACGATTGGTTTACGATATTTGCACCAGTGTAGGAAAGCCCTCATCTGGTCAGCCGCTTGACCTTTGAGAAGCCCAGATTTTACAGTAATTCCTGCCTGTTGAAGAACAGTAATTCCTTGACCTCTAACAGTTGGATTTGGGTCAGCATGAGCCACGATTACCGATTTCACTCCTGCCCACATTAACGCTTCAGTACAGGGAGGCGTTCTGCCAAAGTGGTTACAAGGCTCTAAGGTAACATAAGCAGTTGCACCATTAGGTGATTCACCCTTTGTCTCAGCATCGTGGATTGCCATTTGTTCAGCGTGTAATCCGCCAAGGTGGTCATGCCAACCTTCAGCAATAATTTGACCATCCTTGACCAATACACATCCGACTAGTGGGTTGGGAGAAACTCTACCTTTTCCGCGAATTGCTACGTCTAATGCAGCAGACATGAATTTGATATCATCATCACTCCACATCATTGCGCCCCTATTGTCTGCCAACCTCTATCATATGAAGAGTCATTGCCTAATATGGTTGAAAACGGGAAAGGGTTCATCCATGTGTTAAGTCGTGCCTTAACTATGGGATTAGTACATTGTATTGTCAATCCGGCCAGTAGGGATTTTCGTTGTGGAAAAATGTGGCCAAAAATACAATCAAAAATCAGTGCTGCAGGAAATGAAGTTCAGGCATACATTACTGAAAATGTTGGACATGGTGGACAAATTGCATATGAGATTAGACAGCGCTGGGAATCTTCACAACAAGGTGGGGAGAGCGAAAGTAAACCCCCACTTATTGTAGCGGTAGGAGGTGATGGTATTGTTCATGAAATAGCTGGTGCTCTAAGAGGCTCAGATATCGTCTTAGGACAGTTACCATATGGTTCAGGAAATGATTATTGTATTGCACATAATATTCCACGATTTGATTTAGACAAGGCTATTGAAATTCTAACAAATGGAACAGATAGACGTTGTGGAGCATGGAGGATAGAAGGAATCCCTTGTCAAAAGGAAGGAGACTATCCTGCTCCAGAATCTAATGTATGGGATGGAATGCCTACGCGTGATGGCAATGTCGTTAGGTGGGCGTTCTTAGAAGCAGATTGTGGTATCACTTCTGATATTGGCAGAGCAAAGTTGAGGAGAGCAAAATGGATAAAGGGTTCAAAGAAATATACATATCTTGGTGTAACAACAATTCCATTATGGAAGAGAAGAAAAGTCGAAGTTACAGTTGATGACGGAGAACCCGAGATTAGAGACTTTACTTTGTTATCAGTAACAGCAGCAGAAACCTTTGGAGGTGGTTATCAAATAAATCCTGGAATGAATCCAGTTAAGGAAAATGGTTTGCTAATATTTGCACCACGATTGAGTAGATTGGCCATGTTATCTCTTATGGGTCCAATCAAAAAAGGAAAGCATATTGGAAAATGGGGTATTACTCAAAAGCCTGCTAATAAATTGAATCTCAGATGTGTTTCACCAGATGGAAAACCTATTGATACTTCATCAAAAATAATCAGTTATCTCAATATTGATGGTGAACCAGTGATTCAATTGCCTGCAAAACTAGAATGGCATTTGGATCAAATAACCGTTAGAGGCGCAAATCAAGTAGATTGGCAACAGTCCTAATCAAAAGGAGAAGTCAGAGAACTCTTCCTCTTCTTCAAAATTAGTGCTAATTTCTTCTTCTTTTTCTCCCCATGGTTTTTCTATAGGTTGTTGGGCTTTCTTTGCTGCACGTTTCTTGACAACTTTCTTTTTAGGTTCTTCACGATGTGTAGAACTTCCAGAAACAGCTGATGAAAAGTGTGAGCGCTTACTCGGTGCTGGTTCGGTATTGGAGACGACTGACGACCGAGTTGTAGTCGGTGCAGCAACATTTGCTGAAGAAGCGGAAGTAGTGCTTTTTTGTGGTGATGCTTTCCTTGAACTTGAAGAACTTTGAGACGCAATACTTTGTGCTTCAGAAGTTGCCACCACACTGGAGCCTTTAGAACCAAATTCGGCAGTTGTCGACTCGCTGGAACCAGATTGTAAAGCGCTATCTAAATCGAATCCAACTAGGTCAACTGAATCTTTAGTTCCCTTCTTCGCAGGTTTCTTTCCTTCTTTTTTAGCCTCTGTAGAAGCATCTTTACGCGCTTCAGCATTTCGTTGCCTTGAAGTAGTCATACCTTCTGATTTTGCTCTCTTAATGTCGCTTTTAACTTTAGAAACTGCAGCCATCGCTTTCTTTCCTACTAAAATTTCCATTGAATGTGCAGCACTTTTTGATACAGCAATCTTGGAGAACATGAACATTACAACAGCACCACCAATTCCAAAGATTAGGAAGAATGTGATGAAACCTCCACGGCCAAGATATGGCACATCGCCTAATACCCATTCATCTGAAGAATCTCCACTTGAAGTAACAACCGCATCCTGTAATTTGATTGAAGTAACCATCAAATAGACTGATTCAATATTTTGTTGTCCAATTTTCATTTCACAGTTATCATTTATTTCATGCCAAGAGGAGAAATACCCAGCAGACATTGTATTGTTTGTGTCCAAAAGATAACCTTCTATTTGCACAGGTTGATGCCATTCACCAAGTGCTTCCATTCCTTTGAGGATGTTTTCAGAGGTTGGTATTAATCCCAACACAAACCATCTTGAATCAGAATCCATATCAATTTCATCGAGATCAACATTTCCAGCACCAGTATTAGGGTATAATGGCAAAATCCAATTTTTAACTTGCACTCTTGGTATTTGCTCACCATCAACAACTGCAGCCTCATTCATAGTCATTGACTTAATTGCAACAGAAGCAGTAACCGCAAGGTCAAGGTCGGAAGCGCCATATAATTCATTATGAGATGTATAAAAATGACTTGCAGCCATATATCCAGTAAATGTTATTGGCAGTCCTCCATTATCAAGAGTTTTTGCGTCAGTTTCAGCATTACAACCAACTGGTGATAATTCATCAAAGGTTTCTTTTTCATCGCCTAGGGAACTTGTAGCAGATGCAGAGTCAGTTGTGAATTCAACTTTCACTTCACCATCACCCACTCCCCATTCAGCAGTGGTTGGAGACAAACAGCCAGCCAAGACCATGAGGGCGAAAAGAGATAGGGCAACAAGACCTCTGCGCATATTGCTTGCAGAGTGGCTTCAGTTTGAGAACCCTTCCTTCCAATATGCTGCAAAATGACGACATCTAAATGGTGAAAAAGAGGCGCAGACGGAGAGATTCGAACTCCCGTGCCACAAAGGGCACCGGATTTCAAATCCGGCGCGATACCAGGCTATGCGACGTCTGCAGTGGTTGTGCGAAGAGCCTCCCTTTCATCCCCTTTTCGGCGCAAAATGTTGGCCGGCGAAGGTCAGATTGGTCACTCTTCATCCTCATCGGAGCAACGGACATTTATGGCAATTGCTGTTAAGCCAAGTGCTGAGGCTGCCATGGTAAAACTAAATCCAGGTAGGCCTGGACTTGCTGGTAAATCATTTTCTGAAGCGTATAATTCTTCAACATCTGAGATGAAATCTGCAACATGCCAATCATCTCCAGTCCATGCAATACGTGGTTTCCGCTCATTGTCTAAGATGTAGGTTATTGTCGAATGGCCAACTTCAAATTGGTCAGCTGGAGTTGTACCAACACATGACAATTTGTCACCTTCTGCCCATTGGTATCCATCATCACACATACAATGCTTGCCAGTACCCTCGCCCATCTCCCAACCATTACCATCACATACAGCAATTTCACTTTCATTGGAATTATGTTGATTAATTTGATTCATCCACACCATGCCAGCATTTTCACAGTTAACTTGCTGGGTATGATTTGTAGTCATGTTATTTCCCACATCATGACAGATCATTTTACTGCCTGGAATTGGAAGGTAAGAAAGATTAGAATTTGATGCAGCCCAAGCGATGTGGGCAGCATCTTGGCCTAACATTAACGAATCAATTCCTACTTGACTTTCTTGCCAAGTAGAATTAGTTTCATTCCATTGGTATAGTGACCACCACCAAGAATAATCGGAAGGAGCATCGACATCGTTGATTCCGTTGATGGAATGACCCCATGTTTCATGTACAGAATAATTTAGAGATACATTGTGCATATTCAATGTTGATTCAGTTAAATTCCAACCAGTTGCATTTTCGGAAGGTAACATTTGATTATGTCCATCTAGTAACATCGTAGTATTATTCGGATAAAGAATTGAAACTTGATTTTCTATTCCTTCACTGGAATTCATAGATGCATGAGCATCGATTACTTCTTTTGATACCACAACTCCAAAAGTGTCCCATATTACTTGCAACTCCTCTTCAGTTCCACTTAGAAGTGGCCAGTCTATACCATGCAGTAATGAGTAGTCATGAAGCCTTTCAGGTGTATCATAAGCAGGGTCTACTGTAATTGAAACAAAGCCCACATCATCAGCAATATTTGCTGAAAGTCCTTGCTGAACCGAATTTAGGTTTTGAGTAATTATAGGACAAACAGAATCACATCTTGTAAAAATAAATGAGACAACTAATAGGTCACCTTGTATGGAATAAAGTGAGCGATTTTCAGAATTCTGATCTATCAATGTAAAATCATCTACCGCAGTTCGCCCTAAAACATGTCCTTTGTATGCCGAAGCGGTAGGTATTGAAGAAATCAGTAAACATACGACTAAAGCAATCGCAATAAACACTCTCCTCATCATAATCAAAGGGGTTTGACGCCCGTTGATAACAGTTGTTCAATATCACTTCTTCAGCGACGAGTAGCGTAATCCCAGTTAGGAGTACACCATGAAGGAAGGCCATCAACACCATCTGGGTTTGACAAACCGATACCGAATATCATCAGTAATACGAATAATACAGGGAACATTGCTGTTCTAAAATAGATTGCAGGGTCGCCTTTCAAATGCATAAAATATGCACCAATTCCGTAGCCCTTGATAATTCCAACCACGATTAGAATACCCCATACCATCATCAATGAAATGTCAATATCAGTTCCTGGTATTTTGTCAAAGAATACTGCTCCGATTTCAAAGAATGTGAAAAACATCAAAACGATGAAATTCCAGAAATAGATATCCATTCCTGTTTTATCTTTAAGCCACTTTTCTAGTCCAACTACTTCATGATCTCCCATATTATTTCACCTCAATACAAATAGAATGCTGGGAAAATTATTACCCAAGCTAAATCGACAAAGTGCCAGTACAATCCAAAGTACTCGATTCCTTGTGCGTTTTCTTCATCATAGCCAACTGTGTCAGCCTTGAATACAAGATAGAGCATAATGAGCAGTCCAATGAAGACGTGCAATCCGTGTGCTCCTGTAGCGATATAGAAGATTGAACCTGCTTGGGATGTACTCACTGTAAATCCTTCAGCAACCAAGTGTGACCATTCAACCAGTTTTAATATGATAAACAGTGAACCGAGTAATAGGGTTGCGAACAAGAAATTTCTAACAGTTCTCTTTTGGTCAGGGAAAACAAATTTCATTACCGGTTTTGGAATATACTTGGTCATGAAATTGTCTGGCCGACTCCAATCATGTGCCTTTGCAGTCTTTAGAGCAATGACAATGGTATAAGATGAGATAATTAGCGCAAATGTGTTAATACCTCCAGGTAGCATTGTCCAGAAGTCACCAGTGCCTACAGCTCCACCAGGTCTCAAGTAATCAGAAGCGGTCAAGATATCATATCCAGTTGCATCAGCATCACACATATCATTGTCAAATGCCCACTTCGTACACCATCCAGTACGCATACGTAGGTATGATGAGAAGAAGGTTGCGAAAATCATGATTTCAGACATGATGAAGACCCAAACACCAGCCTTACGAATATGTTCTCCTTCGAATGGATGTGATGTTGCAATTTGTTCTCCATAACCATTGAATGGTAAGTCTTCTCTCCACCAATTTGCAACTCCTAACATGATAACAAGTAGTCCGATAACACCTATTGCCATTTCTCCAAGTACTGCATTTGTTCCAGTAAGAATCTCAGTTACAGTATTTGCAAAGCCAGGGAATCCTATCATGAATAACATGACACCAAAGGTGAAAATAATCGGTGAAGCAGAACCATGATGTTCATGTTCATCATCACTATGTTCTGCATCTGGTTGTAATGAATTAACAATACCACCAATTCCAATGAATGAAGCGAAAATAATACACATTACTAATATTGTATTTCCAGATACTCTCCAATTAAGGTAAGATAAATGCGCTTCCTCTTCATGATGATGCGCTTCTTCCATAGCTACATACAATTCATCATGATGGTCACCATCAATTGAGTGACCATCTGCAACAGATTCTTTCCAAGCATCCTCAGCGTGATGATATTCATCTACGGCTGCCATGTATTCATCATGTGCAGGTCCAGCTATTGCAACACTGAGAATACTGAAAGCGATAATTCCGAAAGTAAGGAATCCACCAGCAAATAATACAGCGCGCATCCAAATTGTATTTTTCACATCAGCTCCATGACCACTCATGCGTCCACCTCCTTTTTCTTACCAGTCCACAATCTGTCACCGATACTAGTTTCAGAATGATGTCCAAATTCGATGTTCATATCCCCTTGTACAGGGTCATCGTGGAATGAAGGTGTAGGTGGTGGTGAAGTTGTTGACCATTCAAGAGACCAGCCGCCCCACGGATCCTTTCCAGCAGGCTCTCCATTCCTGGAAGAACGAACGATATTCCAAACTAGGATCAATTGGCTCATTCCAAAGATAAAGGCAAAGATAGAAACTACCATATTATATTCGGCAAATCCACTCTCTAGAGTATAGGAATGAGTTCTACGAGGCATACCCATTATTCCAAGAGCGTGCATTGGCCAGAAAGCAGCGTTATATGAGGCGAATCCAATTAAGAAATGCCACATTCCGAGTGATTCATCTAATTTCCTACCAGTAACCTTAGGGAACCAATAATACAAACCGGAGAATAGTGCAAAGACAGTGCCGCCGATGAATACATAGTGGAAGTGAGCAACTACGTAGTATGACTCGTGGAAGTGGGTATCAAGACCTGAAATAGGTAAGAACATACCAGAAATACCGCCGAGTGTAAATGTAATTAGGAACCCTAGAGACCACAAAGTGTGTACCTTCATCACTAAAGAACCACCCCAAAGCGTTGCTAGCCAATTGAATATCTTTGCTCCAGTAGGTATCGCAACAGCCATTGTTGTGATCATGAAAATACCTCTCCACATTGGATCCATACCCGATGTTAGCATGTGGTGTCCCCAAACGATGAAACCAACAACTCCAATTCCGGCCATAGCGAAAACCATTGATTTGTAGCCGAAAATAGACCTTCTTGCTGAAGTCGCTAATACTTCGGAAACAATTCCGAATGCAGGTACGATGACAACGTAAACTTCGGGATGTCCGAAGAACCAGAATAAGTGCTGGAATAATAGAGGGTCTCCTCCACTAGTGAAGAAAACAGAACCAATCGTATGATCAAATAATAGGAAAAACACTCCGATAATGAATGCAGGGAGCGACATATAGAGCATGAAAACAGATACGAATACCGACCAAGTGAAAAGAGGCATCTTCATCCATCCAACGCCCTTTGCACGCATTGTGAATACGGTTGTGATGAAGTTAACACCACTGAGTGTAGAAGAAGCACCAAGCATAGCCATACCTGCTATGAAAGCAGTAGTTCCAATACTGGAACCATATTGTGACATTGATTCTCCAAGAGCACCAGCGGTCAGTGAAGAATATGGTGGGTACATTACCCAAGTAATATCAGCAGCATCGCCAGTCCAAATACCGGTATAGATTAGCGGTGATGAGAATACAAGCATCCATAATGCCAGCGCATTGATTCTAGGGAATGCCAAATCCTTTGCTCCGATTTGTAGAGGCAAAACATAATTCATGAATCCTGCAATCATAGGCATTGCCGCTAAGAAGATCATTGTTGTACCGTGTAAGGTAAAGAATGAATTGTATTCTGCCTCAGTCAAGAAATTGTTTTCTGGTAGAGCCAGTTGAATACGGAATAGAAGCGCCAATACTCCACCGACAAGGAAGAAGAAGAAACCAAACAAGAAGTAGAGAATTCCAACTTGCTTGTGATCAGTTGTTGTTAGCCATGGCGTAATGTAATTAATGAAATTGGCAATTGTGAAAGTTTCAGGTGAGCGGTTGTAAAAGACCCACATCAATCCAACTATAATTAGAGAGAGAGATAGTCCAATAGAAGTTACTAGAACGACTAGAGAGCGAGCAGTAGGTGCTACTGCACCCGCATCAACACCCATACTTGTCAGTGTGAATTCATTCCATTCATCTCCACCAGAGCCATCGCCACCATTTACTGCATTTCCATAAATGGTGAAATCAACAACAGCTTCTGAATCAGCAGGAGCAGTCCATTCAAATGTCCACTGACGAACAGTGTTTGATTCTACAGTGTGAGTTAATGCTCCGTCCATTTCATGAGATACTGTTTCAGGGATTGAAGAAATAGTTCCACCATTGGAACTGATTCTAAATCCACCCATTCGGCCATTATCATCATCAGCTCTTGTCAAATCATCATTGACAACTGTTACAGTGAAAGAATATGTTTCACTTGCATTGAAGACTCCTGGAAGTCCATCTACCAAGACTTGCGTATTTGAAGATGAACCGCCGTGGCAGGTACATCCATTTTCTGCTGCACTACCTATTCCGCCTGGCATAGCAGTATAGGTTGGGATTGCAACTAATGAAATTAAGATAATACTTAGAATTGCTATTGCTCTTGTTCGCATCAGTGTTCACCTCCGCTTGAACCATCGGATTCATCTAACAGTTTTATTCCAACATCTTTATCACAATCAGCGCCATCTCTGGCGACAATGTCGATATATCCTACCATCTTAGCATGGCTTAATCCACAATATTCAGCACACCGAATATCAAATGTTCCGATTCTATCAGGTTCAAAAGTCATTACAGTTCCACCTTCTAATCCAGGGACAAGATCTTCTTTTGCTCCCCATTGTGGTAGCCAAAATGCATGTTGAACTCCAGCATAAGCCGGATTGGATTCGTCATGCGGTCTTGAGAATAAGGTTAGGACAATGTCTTCATCACATGGAACCACTAAATGTTCATCAGCAGCTGATGAAAATTGATGGCCGACAGGTAAATGTTCCCAAGTGTGTAATAGGTGTCCATCAGCATCGGTTACTTTGACACTTTGATAGATGGAAGAATTATGTGCAAGAACAATGCTAGTGGAATCAGATGCAGAGTCAATTGCATAATCTGTCAAAACCCCATCTTGGTTAACAGTGGCATTTACTGCAGCGGAACCAAGCGTATCAATAGTAAGCGATGAAGAAAACCATTCCACATTGACATGGGTTATTCTTGGATCATCTTCCCAAGTTAACTCTTCAACATAATCAAATTCCCAAAACCATTGCTTTCCAACTACTTCAACATCAAAAGCCTCATCTTGAGGAGGAATCACCCATACGATAGAACTCGAAGATGTTGCTAGAATTGTAAGCCAAACAACTAGTATTGTAGGGACTACATAAAATGCGATTTCTAAACGAGTATTATGTCTATCAACGGGAAACGAACCAACCTCAATATGGTCCTTTTCAGTAGTATCGGGTTCAACTCCATCGCGATAGCGGTAAACTGCGTATAATAACACACCAAAGGTGAGTATTCCTACTATGTCTGACCAAAACATGAACTTATCATATAGCAAGGAGAAAACTGTATCTTCAGCAATCATTGTACCACCTTATTCTAACCCCCGCCGATACCGACCTTAAGCATTTGTTGAGGCCAACATAAGACTTTATTGATTTCCATTGTTGATTAATCGCATCCAGCACCTCATTATTTGGAATATATTACTAAGATATTAATGCTTGAGTAATGTGAGAACTGAGGTCTGCCAGAATCAAAATTGGTTAGAGAAATATTGAGATTATTTTCACAATAACAAGGGTTCTTTGACTAGCACAATTACGCTATGTTTGATGGAGATATCCGGATGCGTCCAAACCACTCTTGATGGCCGAGTATTGTTGGACATTGAAGTACAACCCGGTTCTAGTCGTCAAGGTATTGTAGGAATCAATCAATGGCGTTCAAAATTAACAGTTGCAGTCAAGGCAGAAGCTCAAAAAGGTAAGGCAAATGAAGCGGTTTTGCATGTATTGGCAAAAACATTAGCGCTAACAAAATCTGATTTAGAAATCGTATCAGGTCAAACCTCTAGGGCTAAGAGAGTAAGTGTCAAATCCATTACATTAGAAGAGTTGTTAACGCGATTAAATGATGCCTTAACTCAAGATGGTGAATAGTATGAGTGATGTTCAGTTTAGGTTCAAATTAGCAGCACAAGCGCTGTCAGAATTATTGGAAGATAATTTGCTTGGTATACCAATAATTGTTGAGGGGAAAAAAGATACTGCAGCGTTAAGAAAGCTTGGTTTTAAGGGAACGATTGAACAGTTGAATAGAGGCTGGGATTTGGACCGTTTTTGCACGTATCTATACGAGACTTATGGCACGAGAAATGAACAAGGAGGTGCAGCAATTGAACTATTGATGGATTGGGATAGAACCGGTGGTCGTTTACAAAGAAAGTTAGTTGAAAAATTGCAATCTTTAGATGTAAAAATTAGCCAAGAGACAAGAAAGGTTCTTTCAAGAGCACTCAAGCCAGAAACGAAATATGTTGAATCTTTGAGTTCATTAGGTCTTGATGAATTTATTCAGTAGCAGGTTTTGGCAAACTGTCTTCTTTGACAGTGTTTAGAACTACATGTGTAAATGATCTCGTTACCCCCTCAAGAGTAAAAACCGTCTTGGTTAGGTCATCTAAGTCAGCACGATTCCTTACTCTCGCCAATACCATGGAATCCCAATCGCCGGTTACATCGTATACTGCGAATACTCTCGGGTCAGAAGAAATTATTTTTTGAACAGAAATCATCTTGCCTTTTTCTATTCTCAAACCGGCCATGATAGTCATGCCCCAGCCAACGCTCTCCGGGTCTAGAACAACTGAATATCCCTTAATCACTCCACTCTTTTCAAGCCGCTTCAATCGGTTTGTGATAGTTCCTTGTGCAACTCCAACAGTTCTTGCTAATTCTCTTTGAGAGGCACGTGCATCTTGTAATAATGCAGCAATAATTGCTCGGTCGGTATCATCAAGTTCCATTTGGCTCACAACCCCTCGCTCATTTTTCATTGTTTTCAACACTTCGTAATAATTATTCTTGCTCTAACTGTGGTGGGGATAGCCGTAAGTGTTGTGTCCAACCACCTAATTCATCAATCATCATGGCCAAAGAAAAACTCAAATCTTCATCATGTCTTTGTTTGAATGAAATGTTGAGTTCATGTTTGCTATTTGCATTTATTTCCAATTGTTTAAATCCACCACGACCTTTCCATGGTGGGTCGATTTTAAGATTTGTAATTGATACTTTTTGATTTCCTGTTGTTATTGAAATTAATATTTTGGGGCTAGTAGATTTCTTCCAACCTACGTCAATTTTAGGCATCCCTTTTTCTCTAACAGAGGAATTGGAATAAACGATATATGCGATGACGGTAGTCAATAAAATTAGCATTATTGGCATTAAGAAATCGGATGACTGTGGGTTCGACCATTCATTCGGAAGAGGAGAATTGTACAGTGCCAGAAGGCGTGTTGTATCGTCATCTCCTTCAACACTACCGAAGAATGCCAAAGTAATATGCCAACCCATTGGTTTTTCTTCCAAATCGACACCTGCGGCGATTAAATGCTCCTTTGGTATTATCCATGTTGTATTTGTGACATTATTTGCCTTTACAGAAAAACCAACTTCTGGTTTCATATCACGAATCAAATTCTTTACCTGCCTTTCATGTACATCTTCAGCATTATCTTCACTGATAAAAATATACAACATTGTATCATCACTCAAATTGAATAGTGGTTCAAAAATAGCTTGTATTTTGATTTCATATTCCCCCTTTTGATTAATCGTCAATACGATATCACCAGATAACTCAACAACGGTTTCTTCAATAGAGAAGTTCTTTGCTTGTTCTATTGCTTCATCAACATTCTGATATTGTTCAATATTGGAATTCAAAACATATAGGGCTTGGTCTTGAGATTGTTGTTGCATTCCAAGTTGGCCAGCTCTTGCCTTTGCATCATCATCTGGCCAATCAGAATCGGTTTCATCAGACCACTTCCACCAACTAAGAGGAAGGACATCATCTCTTTCCTGATATAGTCTCCATAAATCCAGTTGTGCGTTATCGTCTGCATTAGGAGTATCTTCAATGAATTGTTCCACCAATACAACATCCTTTGCAATAGGTGGAGGAATTGCACTCGAAGCCCAAATAGTTTCTATTGATTCTTCTTGTGCAGAAACAGATGATACAACAATAGGAGAAAGTAGTAACATGGTGAAAGTTATTGCAATAAGCAATGTATGAAAATTATTGTTGAAGTTTGCTGTTGTCATAATCAAACCTCATTCTTCTTCACTTTCAAAAATGAAAGGCAATCCTAATTTCATTCGTAATATATCCTTACCGTTATTGTCTATCATCATTGTTATTCTTGCACCAGACCATGCAGAAACCACATGATCAACTGCATCAATTTCACATCCAAATAGTAGGGGTCCAGGTTCTGGTGCCTCAATTTTCAATTCTTCAGTAAATTCTTCAATTAACGGAGCCCACCCTTGTAACAATCGACCGAGAGTCTGTTGTGAAATGTTGAGTAATACATCGCCCATATGCTGTTGTATTGCAGGAATTGATTCTTGCCTAGTACGCCATGTGCCTTTCTTCTCAGTGAAAACAGGAAGACCAACATGAATAATTTTCATTGGGTGGAATGTCCCTTGTGGCCAAATATTTCCCTTTTTATTCGGACACTGTTGCATGAAAATTCTCTCCAGCGCCATTTTCGGAGCAATATTTGTTCTCTTCCCTCTATGCCACCACGACCATCCAGGGTCATTCAATTTGTATCTTGATACCGCTTCATCAATTATCTCTTCAGCAGCAGGGAAAATTGAATGTCGGTCCGGTTTAGGATGGTCTAACAATTTTGGTTGCCATGTGGATTCAGAGGGAAGAGCGCGTTTGTGAATGAAAGTACGAGCGATACCTTGTGGAGTGGCTTCTTGTTTGTGCATTAACATTGCAACAAAGAAGCCACCCGTATCATTATCCTGATGTCGTAATCTACGACAAAGCGGTAATAGAGATTCAATTTCAAGTTCCTTTACAACATCAAATCCTTCTTCTAACTCAATACTTTTGGATAATTCTACTCGCTTCTGTGGAGAAAGGTGGACCGGTTTTAGAAGAGGCAACTCAGGTAATGAGCCATCAAAAGTGACAACCTTTCCTTGTTCATCTAATATGTCCCAATCGCTCAATCCCTTCTGCAAAGTTAATCCTGGAACAAAATTTTCATCAATTGGAACCAATTGCAGATATGGTAATTGCCGTAGTAATTCAGCAACTACAGCCTCGTTTTCAACAGGATCAATACTGCAAGTTGAAAGCATTAATTTTCCACCAGGAACTAACAAACTTGCACCTCTTGCAACGATGTCCACTTGTAATTTGAATAGTGCTCTGCCATTTTTTGGAGTCCATCTCCACCATAGGTTTCGGTTTTTACGTGTAGTAGCATTTCCGGTACAAGGTACATCTGCTATAATCATGTCAAACCCAGGAGGAGGTATTCGCCCCAAATGTCGACCATCATGCTGTGAAATTAGAATATTATTCAGTGCTAGTCGTCCACGATTACTAACCAACATATTGAGGCGACCAGAAACTGGTTCATTTGCAACTACAATACCACTTGGTGCAATCGCTTCAGCAATTTGTGTAGCTTTTGAACCAGGTGCTGCACACATATCTAATACCAATTGTTCTGGTTGTGGTTGTAATAATGCTACAGGTAGCATGCTAGCCGCTTCTTGCCTTGTTATACGACCAGAATCATGTAAGATTGTCATCATATGTTTTGATTTTCTATCACTCGCTTTACCTCGCTCAAATGGCATTTGGAAAGCATTATTTGAACCGAGCCATGAAAGTTGAGTTGCACCGAGATTACGAATTTGTTGTATGGTCCATTCTCTATCATTTCGATTTGAAGTAATTCGCAATGTTTCTGGAAGAGCAGTTGTTGCAACCTCTAACCACTCATTCATGTCATATCCAAGACTTTCTGCAAGACCTGCTAATGCAGATTCTTTTGCCGCATCGAGGAGCTCCTCATCATGCCAACGGTCAGTCCCCATCAACACTGCCATCGCTTATCCGCCCTCATAGTTTCCGCCATGCTCAAGGGCTGAACACTTGTGCCACATACAATGTTGGGAGATGATGTACCTTGGCTTGTGCCTCTATTGGCCATTTCTCTCATCGCTTGGCCAATGGCTTCAACAATTGAAAAAATGAGTATTGAGAAAGGCAAATGGATGAAACGATTACATAATCTGTTGCCATTATTTCTCCTCACATTAATGATATTGGACCGTCTTATCGCTGTACTTTCCAACGATCTTACCCATTCAGATATCGCCAAATATAACGCAGGTTCAAATCCGATAAATGGTGGTCCATGGATGACATTTTTAAGAGGCGATGGACTATCAGAATTGGTCTTGATGGTATTGTTGTTATTTTCATTATTTGTAGACAGATTACCAAGTATTTCGCAAAGCCCTCAATTCATTAAGACTTTAGTTAGACATAGAGTGATGAGTTTTGTTGCTTTGGTTGCATTATTTTCATTTACTATTTTTTTCCCAGATAGTTCATATCTAAATGCGGACTCAATAACAACCCAATCAACATGGCCTACAGATAGCATAAGTCCATTTTGGTATGCATTATTAGCAATTGCAATTCTCATCGTTGCTGCAGAATTATTTGCTGCTAGCACTATAACATCAATTGATTCAGGACTTGCTAATTTAGCAACAAAGGCAAAATACAAACTTGTTGTAATATTTCCAGTTACAATTTATCTTTTTATGAAAATTGATGCCGTAAAAAGTGTGGATACAGCCTTCTGGTTGGATTTAGAGAATTATTCTCATCTTATTCTCATCTCAATATTTTTACACATGGCAATCAGTTTTGCAACAATATTAGAGCCTGCCAAGCGATTAGATTCTAAATTAGGTGCTGGAGATGGTAGGACAAAATCATTGATAATAACTTCATTATCTGCATTTATTTTGTTAGCAATAATGTCTATTATTTTTGCTCAATCTTTGGATATTATTTCTGGTAATGGAGAAGAGTTAATGACAGTTTGGTTAATATTTTCAGTGATAGTAATTTGTGTTGCATCTATGTTTTTGCCAACCATTGGATTTGATGCTACACCGCGGCCAGAACTTTGGTGGGTGCGATTATCAATGAGCATGTCACCATTATTTGTTGCAGCATTTACTCCTTATGTGTTAATTATTTTACCAGCTATTTGGTTTTCTTTGGCATTAACATTAGTAATCCCGTGGTTAGTTGAAGAGGATGTAAGAAATTCTAATTCAAAACAATTGTATTATTCTCTTGCTTTTGTTTTACTATTCTCTCTAATTATTGTACCAAGATTATTGCAACAACCAGATATTCAATTATTTGTGATGTGGATTTTGATGCCAATTATTCCTCTTCTATTGAGTTCTGTATTGTTGTTTCAAATGCGAAAACAATATCCAAGTAATGGATAATTATGCATTTGAAATAGATAACAATGGTATAATAATCGCCATTCGCGGCTTGTTTGTCATCGCGCTTCTTATTAGTGTAACAGATTGGCTTTGTGAATGGAGTTCACCAACTCCAAGGGATGGGACCCTAAGATGACGAGAGCATTTAGAGAAGGCGTAGATAGAAGTCGGCGAGTACAACAGCCAACGAGAAGAAGAACTTGGAAACCGTTTAGAGATTTACAGGGTCTCTCATCTAGGACCACTACAATTGGTAAAGCGATGGGGCCTCTTTCAGGTATTCCTGCGATGGTAACCATAGAAAATGAGCAATGGATATTCCAAAGAATCGAAGAAGGTGTTCTTTACAACTTGACTCATCGATTGATTATACATGAAGAGGGTGAGCCGAAAACTATCGGTGCAACATCGGGCATGAAAACTGCAATTCAAGTCGCTCAGGCAATGGCTTCTAAAGAAGGAAAAATAGTATTGATCAAACCTTTGTGATTATCAATTGCAAAAGCAATGATTCAATCAAGCAAAAATATTCCAAATTGCTTGTGCTACGCCTTGATTTACAAGGTAAAAGAATACAGAGATTGAGATACAAGCAAAGTATACTTGACCCTTGGTAATCTTCCATGCATGTTCTGATTCTTCATCGAAATAACGGATTAAACCAGCAGCTTGCTGGATTCCACTGCCATCGGACTTCTTCTTTGCAGCCATTGCAACCGATGTGGGCGAGATGCCTCCCCCTTATCAACGCGACCCGCAAAGGAATTTGACGGAAAGCGATTATTCCTCTTCATTTATTTGAGAATAATCAACAAGGTTTACATCTTCTGCAGATAATTCCTCATCCTCCTCATCATCTTCTGACAAGTCCACAATGTCCACTTTTTCATCAATATCTGAGTCACCCAATTGCAATACATGTCCATCTATTTGACTCTCATGTTGCGCTTCTTTATCCAATTCGAGTTGCGTTGATGGGTCAGCATTAATCAATGAGGCTTCAACTCTAGCCAACGCTCGTTCAACTGCTGGAGAATTATCATCTGCATGTGCAGACCTTGCAACTTCCAAATCATGTAAGGCACTTTGAAGAGAAGCCTGGGTCATTTGCTGATCTGAATCATCGACGTCATTATTCGATGCAACACGCTTCTCAACAAGTTTTGCCCGCTCTGCCATGATAGCAATTTGTTCTTCCAGATGAGAAGATGCTACCTGCAATAAATAGCGCCAAGACTTTTCATTCTTCTCTATTGAAATAGAATCTTTTTGCATCACTTTTCTAGCATGGCGTTGATGCTTAAACTCCCAGGGGTTATGAGATAATGCAGCCACTAAATCATAGAAGACCCTTGCTCGTTCTTGTATAGGGCCTGTGATTTCAATTCGATTTAGATATCCTGAATTGAATAACCCGAATCCCCAATATGAAATTGATTCAACTGAAATTGACAAAGAACTACTCTTACATGTGAATCGCCAAATTTGCTCGTTAAATGAAGGAGGTTGGGCGAAAAAAGGAGTATCCGGTTGAGATAACTGCGAAAGTAGCCGGGTTGCAACATTTCCGAGATATACAGGCTTGCCGATATGGAAATGTTTACTTCGTAAAAGATTAGTTTCTGGTTCGACTTTGTGGTCGGAGTTGGCCTTTTTTACTTGTGCAAAAAGTATGCTTGATTCAGCACCAAGAGCCTCCCTCATAAGTTCCATGTGCTGGCTTATAGGCAATCAATTCAACGGTTGATGATTATTATTTGTATCAAAGAATTGAAGTGGGAGCGCTGTTTTCCGTAGGTATAGGTGAGTGCATGGCTGCTAAGGGAACGGATTCAAAAACGGGTAAATTATCTGCACTTCCTAATGTCAGTGCAGCGTCTGCAAAAAAATTAGTATCTGCCAAGGTTGATAGCGTTGCCAAGTTAGCAAAATCATCTACAGCATCTCTACAAAAAGCAGGCTTGAGCGCAGCGGTTGCTAGCAAAGCTATTTCTGCAGCAATAACTGCAACTAAGGTGAAAACTGCTGCTAAGAAAACCGCTACTAAGACTAAGGCTGCTGCTAAGAAGGCACCTGCTAAGGCTAAGAAAGCAGCAACAACTGCAAAGAAAACTCCTAAGAAAATCAGTAAGGCTGCGAAATCCACATCTGGTAAAGTGAGAGAAGTTGTCAATGAAACTGTCCGAAAGGGTGGAACGATTAAAGTTCCAAAGAGCGTAAACCAAATGGGTTGGATGAAGCGTTTGAAAAACCGTTGAATTACTTGGTTTGACATCACAATAAACAAAAGCCGGTTGGCTTAGTTCTCTAGTCATGCCGAGGCGCAAGTACGGAAGACTTCGCAAAACGGTTGAGTTACCTTCAAAGGAAAACTGTTCGCGTTGTCGGTCAGGAAAATATTGTCCAATCGTTGGTCATGTGGGCCAAGAAGTCCTTCCACGTAGAGAATGGTGTGGCCCAGAATCAATTTCTAAGCGGAAACAAAAGAGTAATTGAATCAAATACCTATTGCACTGGTAGATGGTGTTGTTTCAATTAATTCTTCAACATCATGTTGTTGTTGTGCTGCTTCCTCTTCAATAGTTTTGCGAGATGCTTGAGCACGATGGTAAACTTCGCGCAGTGTTTGATCTGAAATGTCGAGATAATTCCTAGTAGTCGCTATACTGGAATGACCCAACAACCGTTGAATGGTGACCAAGTCTGCCCCTCTTTCAAGTAATCCAGTAGCAAAGTTATGTCTCAATACATGGGGTGTTAGTTTTCCTTTCGGAATAGTTGCTTCAATGGCTAAGTTGTCCATCAGCCTCTGGACTCCACGAGGTTGCAATCTTCTACAGCGAGTGTTGAGTAAGAATGCTAATTCAGTTTTAGCAGCCCTTTCATTTCTTATCGGTAACCAAGCTTTGATTCTATCCAATGTTCTATCTGTAAATAATACGAGTCTGTCTTTATCGCCCTTTCCTTCAATTACTCGGGCTGAACCATCTGCAAAATCGATATCACTAATATCTAAATTACAAATCTCACTTACCCTTAGGCCTGTATCTAACAACATGGCAACAACCAATGAAGCCACAGCATTTTCACTTAATCGTGAGGCTTCTAATACCATTGACAATTCACTTCGAGATAAGACTCTAGGTAATCTCTTGCCAGTCTTTACTCTTCCAATATGGTCTGGCCATATTTGTCCAAGCCACTTCAACAAATGTTTTGCTGCAGCGAGTTTGGCATTGAAAGTTGTAGGTTTTAGGTCGGCTTGAGCATGAACCCAACGGTCAATTCGGCCATTTAGCGGTTCCATTCTTGATGCCAATTCAATTATGGTCATAGAATCATAATCTTGTTGTGATAGTACATTTTCTCCAGATAATGTAGTTTCTATCAAACTTCTAAGATGACACATATAATTTCGGCGAGTGTTTTCAGATTTATTTTCAGTACGCAATTGTTGTTGATAACAACTAACCCAATCAAGGTCTTGCAAGTGAATTAATCGGTTTGGAAGGCTTAACGATTCAGCATCCAGCCTAAGTTGGCTTGGTTTCAGTGCTTTGCGTGACCGCATCTCTCTTCCTCCGCGTTTTTTTGGCGTTAATCGCCTACCGCCGAAGCGGCCGTACATCCCAATTGCTCCTAAGAGCATGAAAGAGGACAGTGACCTATCATAAGAAGCCACCGCGCGTATACGCCAAATTTCACTATACAGTTTGACGGATAATTTTGGCAACGCTGTATTAAGACATCGGCAATTGCTTGCAAAATATTGCAGAAAGTGGTAATTATTCGACACCTATTTTGGACTCTTGTTCTTCAGGTGTCAAATTATTAGGAATTTCACCTATTGCCTGTCTTAGAGAAGAGCGAAGTTCAGTAAGTTCACCATAGCAAATTAGAATATCAGCATATCGTAACTGCAATTCTGAATCTGGATTCCAAATCAGAGAATTATCTCTTGATAATGCAAATACTGGAACGATTTCACCTGTTTTGAATAGATCACTTAATCGCTCACCAACAAGGTTTGGATGATTTCTAATTTGAAGAGATAGTACGCCTTGCCCAGGAACTGTACGCATCAATTGGTCTAAATCAACTTCTGAGAATGATGCCTCCGATATGACAAAATCAATTATTTCACCAGCCACATTTATTCCACTCGCTTTCTCAATTCCTTCAAGTCCAGGTGAAGAATTCACTTCCAATACCAGTGGCCCTTGGTCGGATTCAAGTAGATCCACTCCAGCGATATGTAGGCCTAATACGCGGGCAGCTCGACGAGCAACCTCTGCAAAATCTTCAGGAAGGTCAACACTTTCTACAGTTCCATTAAGGTGATAATTACTTCTAAATTCCCTGCCTCTAGCTTTTCTTCGCATACTCGCAACCACCTTGTCGCCAACAACAAGGGCTCGGATATCCTTGCCATGCGATTCTGCAATATATTCTTGAATTAGAATTGAACGTCCAGTCATCAGCAATCCTTGAACTAGATTTGTTGCTTCATGTAATGTATGTCGTAAGAATACTCCTTGACCTTGTGTTCCAGAAGTGACTTTGATTACGACTGGTAAACCGCCTACTGATTCAACAGCATTCTCAATATCTAGTGTATCTCTCACATATGTTGTTCTTGGAATTGGAATTCTGTTTCGTGCAAGTATTTGGCTAGCGTGTAGTTTATCTCGACTTTGCAATATTCCTTGACCAGTATTTGCAGTCCAGACATCTAATTGTTCTAATTGTCTTAACACTGCAACACCATGCTTGGTAATAGAATGACCAATTCGAGGAATTATTGCATCAAACATGAATGGCTCACCTTTGTGTGTGACATTAATGTCACCATCAGCAACAAAAAGAGAGAACTTCATCGGGTCCACTACTTCAACGTCAATGTCACGTTTTTTTGCTTCCTCAACCAACCTTCTCGTACTGTATAAACGCGGCCCACGCGACAGCACAGCAACACGAAGACCCATATTCGCTCGTGAATCACTCTCATTATTGAGTTCATCGCCTATCAATATTATTCAATTATTCCGTTCCTTTCAAGTGCTTGGGTAATGTGGCGATGAATATGACCGAAGATGAACCGGTGGAACCTACCAACGATATTATTGTTGATGAGGACATGGATGAGCAACTAGAAGACATGTCATTGGAAGGCCGTAAGGCGGCATTAACAAAGGCACGTTGGAATGTATTCATGTATCTTGGAATCGCAGCAATTATGTTCGGTTTTGCATTATTCCCTATGCCATTTGGAGCTGATTATGATAATTTTACTAATTCAGCAGAGAAAGATGTCGGATATATTTGGGGTCTACCGATTCCAGGGGATGACATTACAGATGTACCAGTTACTCTTTCTGTAGATGTAATAAATCCTCCAGCAAAGGCTGGTGTTTTACTCGGCGCATATCTAATCCAAACAGATGATTGTCAAAGTAATCTTGGAGAATATACTCCAATCGCAAGAAATGGTAGTGGCCATACTCATCATTACAAGGTGACAAAAACAACACCGAGTGCAGGAGGAACTTATGAATTTGAATTTGATGTGGATCCAGCAAATTATTGCATGATAGTTCAATATGTAAATGCAAATGGTGACAACCTTGGAGATGCTAATTCAGATATGAATGTTGACGGAAAAATGTGGCCGAACCAAGTATTCGCAGGAGTGCTTGGTATGTGTTCCTTATTCCTCTCAGCCTTTGCTTTTATTGGCGCTCAAAAGTATGGTGCAACAGTACGCACAATGTTAGAAGGCGGTAATGAAACGACAGAATCCAAAGTATTGTCTGAAATTTCCAAGGATAAAATTGCGGCAGGTCCTGCTGGTGCACCTCCTCAAGGGCCGACAGGCGGACCAACGAGTGGGCCACCAAGTGGACCAACTAGTGCACCGGCTTCTGGACCTCCGAGTGGGCCAACTAGCGCACCGGCTTCTGGACCTCCGAGTGGACCACCTGCAGAAGTAGTAGAAAGTGAACCAATTGTTGAAGAAGTGACTGAAGCAGCAGTCAGTGAAAGATATGAAGAAACCGATAATGGTTATTATTTCAAAATCTTAGCTGATGGGTCATACGATCAATCTGTATATGTTAAGGCAGAAGATGGTTCATACTCTGCATATGAAGAGTGAAGCACATCAAATACATTCGTTGAATCAAACTTGACGATTTTGTAATCATTGGTTAATGGCCGTTTTATTGACCCAACAAGCGCAGGACTTGAAAGGGATTAATGCGCGCCATTGGTTTGGAGTTCACTATGGTGGTAGAAGAGACATCCTCTTTGACAGTTGCCAAATTGAAGGCCTTATGCGTTTTGAATGATTTAGCAACATCGGGAAAGAAGAGTGTTTTGGTCAATAGATTGCTAGAGTTTGGACTTGATAGAAGTGAAGTTGGATTGAGTGTAAAGAAGACCTCTAAAGCAAAACCTTCTAAGAAAAAAGAACCAGAAATTAGTGAAGAAGAATTTGTGATGTCTTTGGAAGATGAAGATGACTCCGCGCCTAAGGAAGATGATTCTGAGGATGACGAATCATTATTGGAAGATGTAGAATTATTAGAAGAAGAATTCATTGATGGTGAAATCCTTGACGCAGTAATTCTCGATGAAGACGAGGAAGAAGAAATAGTTCCAGTAGCACCAATTCCTCGCAAGTCAAAACTAAGTGATAATCCAGCAACTCTTGTTGATATTGTCAAACGTCCGCAAGTTGCTGCTGTATTATTGACTGCAATGATGTTGGCAGCAGGTGGATGGTGGTACATCAATAACCAACTTGACCCGTTTACAGGTGACCCTCTGAAATATGGTGATGAAATGAAATATTCAATTTCTGAAGGGGAATTCATTGCTACTGAAGGATTCTTAGATCTCGTTTTGGATAACATTGAGAATGAAGATGACATTTGTAAAATCCGTCTTGAATATTTGGGAATGGGTCAAACTTCTATTACCGATGGTGGTGGGGGTGAACTTCATTCACAGAGTTCTATGGATAGATTGGGCGCAGTATCAGTGCGTGGAGGACAAGGTGGAGATTGGCTAGCAGTTGAGGCAACCAATTCTTTTGATTTTGACAAATTCACAGTTCAACGTCATCTACGTTCTCCAATACCTGGTTCAACTGCCTGTTCTGAATCATTTGCTAGTGCCAGTGGTTCTTCAGAATTAACCACAACTAGTTGGACAGAATTAAGGGAACAATCCTCGGTTGCAAATCAAGTTCAGTGGAGCCTAACCCTAGATTCTGCTTACCAAGGAAATGCAATGTCATACGGAATAGGTTCTTTGTTCGGTGGACTTGAAACAATAGCACCTGGATTCTCTCTACTTTCACAACCAGTTGAAGTCAAAGAATTATTTGCTAATGATTTGATTGATAATGATGCGACTGGTTCAAATCTAGGATGGGATTGGAGGGTAATCGGAATTGAAAAAATAGGTTCTGAATCGATGTGGAAAATAACAGCAACACATCATGACTTAGAATCATATTGTCTTGGTTCAGCTTCAATGACTCTTTGGGTTGGAGAAGATATTCCATGGGCTGCAAAGCAAACTGTTGATGTAGTAATTTCAGGAAGTGATTCTAACCGTGCAGGTTGTTCTGCAACCTCGAAATTATTAGGAGATTATGTATTACCAGATGGAGAATTAGAAATCCATCATACCTTTGACCGTATCAGCATGACCAGGGGAGTAAAACTACTAGATTTGGGTAAAAACTATGACAATCGCCCACAAGCAAATGAATTCAAACCAGACAGTGATGACCTTGTAAAGTGGGGAGAATCTGAAATTCACATGCCGGATGAATCTAATATTAGAGGATATAATTTAGAGCAATCAATACAATGTTTAGGTTATTTTTCAGGTGAAGTTTCTGGTGCAACAGCAGCGTTGAACGATGGTGGATACATTTGGCGAGCAATAGATGAAAGAGAAAATGGTGTAACGACTTGGAATGTTTCATGGGTTGCTACTGACAATACAGCTGGGTGGGTGAAATTTTCAATAAGCGGTCAGGCTAATGAAGAAAATTGTAATTATCTTGACAAAGGAGCATATGATGAAGAAGTATCTCACAATCGAAATTCAATCCCAGGCGCTTTGAATATTAGCATGATGGAAGCCCGATTGATGGATAATACTCGATTCCCACAATTAGTTGGAAATGATAAATTCTTCACTACTGGAGGAGATTATCATCCAGAGACAAGAGTTGGATATTTGGTATTGGTTCCAGATAGTGGTCTAAACACATTCATCAATAATTTCGTTGATAGTTCAAGTGGTGCAAATACAGTTGACTTATCACGACAATGGGATTCAGAACAATGGTCAAATCATATTTCTTTAGTTGCAGATGCAAGCGATGGACGAGTGATTGGCTGGAACCTTATTCAAGGTCCATTATGAGGTGATTATTGTGACGGAAAAAGTTGGTCGCGGATTGGACCATCTAATAGAACAAAATTCAACAGAGCTAGAATTTCTTTCTGCTTATGGCTCTGGGGCGATAGAATCCGATGTGGATGCCAACTCATTATTAGATGCTCTTGCACGATTTTTGAAAGCAGGCAAAGTCAAGACTGAGGCATCTGATAAACAGATTACATTTTCCTTCGGTAGTGCAACTATGACTGACAAAGGACTCCTCATACAATGTAATGGAGATAACTTGCCCCTAGTGGATAGTGATTTAACTCAAGTTGGATTTGTTGAAGGAACTTTATCAAAAGACAAGACAAGTGTTACTGTAATTATGCAAAATTGGGATTATGAACAACGTCGCTTTGTTGAGCGCTTAGTTGAACATTTCAATTAATCACGTCGTGTATAAGCGATTGCCATTACAATAGATCCAACAACAGTTGGTAATACAAATCCTGGAAGAATACTCTCACCTTCAACGGTCTTACAACCATCTTC
Source organism: Candidatus Poseidoniaceae archaeon (assembly GCA_024958795.1). Lineage (GTDB taxonomy): Archaea > Thermoplasmatota > Poseidoniia > Poseidoniales > Poseidoniaceae > MGIIa-L1. Next base: position 170 of record JANXHP010000068.1, on the reverse strand, counting down.
ACTCGAATCTATCCCACCCCAAGTATTTTCATTAAACCAACAAGATGACCATGTTTTGAACCAATCTCCTTGAGGGAAATTTTCCTTATCACCATTTTCATACTCAGCACTAACTCTCCAGTTCACATAAGTGTGGTCAGATGGAGGTGTGATAGAAATAGCATAATTTT
>JANXHP010000003.1 GCA_024958795.1 Candidatus Poseidoniaceae archaeon | reverse complement strand
CAGATTCTTTTAATTTTTCAAACATTATTGTAAGTGAATTAACAGCATCAACAGGATTCATAGGGCGTTGATCTCCAGTTCCAGCACCCGTCGGGTCTAAATCTAATAGGGCGAGAGTGTGTAAATTCAAATGGTGATTATGTGCTAATACTTCGAGAGGAGAAGTAGCCACCCAACCTCCATAAGGATAGGTTAGAGTTGTTTGTCGGCCAAATTTGTAATTGGATAATCCAAGTGCTCCGGTTACAATGGTTGTAATTGAAATGCCGTGAAAAGTAACACATTCAATGCCCGCTTCAGCCGCTTGTAATTGCAAATCAACATGCGTTGTTGCCTGTAAGGGGTCGCCGACTACCAGTAATCCTACTAGTGAATCTTTAGCCATCTTGAATAATAATTCAGGCGATTCAATCTCCGGCCTCATCACTTTAGTGATTTCACCACATTCTGTTTCCAATAAATCCAATTCATTTTGTGGCCAAAGTGCAGTATATGCTTCATAGCGCAGTAAATCACAAGCCTTGGCCGCTTGTTTTGCTTCAATGGTCATAGATGAAAATTTCCCAGGACCCATGCCAATTAACACAAGGCCACAATTTGGTAAGTTGAGAGAATCGCTATTTTCTTCCGTCATCCTCAAACCTCCCATTCGCTTGGATGTAGCGAGGGACATGCGTCATTTGAGTGTGCCGAGCGCGCAAACACAAACTTGGTTAGACTTTTGCAAGTCTAATAGTTGGTTGCAAAGCGAGGCAGGAGTTCTACCATTAGATGATGGCAGAAAGGGCATTCCGCTATTGGACAATGCTCCAAGTACAGGAGATTCAGTGTGGAAAGGAATGCCAGAAGTAATTGCACAAGGTCGAGTTAAAGGTCCGTCACACTGGACTCAAAGATTAGATGATGAATTATTTCTACAAATGAAAGGCGATTGGCCAACTGCGTTTGAAGTTCAAGGTGATATTCAGATTGTAAAAATTGAGCCTGAATTACAACAATTCGAGACCAGCATAGCAGAAGCGATGTTACAACAATCACCAAATATTCGCTTAATTTGTGCTGATGAAGGAGTTCAAGGAGACTTTAGAATCCGAAAATTACGAGTTATTCAAAGTCGAGATGATGATGAATCAACGCTTACAAGAATTAAAGAAAATGGTTATTCATTATGGGTTGATCCAGCCAAAGTATATTTTTCAATTCGCCTATCAACTCAAAGAATTAATACTGCAATTAGTGCAACAAAGCTATCACAGCGACTTAATCGTGGAATTGTAGTTTGCGACCCATATGCTGGAGTAGGCCCTAGTATGGGTGCATTGTTGACTGAACAAGGGTTGTTGGCCGGATATCATGTTGGAGACCTCAATCCCGCTGCGGTTGAACTACTGGAAATGAATGTTGACTATCTAATATCAAAATCAGATGACTCATTCACACCAGCTACAATACGTTGTTCTGATGCTAGGGAATGGGCACTGGATGATGAATTAACTGAAAGTTGTGATTTATTATTAGTTAATTTACCACATGATAGCATAGGGCACCTTCCTGAATTAATTCCATTATTGAGAAAGGGCGACATTACACTATTGCGTGGATGGGCCATCATTGAAAAAGATGAATTTGATTCACAAAAGCAATTGATTACTAAGGCGATTGAAAACACATCAGCAGTAATCGAATCAATCACAATAGAGGAGATTAAAGGATTTTCATCCAGTAAATGTTTTGCCTGTTTTGAAGTGTGGTTAACAAGACCTATCTGAGCGTTTAGTTCATCAAGCAGTTGCACTTGGCCTGTATTATGGAGAACACAGTTCAATGCAAGTGTGGAGTCACTATTGACATTACAGGAGTAATTCCAAGAAAGGATGGAACTAAGGTTTGGTGTCGCGTTTGCGGAACAACAACAGTTCATAATCCTAACAATTAATTTCACAACTATTGTGAAAGAGTAATGAAATCAAATGATTTCAATTTCATCTTCACCCATTAATTTCCGCCATGCTGCAAGGCCGAATAATGTGAGAATTTCGATGATTCCAACTGGTGCAGGCAGCAGTGATGAATCACTTGGTAGGTTTGCTGTGTTATCTTCAACACCAGGGAATTCAGATGCATTGTATGAGTCTTCATAGATCATAAACCAATCTAAATCTCTCGGAATAGTTGCACTCATATGTTCATGATCTTGCTGGTTGACTAAGAAATCATCTTCAATTCTAATACCAAACCAACCATCCATGTAAATTCCAGGTTCAATCGTTATTGCATCATAGATAGCAAGCGGTTGCTGGTTGTAGGATAACCCGAATAACGGGTCATCAGTTCCACTTGATAGTAGTGGAGGCTCGTGAACACATACACCAAAACCATGGCCAAGTGAATGGATGAAATATTCTCCAAAACCTTCGTTTTCAATATGTGTACGGGCAATATCGTCTAATGCCCATGCCGGAGTCCCCGCTTCAATTAATGGAAAAGTCAAGTTTTGTGCATCATAAATCGCGTTATATGCTTTGATTATTGTTTCGTTTTCGGTTCCACCAACCGCGTAAGTTCTGGTAACATCGCTGACCCAATCATTGACTCTCGCTCCCAAATCGACAACGACGATATCACCTATCATCACCTGCTTTGGCCCGGCGCCAGCATTCTCAGGGTCGCCGTGAGGAATTGCACCATTAGCACCTGAAGCTACAATTGTTTCAAAGGATGGCCAATTAGGATTGGAGCCATTTTCTATCATTGCACGGTCAATCTCATCAGCAATTTGACGCTCAGTCATATTGGCACCCATCAATACCATCCACAATTGGCCACGCGCAACTTCTTGTCCAATTCCAGCGATTCGTACAGTTTCGCGAATTGAGTCATCTTTGTTTGGTGAAATGCCGGTTGGTGACGGTAATTGGCCATTAGCAATACGTGCTGCTTCGGTTTCACAGGCGCTTACGGTTGGCACTGAAGCCACCAATAATAGCGCAATGAATGAAAGCGCGAGCACCTTTCGCATAGTTTGTCCTAACGGCAGTCCCTTTTGAAATCGTCTATTT
>JANXHP010000076.1 GCA_024958795.1 Candidatus Poseidoniaceae archaeon | reverse complement strand
ACTCCTGCGTGCATGTGGATACTTGCAGTCATTATTTTATCATAAGTTAATTCAGTGTCATATCCTAAAACAACATATTGAGGATTCTCTGAATCTGTTGTAATGCCCGATTGTTGTAACATTTGTGCCATTCCCTTTGTACCTACCAACCAAGTTTCAGTAATGCCATTAGCATCTAACCAAGAAAGTAAATCATGCGTTGAAAGAAGGATATCTTGTTCCTTAGCAGGAATATTAAATTTCAACAATTTGTCCAAATATTGTTCAACAGAACGAGATGAATTATTTGACAAGAAGAAGCGACGCACACCTCTTTCATCACAACGTTGTAAGAATTCTAACGCACCATCAATTAGATTTTCACCAAGATAAATTGTACCATCTAGGTCTAGGAAAATCGCATCAATCTCTTCTAAACGAGCCACCATTATATCACCTTAGAACATCAATGTCTTAAACATAAACCATGGCGAATGCAGGTCTTGTTGAGCTTCTTTACTAGCGATCATCTCGGTCATCATTTCTTGAAGGGCTGGCTTTTTGCTGGCTTTTTTTACGAACCAATTTAACAGCCATGCCTTACGACTCAACTTTTGCATTCTAAATGAATTGATTAGTTCAGGTCCAAGCATTTGCCACATTTCCTCTTGATATTCAAGATGCTTTCTTTCTTCAATAATGTGCCGAGCAGCCATTTCACCAGTAACTAAGGCATTGCCGACACCTTCTCCACTGAATGGGTCAACAAGGGTTGCAGCATCTCCAACCAATCGTATTCCGTTACCACAGGCTCTTCTCGGTTGATTTTCTTCAGATTTACGCGGTGAACCGAAAGGTAATTGCCAACCTTTTGAAGTACCAGCGACAAGAGTAGCACCAGCAAAACGCTCTTTGAACAATGGATGATTTGCAATAACATCGGCTTGTAATGCCTTCAATTTTTTCTTTTGTTTATCCAGCAAAGACATCACCATGCCTATTCCAACATTAACGACTCCTTCTGAAACAGGGAAGAGCCAAAAATATCCAGGAATAATAGTATCAACAAAATGAATCTCAATATCTCCTGCAGAAGGTTCTATTCCTTTGACACCAGTCCAATATTCTCTATATCCTGCACAGTAGTGGGTTCGGTCAACCATTTTTTCTGAATATGTATCCTCAACCAAACTAACAGCGACTGGACACCGATATCCTGCAGCACCAACAAGTTGGCGTGAATGGAAAGTGAATTCTTCACCATTGCGCCCACCAACTCTTACCTTCACACCACTCGCATGGCGGGACTCTTTTGAGCCAGAGCCAGGGTCTTCGCCACCATCTCCGTCATCATACAACACCTCTCTAACATCTCCTCCTTGCAATACCATTCCACCGGCATCACGAACTAGTTTTTGACAAGCATCGAATAACAAATAATCAAATTGTGCACGAGGCTGTGAATAACCAGCCTCCATTTTTTCCACCTCTTCTTCAGGAAGAGGTACTCTAACGATGTGACCCTTAGGGCTTGAGAATTTTATTCCAGTGACTCGGAAATGCGGTGTTGACTCAAGAATTTCTTTTACCCCTAATTCACGAACATGTCCAAGCGATTTTCCTCCAACTGCATCACCACATATTTTATCGCGTGGCCAAACACTCTTTTCGATGAATAGGATCTTCTTTCCGCCCTTGGCAAGATATCCCGCCGCAGAAGCCCCACCCGGGCCTCCACCAACTACAATTGCATCAAAACTAGCATTGTTTTCAGGAGAAGGGCCACTGTCAATTGGCTGCTCCCACATGCGTGGGGCCTGCACATTCCCATCGGACATATTAATCACAGAACACATTCACCCCTTGAGCCTATTCGTCGCCAACAATGGGCGAGTAAGATATTGAAACTATCATTTATACGCCATAGATGTGCTACCATCAACAAATCCTTGTTTCAAAATGGCAATTCCTTATCGAGTCTCTCGGTCATCTCAAGATACCTATCAGTATGTTCGGTATTTGGGAAATTTATCACAAACTGCCAATAACGCCATGCAGCGATTGAAAGAGTTGCTAGACGATGTAAGTCTGGCAATGCATTAATTTCATCATCATTTAATTTCCTTATCGATTGATAACCAGCTAGTAAAGAATTCCAATGTTCAGCTACCGGCTGACCATTTTTCCAACCGAATCCAACAAAAGTCATTACCAAATCAAATGCCAAGACTCCATAACACATTTCCTCAAAATCAAGCAGTGACTTGACTTTTTCTTTAGTTCCAATTACATTGTCGGGAAATAAATCTCCATGTATTATCCCACTGGGTAAATCCTTACTCATCCTTTCGTTTAGCAAATCACTTTCAGTTTTTAACATCTCTAGAAAACCCGTCCATCCATGGTTTTCGTTTGCAATTGAAAATAATTTCTCAAAAAGAGTATCACCCATTGAAAAATTATTCTTTAGTTCCACAGGAGGTTTGACTAGATGCAAATTGGCTTGGGCCACACCAAGTGAATATAGCGATGAATGATTGGATTCTAGCCATTGACCTTCAACAAATGGCAGAAGAGTCCACGCTAGACCATCTTTAACCATCATCGTTTTACCATTCTTAAAACCGATAGGCGGTGGTGTTGGGACTCCCATTTCAAACAAATAAGATGTCATTGAAAGCAAATAATTCACCTCATCTAGTGATTGTTCATTCCATATTTTCAATACCAATTTTGTATCATCTTTTAGAGTCAAAATATAGTTGGAATTAGCCCAACCGCCCGCTAACTTTTCAATACTAAGTAACTCTGACAAACCTGCTGCTTCAACGACAATTGAAGCGTCATTAAGTGATACTTCCGTGTAAGCCATCAATTCCACCAATTACAATTTCCTTTTCTTATTATCTATCAGAGTATTCAACGGAACGAAGAAGCCATTCCCTCAAATTCATAAAATGAAACCATCGTCTGAGTACCAGAAACTCCAGTAACTTTGCTAACTTGATCTAGAATTGCATCCCCCAATGTGTCCATCGATGAAGCG
>JANXHP010000133.1 GCA_024958795.1 Candidatus Poseidoniaceae archaeon | reverse complement strand
TCAGTCTGCCATTGATTGAGAGGGGTGAAGGGCATGAAAATTGGTTTGAAGCACCTCACTGGTGGGAACATCAGCCAATTCCGTGATAGTTGTTGGTGAGAAGTAATGAAAGTTCTTGCATTTGAAGACGGATATGACATTGAAGCCCTACTCATCAGTGGTTCTATTGACATGACCAATATTGAATTTGTACAGTATTGGACATCAACAGATTTCTTAGAAAAAATAAAACAATTTTCACCAGATGTATTGTTGCTTGACCACTTCATGCCACCAACTCGTGGATATGATGTATTAGTCGCACTCAACGATGCTGTCAAGCGTGGAGAGGATAAACGACCAAACAAGATCATTGCTATGTCGAGTGACCAACGAGCCAACATGAGGATGCTAAACATAGGGGCAGATGAAGGAATCATCAAATTTAATTTATTCAACCTTGCTTTTTGGCCTCGTGATTAATCATGACTATATTGTCAACTAATCGTATCAAATTTTGCTGCGAGTATGAAATCTGCTTCGACTAAAGCATCAATTTTATGAGTCCAAATTTGGGCACTCACTCGCCCCCAAGACAATTCAAAATTTGCATGATGATTTTGCTGTTCACAAATTTCACCAGCATCATTGGTAAATTGTAAAGCACTCTCAAAATCATCAAAACTCCAAACTCTAAACAAATGATGTCTATCTATTATTTGCCAATCAGAATGTATTTTTTCCAGTAATTCATCCATTTCAGAATTTGATAAGGGAGGCACTCCACCCTTACATGGAATACATTCCTTGTTTGATAATTCATCCATAATATCACTCTTTTTTATGCGCATACTGTTCAAGAGATTGAATTGTCGTAATTTGCAGAGTTTCTTCATGTGTTGATTCCAATACTACTGGACAGGCAACTCCCTCTTCAAATGCATCATGCCATGTTTGAGCGCAAACACACCATTGATCGCCCGGTTTTAGTCCAGGAAATCCAAATTGTGGTGCAGGCGTGATCAAGTCATTTCCTCTTGACTTTGCAAATGCGAGAAATTCATCAGTCAAAACACAACATACGGTGTGTAGGCCTTTGTCGTTACTATCTGTATTGCAGCAACCATCTCTAAACCAACCAGTTATTGGGTCATTTGAACATAATTCTAATTTTGTTCCTAAGACATTGTAAGATGGGTGCATGATGTTCCGAATGTGTATTCATTATTGAAATAATGTATGATAAAAACAATTTTTCTTTTCAAAATGCATTTCCGTCTTCATCCACTAAAACAACATTAATACCAACACCTGATTTGTGAAATGCAATCAATTGTAATTCGTGTATTTTATGTCCACTTGGTGCTACTCCAAGTACAGGAAGACTGTTTCTTGCAAAAAAAGAACGTCTTCTCTTACCCGATTTCTTTACAGTTTTTGTTGAATCACCCATCGTTCTTCTTTGCCCTTCAACATCATCAAACCAAGGAAGAGGCCCTTCAGGACTAAATCTTAGACCTAGAATCATATCTACGCCACTTGTTTCTTGAGCTGCATCTGCATCTGCATTGCTAGGTATTGCGGGAGCATTTGGATGTGTATGTAGCCAATGAGTAAACCTACCAGCCCTTGAACCTCTATCTCCTGAAAAAATCCCATCAGTCCATTCTTCAGGTAGGTGATGAACTGAATAAGAATCTCCACGATTTACAATTCGCGCTTCATTGATAATGTAGCCTTGACCTTGAAATAAATTAGAACGATGACTAAAACTACGATATTTTGTTTCAACATCAAGTCTATTCGCTGATTTGGAATCAACATCTAATCCAACTAAAATTTCATCTGGTAGTGCCTGCAGTGCCCACCAAACTAATTCTTCAAACAGATGGCCTCGCATATGTACTTGGGCACTGTACTGTTCTTTTTTGGCTAAGGAATCAGCATTATAGGATCTCATCAAATCCACAAGCCACTGTTCAACCATCTCGCTCAGTTTGGCCAATCACTCACAGATGATAAGGGCGGTTATCTGCAAACACAATAACGGAATCTTTGAAGAGGGTGTTTAGTAAAGGCTGTCACATGGCGAAGAAGAAGGGGGGCCTTGGTCGGATTTTCGGTGCAATAACTGGAAGTCCGTATGAAAGACTTCTCAAGCAGGTTGAAAAACTCGTTAAAGAAAACGATGGGAACGACCGAAAACTCGCAAAACATCTCAAAAAACTGGTCCAAATCGTTGGACAGAATTTCAAAGATGAGAACATTGATGAAGAAGAACACGACTTAGTCATCGAAGCGATTGAAGAAGTCGATCCTGAAGGCAGAACTTTTCCAAAAATATCAGAAGATGAAGATATATTTTATGCTGGTGATATCCCTGATGCCCCTGAACTAAAGCGTGAGAAGCGCAAGAATCTTGATGACTTAATGACATCTACTGGTAAAGAATTTGTAGGAAGTTTTGGACGTGATGAATTTGATGAATTCAAAGCGCGTATGACCGATGAATTTTATGCAGAATCTGATGAAGCCATCGAATCTGGAGACCATCAAGCCGAAATTCGTACTGAGCATAGAGTATTTGGAGGTGCAGAAGATGATATTGATGATATCAAAAAGAAGTTCGCTGAAGAATCAGGCCTTGTAAATCCAGATGAAGAAGATGAAGATGAAGGTTATTCAATTGATGAAAATGGTGTTGAATGGTTTGAAGATGAAGATGGTTATTGGTGGTATAGAGAACCTGGCCAAGATGATTGGCAACCATATGATGAATAATAATTCAATTGTTTTTCCCAAATGAAACATTGGTTGTTCCTTCATTATTATGCCAAATATTGGCAGTCATTTTTTTGGATTCAGCGAATTGCTGAAAGGACTCGCTGCGAAGCCAATCTCTTATAGCAGTACCATGTTCAGAGCCATGACTAAATTTGACTCCAGGTAATGAATCTGAATAAGCATCTCTTATTTCATCCTTGATTCTTTCTTTAGCTTGATGTAAGGCAGAGTTGTGTAAATCAATTGATTTATAATCAGTGTCGTTACCATAATGGTTTGAACCAAATGAACTCATTACTCGATGATTTTGGTTATTATTCTTACCTTTACCTTTCTTGACTTTGACACGATGGTTACGGCCAAATTTGTATTCATTGGGATTGTTTCTTCTATTTGCCATATTTTTCACCAAATTGGATTTGGCCAGAGACGTTGGAGCCCGACTATTGTAATTAATCGCTAAAGGCATTTAAAATCATTTGATGTAAAAAGAAATTTCAAGGGATGGAGAATGATTTTAGATTGATATGCATAGCCATAGTTATGCAACCAGCAGATGACGAGGTCCCTGTGGAAAATTCTCCTTGGGGTGAACCTACCTCTCAAGTAGTGACACAGAATATTACCGTGAATATTCAAGATAGTGTCGTACAAGGTGATGTTGGAACTCTCCTTCCGGAAACACTACCGCCTCAAGCACCAACTGTGCCAGCACCAGTCCCACCAGCACCGGCACCACCATCAGGTAATTCTGGAAATCAAGGAAATGTGGGGAATACATTCAATTTTGGAAGCATGGGCGGTGGTCAAGTACATCAACAGAAATCCACACAGCCTCAGCCTCAAGTAGTACACCAAGCACCTCAGCCAATGATGATGGGGTCTGTAAATACTCAAATGAATCAAGGTGCTTCTCCATTTAATATTCCTGTACAACATCAGCAATCATACAAAAAAATACATGCAAATGATTGGTTTATTATGGGTATCGTTTCTTGCGTAGTTGGATTCATGGGCCCAGGTTTATGTTGGTTGATTAGTTTAGTAGGAGCAATTAGTATGGCTACTAAATTGAATATTGAAAATACTCAACCTGGTCATCCTGAAGCAGAAAAAGTAAAATCAGCATTGATAGTAAATGTTATCGCACTAATATTACCAATTGTTGTAATGGTTGTTTTGATCTCAACTGGTGGCTTTTAATCCCAAATTGATTCAGCATCACTCAAGTGACTATGAAGCGCTTCTAAACGTTGAGTATTCTCTCCCATGTCATCTTGGCCCAAACGGCTTTGTGAATGAATTTCTATTACTGAACCAGATAATGCTTGACTAGAATCACCAGTTTCACTCGGAGTAATTCTTACTACTAAATCGTCAGGAAATCTCCAAAAAGAAGTCTTCTGTACAAGATGCACATAGTAATCAGAAGTTCCATTGGTCTCCTTATGTAGCGTTTCAACATCATTTTCTTCCACCCACTCAAGCAATGATAACCATACAGTAGTGGCATTGGATTGTAATTGAGAACTCATATCATCAGGTACTTCATATTGAGAAGAACCTCCGCCTAAATGAACACAATTTTGTGAATTGGTTGGACAAGTTGGCATCGTAGTCCAAACTTCATTCGGAGCTGAAACTTGAATCCAAACTTGACATACAAACCATGGTGAACAAATCAGTAATACAATCAGTAAGTTTCTTTTTGTTTTAGGTGGTGTCCTAACCATATTCTCACCGATTGCAATATCAGAATGATTGTAATTGATTCCATTGATTGTCACTAAACTCATACACTATTGGAATTCCAGTTGGAACTTCTAATGATAGCACTTGTTCACGACTTAATCCTTCAAGTGACATGATGATACTGCGTAAAGAATTTCCATGAGCTGCAACAAACACATTCTTTCCAGATTGTAAAGAAGGAATTATTGATTGTTCAAGATAAGGTAAAGTTCGTTGTGCTGTCAATTCAAGCGATTCACCATTAGGTGGAGGAACATCGTATGAACGTCTCCAGATGTGAACTTGTTCATCACCATATTTCTGACGCGTATCATCTTTGTTTAATCCTTGTAAATCACCATACATTCTTTCATTCAATTGCCATGAAACAAAAATAGGCAGAACATTATCTGAATTTTGATCATCATTAATTTGAGCCCACTGAATCATTCTTGCTTCATTTTCTGAAACATTTTCAACTCCACCTTCTGGTTGAGAGTATTGGAATACGGGAGTTTTACCACCATTATGTTGAGCCAGTGCAAGCATTGCGGTCATCTGTGCTCGGATTAAAGTAGAGGTGTGAACTTCATCGATTGCCAGGTGAGCGATGTCTTTTCCACCTTGGATAGCTTCATCAATTCCAACATTGGTTAATGGAACATCAACCCAGCCAGTGAATAACTTGGCTGCATTCCACATTGATTGGCCGTGGCGCATCAGAATGAGCAGTGACATCGTATCCCCTTATCCATAGGTCAACGCCGGCAATTCTTCAACATGGCGGCTATAATCCAATTTTGATATGTTCAAGATAGTATTACTGGAACATAAGCAAGAATCAATAATGGAACTAATCCCATCAATAGATCTCTTAGTAATAAAACCATCAAAGTTTTCGTATTTACTTTGGATATTTTGTCAAATTCTTCTTGTAATCTGTTGTCAACTTTATCAGATATTTTACTCGCACCTACTCTTGCAACTTCCACAGCAGCACCTAACGCAATACTGCTAACTAAACCAGCAGGAGTCAATTTTCTCGCCATCAATGCACGAGTACCCCAAACTTTGAGAGATTTTTTAGCGATTTTCCCACCTGTTTGGGTAGCTGATTGTTTATCAGAATTAATTTTATCTGTATCCTTTCTTGAAAATTTCCTCAACAAACTTCTAGCACCAAGGCCAGCATCAGCAACTTTGCGTAATTTGTCAATATCATGTTTTTCAACAGCCTTCATCATACGACGTACTCGCATTATCCTCAAAATATCAAAAAATATCCACAGTAACAAACTTGCAAATAATACAATTCCACCCACATTTGAAACTTCAGACCAACTCTGCCAGCCAATCGGATTATTAGATAATCGAATAATTAACACAAGAATTGGAGGTATCATAAAAGCAAATATTTCATTGATAGCCAGCAAACCAAATCCCCTAACTGGCAACTCTTTCAATTGCTTAATAGCCCAACCTGAATGTGGTGCTAGTTTTCTAATCACAGTTCTAAATGGAATTATCAAGAACAATGCCCTAAGCAATAATGGAAGCCAAATCACAACCAATACATACGCTCCCCAAGGGCCTTCTGGAGGAATTTCGGGAAATTGTATTGGTATGTATGGTAATACTCCCATAATATCTCCTATCGCTTTGACATCATCAACTTCTCGTATTATTATCAGCGATTATTACGAATGTTTACGATGTTTTCTTCTACACGGTCAAATGTTTGGCATATTTTACGTCCCATCTTTCTCCCATATCCGTAAGATGCACCTGCTACAGCTGCTCCACCAATAAATCGACTGGAAACTGCGAATAATCCAACACCTACCACAATTGCTGGAATCATTCTTTCACCTCAGTCTCTATTACTACGACTTCTTGGATGGTATTTGTTTTCAAATCATCTTGGTCCGCATGTTTATGGTAATAATGTCTGAAAGTGCTATCGACCATTCCTGCGATCATAAAAGCACCACCAATTGCTATTGTTGTTATTAATAATCTTCCAATCATTCTTTTTCCTCCTTATCTTCATCTGTTTTTTTTACAACGCGTAAAACTCCACCTGCAACAGAACCAACCACATTTTCAGCTGTTTCTATTCCTATTTTGGTGACCGATCCTGTTGCATCAACCAGAGCACTGATTACTCGTCCTCCGCCTACTGCAAGATGAATTACAGTCTCTTCTCCAGCATTTACTAGTTCTTTTATTGAACTAGTGAACTCATCGATTAGAGATGTTAATCCAGTTGATACTTTGTCAACTCCTTTTTTACCCGCCATGAACAATCCTATGGGGGTAATGCATATAATGCGAAGTAGTAAGTCATAGGGGGTAAATTAACCCTCTAAATTGCATCAGAAGGTAGGTAGAAGAACTCTTCGGGATACATTTCCATCCTTTGACCAAGTTGAATAAAACGACCAATGTCGGAACGCCACATTTTCCCAGCCTCGGTAATATTCCAGGTCACTATAGGATGACCTCCTCGACCAACTATTCCGGTGTCCTTACTGGCGACTAGCCCTCCATTTTCCAATTTTATCATAAATTCTCTTACTTCTTTACGATCAATACAAACAGCTCTTTCAATTCTAACTTGCCTTCTCGTTTCTGGTGATGACTCTCTCATTCTAGAAAGGTATAGCAAAATCCGATATATTGTAACAGGGAGGTCTCGTTGTTTACGCATCTTAGTATCAGGGGGTACTGAACCCCCTAGTTATTCAATGTTGGCAAAAGACAAAAAAAAGCAAACTTCAATCGCTGGCGCTATGTCCGATATACATGGTCTTCACCCACGACATGGCAAATTGGCTCGGATTTAACATTGATAGAGAGTGGCTCAATGAAAATGTAAAGTGGAAAGATTTCGGAACTGGCGTTCGTCTTGGAAGACTTCACAGGGAAGATGCTTGTTCACTTGTTCTCTATGAGGCTGATTCTGAGGTTGAAGTTGATGCTTTCATGCCACATACACATCCTGGTGGAGAATGTTACCTAGTTCTAGAAGGCGAAGTTTGGGATGAGAGTGGAACTTATCCTACCGGGTCACTGGTTTGGATGGATAGAGGCACCACACACACACCAAGAACTAGAGGTAAAACTCTGATTCTAGTGCTTTGGCCTGAAGGCGTCAAAGTATGACTGTATTCTATTCTAAACTTCGACCATAGGTCGGCTTGAGCCACAGGAAGGACATAATTGGTCTTCACTATCAGCATAATCATGCTTGCATGCTGGGCAAGAACTACCAAGTTCCATCTTACCCATTGTTTCAACCACTTCACCCTGTAAAGAAATATATCCACTGTCAACATTTCCAACAGTATAACGGCCTGCACCACCAAGTCTCACTAACAAGTCAGGAGGTAGAGTTACTGTACCTGTCTCATCGATAATTAATTCTCTATCTTTGCTCAAGTTATCAACATCGATATCATCGCCATGTTCTGCAACAAAACGACCATCTCGTAATTCTAAAGAACGATTTGCAAAAGCTGCTACTTCCTTTGAATGAGTTACAATAAGGAATGATACACCTGAATTTTGATGTAAGTCTTTGAACATTGCAAGTACTTCCCTGCTGGTAACTGGATCTAGTGCACCAGTAGGCTCATCTGCAAAAATAAGACGAGGGTTAGTAATTAGAGCACGTGCAATAGCAACTCGTTGTTGCTCCCCTCCACTGAGCATCTTTGGCAATGCATAAGCTCTGTGAACCATTCCCAATCGGTCAAGCATTGCATCAGCCAATTTCAAGGCTTTTCTAGATGTAATCCCTTGATGGCGTAATGGTTGTGCAACATTATCTCGCGCATTCAAATTAGGCAGCAAATTGCCTTCTTGGAAAATGAATGATACTGTCTTTTGACGCAATTCTACTAATTCCTGCCCTGTTAGCCTTGTCATATTATTTCCAGCCAAAGAAACCGAACCTGCACTAGCTTTCATCAATCCACCAAGGCACTTCATCAGAGTGGATTTTCCTGAACCTGAAGGACCAACAACCGCAATTGCTTCACCTTCTTTCATATCCAAATGCAATCCGCGTAATGCAACTACATTACCGTCTTCTGCCTTTGACTCATAGACGTGATAAAGGCCAGATGCTTGTAAAATACTCTCCTTCATTTTCACTCCCCCTTCAGCACACTGGCTAAGTCAGATTTCAAGGCTCTACGAGTTGTAATCAGCAATGCGATAACAACTGCAGTAAATACAGATAATGAAACTAGAAGCAATTGATACCATGGGTAAACAAGTGTCCGTTGTATCGTGGTTGAAGAACCACCAAATATCTGGAAAATAAATCCAAATACATCAAAGAATCCATTGAATGAAAGTGCAACACCGATACCAAGAACGATTCCCAATACCATAGAAACCATAACGATGGAAAGTATCTCAAACAATACTAGTCTAATGATTTGGTTTGGAGATGCTCCAATTGCTTGAAGCACTGCTAATTCCTTTTGACGTTGACTCAATACCAATGATAAAAATACAAAACTGGATGCTACTGCGGCAATACTGGCAACAACAAATTGTAATGAAAGAAGACCTGGTGTTCCAAATATAAGCCCACCATTTCTCTCAACACTCTTATGTGTGCTAGACCAATCAAGAACGCTTGAGACTCTAAAATCAGCAGACAAAGTTGATGCAAGTGCTTCAAGGGAATCACCACTAACGCCATCAACATTAACAATCCATATCGACGAAGTATAGTTAGCGACTACATCTTCTCCAACAAGCGCTTGCCATGATGATTCGCCAATAATAAGAGACGAACTCATGGTTGCTGCACTCACACCAGGAATATACTCATGGACACCCATGTAATACATGTTATTGCTGTGCGGTGTTATGACGATTGTAACAGATGAGTCTGCCAAAAATAGTGGTGCTGCAAGAGGTGGTGGAATTTGTGATAGTCCGGAAGAACAACTTGTTTCTTCAGCTGATGAGCCATCTGGACATGTTGCATTACCAAGATTTGCACTAGATAGTTCTGCCATTCCAAATGCTCCAGTCAAATCTGCTCCGATTAGATTAGCACCTTGTAAGGAACCACTCATGAAATTTACAATTACAGCTTCTCTCAAATTCGCTCCCGAAAGATCAGCACCTTCCAAATTGGTATCATACAACAAGGCTTGAGCAAGGTTTGCTCCTGCAAGATTTGCGTTTGAAAGGTCAGTTCCTGTAAGGTCAACTGGACCAAAATCTCGTCCACTCAAATTTTGCCCGGTGAGATTCAATCCAGACCAGTCACCTTCCATGAGTGATGAATAGGCAGTAAACAATGCCGCTGGATCTGGTTGGTTTGTTCCTCCCGTTGAGAAATTAAGAGTAAGTTCTTCCCATGTAAAAGAAATATTTTCGCTCTTAGTATCCGTTGGTTTGAGCAATATGTCATCAAGTCTGTTTTCTTCACCACGGCCTGAACCTGCAATATCCAATGAATAGGCCGCATCTGGTCCAGCCGAAAAGCCATCACTGCGATAGGCTGCAATGGCTGCATCGATATCTGTACCTGGCAAGGCTTGTTCACTCCATTGCAAAACATTTTCATTATCATCTAGTAATACCCATGTTTGTAATTTATCTCCACCATCTGAATTGGATAAGTAGAGTTGTTCGTTAATTGCTTTACCAAGGGTTGGTACTGTTGTTGCAATTGAAGTGACATCACTATCAGTATAGTTTGAGACCAAATCAAGTAATTGTGCTTCATTATATTCTTGTTCTAGTGTGATTTGCAAATCAGAACCAACTGTTGCATCTACGGTTTTTTCATCTACCAATGTTCCAGTATATCCTTGAACTGCTGCAAGGGTAACAATTGAAAGTGTCAATAGCATAATGACTGCAAGACGATTTACGGATTCAGTAGAACCCGACCCTTTGAGACCACGTTTTACATCTTTTAGCAACGCAGTTCGACCAAATATCAATTGCATGATTTGAGGGCCTCTGGCACCAATCCTGCCAAGAAGCAGTGCTCCGCCAATCCAAAGGGCAAACGGACCAAAGATTCCGAGAAGACCTTCAATGAAGAAATTGGAAACAAGACCATCCTCGCTACCATTCATCTCAAGCCATGTATCAATAACTGCAAGCATTCCAAATAGGAAGGCAAGCCAATGAAGCCAGCGTTTTGGTTCGGTTTTTGTTGTAGTTTTTCGCACACCTTCTTCAATTTCAAGAGCGATAAACTCTCGCGCTCGGCTGCGACCAAATAACAATGCAAGACCCAAAGTCGTGACTGCGGTAAGAATTGTGGCGGAAATACTGAGAGTTGGATTAACATCAAAATCACCCATTCTAAATTCCATGAACCCTACCGAAGAAAGTACAATTGGAACTGCCAATAATGCCAATAGGTATCCAGCGAGCCATGCTACAGAAGACATTACAAATAATTCCAACAGTACCATACCTTGCAGACTTCTACCATCTGCACCAATTACGCGATGTATACTTACTTCTCTTCGCCTTTGTTCAAGTGAAAGAACAAGACCA
>JANXHP010000078.1 GCA_024958795.1 Candidatus Poseidoniaceae archaeon | reverse complement strand
GTTAGCCAAGGAACACTTCGAATTGTCAAGGTTTTCTGGGGACTGGATGCAGGTCTTGCAAGGCAACGTCACTTCCCATCGATTGATTGGTTGAGTTCATACAGTCTATACCCTACTGCTTTGAATCAGTGGTATCGTGACAATGTGGCAGCAGATTTCCCTGATATTAGGACTGAGATTAGTAGTCTGTTACAAGTTGAAGCTGAATTGCAGGAGATTGTACAACTTGTAGGTTCTGATGCATTACCTGTTGACCAGCAATTGACTCTAGAAGTTGCTAGAATGATTCGTGAATTCTTCTTGCAACAGAATGCTTTCCACGATGTGGATACTTTCAGTAATCTTGAACTTCAATACAAGATGGCTTCTGCAATCTTGTCATTCCAAGATAATGCCAAGAAGGCAATTGAAGGCGGGGCAATGTTGGAAGATGTTGTCAATGTCGCTGGAAGAACCGACCTGATGCGTGGTCGATTCGAAGAGGGCTATTCTGAGCGAATTGGCGATCTAGTTGCCGAGATGAACAAACAAATCGCAGCAGCCACGGAGGCTGACAACTGAGGAGGAATTTGAATGAGTGGAAAGGAATATCGAACCATTACAGACGTTAAGGGACCTCTTGTGTTCCTAAATAAAACCGAACCTGTAGCATATGGAGAAATCGTAACATTGCGACTATCTGATGGTAGTGTAAAGAACGGACAGGTTCTTGATACAAGTGACGACTTAGTTGTTGTACAGGTGTTTGAAGGAACTGCAGGAATAGATCGTAAAACTGGAATCAGATTTATGGGCGATGTGTTCAAACTACCAGTTAGTAAGGACCTAATCGGTCGTATTCTAACCGGTGCTGGAAAGCCACGTGATGGTGGACCTGAAATTGTAGGTGAATCTAATGCAGACATTATCGGTGCAGCGATTAACCCTTACAGTCGACAAAGCCCTGAAGAATTTATTCAAACCGGAATTAGTGCTATTGATTGTTGTACAACTTTAGTTCGTGGACAGAAGTTACCAATTTTCAGTGCAAGCGGTTTACCGCACAATGATATCGCTTTGCAAATTGCGCGTCAAGCTAAATTGACTGATAGCGATGAGGAGTTCATTGTAGTATTCTGTGCTATGGGAATCACAGCTGAGGAATACAATTACTTCCGTCACGATCTTGAGCGAACTGGAGCACTTGAAAATGCTGTATTATTCGTCAATCTTGCGGATGACCCTGCGGTAGAGCGTCTAATTACGCCTCGTTTGGCATTGACAGCCGCTGAATATCTTGCTTTCGAGCACGATTATCACGTTCTGGTTATCTATACTGACATGACAAACTATTGTGAATCATTGCGACAAATTGGTGCTGCTCGTGAAGAAGTTCCTGGGCGTCGTGGTTATCCTGGTTACATGTACACAGATTTGGCAATGCTATACGAGCGTGCTGGTATTGTAAAGGGTAAGAAAGGAAGTATCACCCAATTCCCGATTCTAACTATGCCTGGTGACGATATTACTCACCCTATTCCAGACTTGTCTGGATATATTACTGAAGGGCAGATTGTTATCAGTCGTGAATTACATCAGAAAGGTATCTATCCTCCAATCAACGTTCTTCCTTCATTGTCTCGATTGATGAATGCTGGTATTGGAGATGGAAAGACTCGTGAAGATCACAAGTCTGTTTCTGACCAATTGTACGCTGGATATGCACAAGGAAGAGAATTGCGTGGACTTGTTGCAATTGTTGGTGAAGATGCACTTAATGAGCGTGATTTGCAACTGCTGAAGTTCTCTGATATCTTTGAAGATACATATCTAAGACAGAGTCGCGATGAAGATCGTGATATTGCTCAAACACTGGATCTGGCATGGGATATAATGACCAATATTAACACAAAATATCTAGTTAGACTTGACCAAAAGTGGATTGATAAGTATCATCCAACTGAGAAGAAAGAGTGACTGTGTTTTAGCGGATAAAAAGGGAGGTGAGTGAAATGGCATTGGATATACAACCTACGCGAAGTGAACTCATCAATTTGAAACGCCGAATCAAGCAGACTCAAAACGGGTACAATCTTCTGAAAATGAAGCGCGATGGATTGTTTTATGAATTCCGCTTACTTCTTTCTGCAATGATTGAAGCAAAAAGAGGACTAACATCCACTTACAAAGCTGCAAGTAGCAGAATCGCACTTGCTTCCGCAATTGAAGGTGGACTTGCTGTACAGAGTGCGGCTCTAGGAAATCCTGTTCATCCAGAAGTTGAAGTTTCAAGACGCAATATCATGGGAGTTGTGGTTCCTGAAGTTAAGGGAACAAATCTTTCTTTATCTCTTGAACAAAGAGGAACTGGACTTATTGGTGGTTCTGCATATATCGATGAAGCTGCTGATTCTTATGGTGAATTAATTGAGAAGATTGTCAAGGCTGCTGAAATGGAGTCTACACTGAAGCGATTATTGGTAGAGATTGAAGCAACTAAGCGTCGTGTTAATGCTCTTGAATTCAAGGTAATTCCAGAAATGGAAGTTGCAAGGGACTTTATTCAGCTGCGTCTAGAAGAGATGGAACGCGAAGAGACATTTAGGCTCAAGCGATTCAAGAATAAGTGAAGGTGATTTATTTGGGACTAGATAAACTTCCAGACAGGATAGCAGCAACGGCAAAAAAGGAAGCCAAGAGTATTCTTTCTGAGGCTAAAGCAGAGGCAAAGAGCATTACAAATCAAGCCAAAGAGACCTCTGCTTCAATTCGTGAAGAGAGTGCAAGCCGTGCCTCTAAAGAGGCTGAGCAAATAGAAAGAGAGGCTGTAGCAAGTTCTCGACAATCCAACCAAAAGGATCTACTCATTGCGCGAAGAGAGGAGTTAGATGCTACTCATGCAATGCTTGTAAAGCAGGTTTCATCATCTTCTTTAGCAGGTCGAGCATCACTGCTTAAGCGATTATTGCTTAATGCAAAGAATGTGGCAGACAAAGACATGATATTGCGTCCTGTTGCACTTGACAGAGATGCAATTGAAAGCGCTGGTAGCAAATGGGATATTGGAGATAATATAGATGGAATGGGTGGATTTATTCTCCATACAAAAGATCAATCATTTTCTTTGGATTTTCGTTTTGAAACCTTACTAAAAAATGTCTGGGAATCAAAACTAAGTGAAGTAAACGAAGCACTTTTTCCTTCAGAATGAATCTGACTTATTCGGACTCTTCATCAAGTGATTGTGGTAGTGCCCATTCTGGCCATTGATTAGCTAGAGAATTATTTTCTTCCATTATTGAGATAATAACATTGTGAATATTTTTGCGAATCGAAT
>JANXHP010000134.1 GCA_024958795.1 Candidatus Poseidoniaceae archaeon | reverse complement strand
AAGAGATTCTGGACGAAGCGGTGGCGGAGGCTACAGAGGCGGTCGTGATGGCGGAAGAGATTCCGGCCGAGGCGGTGGTGGAGGCTACAGAGGCGGTCGCGATGGTGGAAGAGATTCTGGACGAAGCGGTGGCGGAGGCTACAGAGGCGGTCGTGATGGTGGAAGAGATTCTGGTCGAAGCGGTGGCGGAGGCTACAGAGGCGGTCGTGATGGAGGAAGAGATTCCGGCCGAGGCGGTGGCGGAGGCTACAGAGGCGGTCGTGATGGTGGTCGAGACTCAGGTCGTGATAACGATAGACGTGAGAGAAGAGATGATTCTCCTAGAAGAAAACCAGAAGGTTCCGAATTTAGACATGCTAAAGGAAAGAAACCTGGACATGCCCATAACCGTGGACCTAGTGATATCAGACCACAAAGGTACGATAGAAACCGTGATTGAGGTGATTAAATGGGTGCAGAACACCATTACTTAGATGCTGTTGAAGCATTTGACAAAGGTGATTTTGAGTTAGCATTCAATGAAGCGAAAGCTGCTACTACACTTGATCCTAAACATGTTGAGGCTTGGGTATTGTATTCAGATGCAGCCCTTGCTGGTGAGACTAAAAATCCAACACTTTCACAGGCTGCAAAATCTCTCAATGGATGCCGTAAAGCCATTGAATTAGACCCAATGCTACTACAAATGTGGGTAAGAGGCGGACAACTTCTTTCTGATAATCTTGGATTGCTTGATGATTCTTTACAATGGTGGCAAGATTGTAGACATCATGCTCCAGACGAAGTATCTCCTATTGTAGAACAAGCAACTATCCTGACCGATATGGGATTATATGGTGAAGCGGATATTAGATTAAGAACTATTATTGAACAAAATATGGACATTGCTACTTCACAGACTGGAAAATTGTACTATCTTATGAATTTAGTAAAGACTGCTGCAGAAGGAACTTCTGGAACTTATTTCCGTCCATGGGAGAAAAATCACGATGGCTGGGGTGCAATCACTAGTAAAATGAGAAAGCCTCCAGTTTCTGAAACATTCATTTTCATGATGGCTACTATGCCATTCCTTCTTCTTGAAGTTGTATTAAGTGACAAAATTTTTGGTGAAGGATGGGGTGGATTTTGTTTAACTTCTATTGTTATCTTTGCAACTGTATTATTCGGAATGAGGTTGGCAAAACGATGGACAGGGTTGCTAAATAAACCTGCATATAATTTGCTAAGAGCTATGAATTTTGAAGCATCAACGGGGTATACTGTAATCGATGAAGAGATGAGATTATCTGTTCTTTATCTATACATAATGCAGAGAAAACCAATCGCTTGGCAAGAGAGAATGGTGAAAATAATTGATTCGGGTAAGAAATTACCTCTGGATTGGAAACAACAACTACCAGACTTTGATTCACACTTAGACGATTTGGAATATGATGATAAAGACTACGAAGATGAACAATTAGAAGCATATGAGGAAGAATGATTTCTCATAGAATTTTGTACATGTCGGTACTGTTCCAATAATTAGTAAGAAAACCGCAGGCATAAAGTACATCATTAAGATAGGTGCTAGCCGTATACATGAAAATACGTAATGCAATACTAATGACTCTATTGATTGGACTAAGTCCTTTTGGTGGAATTATATCATCGATACCAGTAAGCGCTGACAGTGCCGTAGGTGGAAATGATGCTGCAGACAGCGAATCTACAGCAACCGTGGTTCCTAACGAGAATACTTGGTATTATGGAGAAGTTGATAACTCAGACGATGAGTATGATTACTACACTATTGATATTAATGCTGATGAAACAGTGAAGATTGAAGTTGTTGCACCACAAACTGACTCCCTGGACTTCTCTTATAGGTTAAATGGAACTACCTATTCTCCATATTTCATACAATATGGAAATACCTATACTTTCACTGCTGATAATTTAAACACTACATCTGAAAAACCATTATTCCTTATGTTTAGGAATTCTCATAGCCCTGTCGACTATGAATATTGTTTCAAAGTGAATCATATATACAACATGACGTCTGCCCAAAATCCTAATCCTTGTGTCCCTGTAGTTCCTACCGTCTCGGTATACGGAAACACAGAGGGTACAAGCATAATGTGGGATATAAGTTTTGTAAACTTGACCAATGATACCGAAGTCACATTAAACTATTCAGTAACACATGATAGCGAATTTCAAGAAAGTAACAGTATATCATGGACTGCCCAATCTAATTATGGAAGTGAAGCGATTGAATCTGATTTTGTCACTGCTGGCGAATGGTGCTTGGATGTAACATTGTGGCAACATGACCAATCTCAACATGTGAGTGATTCTTTATGCATCACTATCGAAGACACCGCTTCTTCGGATCCATTCTTTTATGCTCATGTGGTTGTTGATGAAAACGGTGATGCACATGGCCATTTCAATATCACACATTCAGATTCATGGTCTGTTCAATGGGGTATTCTTTCTCTCACCGTAGATCCAGTAGAGCCTGAATGGAATTGGACTAGAGGTTGGTGGGATACGGACGGAATCAATGGAGGTATGGGCTCATTCTGGGGTACCTATGATAATGATAGTAGTACAGAAGAATTGGTTCAATATGGTGCATTGTCGGATAATGGCTGCTATGTTCTTGTGGCCGCATTGTATGATGGAGCAGGTGGCTCAGACTACCTTGTTTCAACTTATCATTCCAATTTCCAACTAGGAGAAGGAAATGATGGTGATTGTGAGTGGTGGGGAGAAAGTGGTACAGATTCTAGTGAAGATAACAACACTACACAGGCTTCAGAACACAATAGTTGCAATCTTAAAGATTGGTCTAACAGCACTTACAAAGATGCAGTTGATGATCCTGGTAATGAAATTCCGCCTAATACGGTACCTATACCAAACGATATTGAGAATGGAAATGGCCCGTACTCAATGCAGTTATCAAACTACCCAGATACATGGAATCTACAACAGGGTTACAAGGGGATTCTTGGTCCAACCCAAACCAGCCACGGTTGGGTAACTCCATTGGGTAATTCATTTTGGATATGGGACAGTTCACAACTTTATGGCGGGAGTTACACCTTTGTTCGTCCAGTTTACTTGCCAGCAGACGCTTATGATATTGAAGCCAGAATAAGATTCGCCGTGGATGACTATTACACACTCTATGTGCAACAGGGAGATGCGGGAATATCACAAAAAATTGACTCCGCTTATTTTTCGCTTACAAAGCCGACCAACTCTCAGCAATTGATTGATTATTGGATTAATGATGTATCTCCAGGGATCAATTACTTCATCTTCGATGCCTATAATCAACAAGGTGGTGCTTTTACGCAGGAAGGAGGGTTGATGTTTCAAATTGACCTCACTTACTGCAGGGGCCTTAATACAGCTTCCAATTGTGATAAAGAAACTGATCTACTTGTGACAGATGTGTATACGTCAGAAGAAAGTACAACATCTTATAGAGCATACAATACTAATGATCCGTGGAGTAGCGGCACTCAAACACCAGGAATAGATTCTTCTTGGGGTAGTATACCTTCAGGTAATGGACAGTACTTGTGGCCTTTAGTTCCAGGTGAAGCAGGAGATGCACAGTTATGGCATGGAGATTCACGGTATCAGCAAGGCACTTGGGATTTCAGGGCACAGTTTCAGGTTCCTGCAAACGCATATGATGTTTCAGCAGAATTTTTCGGTATTACAGATAACCGATTTATGCATTCTCCATATTCTGTTTTAGGATCTGATTCAATTGTGATTATTGAAAGTGGAACACCCACGCCCGCACTTCCTGCCTGGTCTTTAGGTTACGATTCTTTTGACGATTTGGAGTCGAATTCAGGCAACAGAGGTCTAGGTTCATTACCTGATGCAGGGTCAACTGCAGACGATTATGATTTACTTATCACTGCGCGGAACCGTGTTTCAAGTACTAACGAGCCGACAGTAGGAATGCTACAGTACGAGTTAATTGTGAAATATTGCCAAGAAAAGGTACAGGCACTTGAGGATGCCATCGATCCTGAATTTTCTGGAATACCTGGATTCGGAGTTGCATCGATGATGATAGCTACTACTTTTGCTGCAATTACACTTGGTCGAAGACGAGATGCTAAATCAACGGATTTGTAAAGCGCTACGGTTGGATATGCATACGTTTCTATGGGTTACCCTCGTGTTCAAGGTTTAGACTCATTAATCTACGGTTTAACATATCTATAGTATATTTATACCAAAAGTTACCTTGACTTTACTGTGAGCCATATGAATGGGAAACAAACTCTGGGTGCTGGTGCAGGAACTGGTGCAATATTAGCTACATTAGTGGCTCTAATTATGGTGAAGATTGGACTTGAGCCACCTTCCTTTGGAGGTGCTTTAGCGATTTTCATGGGAATGATATTCTTCTCAGCATTTACAGTAAAAAAAATATCGCAAACCATGGGTTATTGTAATCCAAGTTTAATGCAATTATTTCCAATCTCTTTCCTCACCTTTTTCCTACCAATACTCGGCATCACATTCGGTGCACCAAATTCTGATATTGATACGTTATTGACGATAATTGCAATGGGAACTGTTGGCGGCCTATTTTGGTCAACGCCTTTCGCACTCTGGAACAATTACAGAGGTCGGAGCAATAATTCTGTCACTGATGTGACTGCAGAGGAATAGTCTTCATTCTGTTCCAGAAGTATAATCTGTTGAATAATCAATTTGATCTTGAGTTAACTCATCAATAGAAAATCCAAGAGTCTCAAGTTTAGTTGATGCTACATCCACATCTTGCTGTTTTGTGATATCATATACAATTGGATCCATATCCTTTCCTTCAGCCGCTAAACGACATAGTGCAAGATATTGGTTAGCGAATGACATATCCATTACTTCAGAAGGATGACCTTCTGCAGCTGCTAGATTTACTAAGCGTCCATCTGCAAGCAAGAATATCTTACGTCCATCAGATAATGTATATTCATCATTCTCACTTCTAATCGTTCTAACACTTTGTGCTAAACCTTTCAAATCATTAATATTGATTTCACAATCATAGTGACCTGTGTTTGAAATAATTGCACCATCCTTCATTGAAGCAAAGTGTCTCTCAACAATAATGTCCTTCATTCCAGTAGCAGTACAGAAAATATCACCAATTGGTGCTGCATCATCCATCTTCATTACTCTAAAGCCATCCATAACTGCTCTAAGTGCTGCTAATGGATCAATTTCAGTAACGACTACATTTGCACCCATTCCCTTTGCTCGCATTGCTAGACCACTACCACAGTGACCATAACCTGCGACAACGAATGTCTTTCCTGCAATCAAAACTGATGTTGCTCTAATAATTCCATCCAATGTTGATTGACCTGTCCCATATACATTGTCAAAGTCCCATTTTGTGATAGCATCATTTACTGCTAATACTGGATACAACAAGTCTCCTGCATCTCCCATTGCACGTAGTCGATGTACACCGGTAGTCGTCTCTTCTGTTCCACCGATTACTCCTTCAGCATACTCTTTCTTCTCTCCATGAACGCGAACGATTAAGTCTGCTCCATCGTCTAAAGTTAATGTTGGTCTGAATTCGAGTGTCTTGTCAATGCACCAATAGAAATCTTCTACAGATTGTCCATGCCAAGCGTGAACTGAATATCCTTCAGTTGCAAGCCATGCTGCTACATCATCTTGAGTTGATAGGGGATTACATCCAGACCAGGAGATCTCTGCACCTGCTGCTGCTAATGTTTCGATTAGAATTGCAGTCTCTTTGGTGACGTGAAGACAACCTGTTACGCGCATTCCTGCTAGAGGTTTGGTCTTCAATGCCTCTTCGCGCAAGGATGCTAATACTGGCATTCTTGCTCTTGCCCAATCAACTCTCAATGCACCTTCTTGCGCTAAAGAAATATCAGCAACTGTGTATTGCTCTGTCTTGTCCATATGCTGTGCCCGTAGCACATACTAATTGAATATAAGCACCTGATTATTCCTTGCTTACGCTCAATAATGAGTCAAATACCTTTGACAATACTCAACCTTGCTGTTGTGCATATTGTAAGGCATACTGCTGAGCATATTGCGATGCAGTAGCCTCATCATATCCTTGAGCCATGAATTGTTGCAAATATTGCTGGTAAACTGCTGGATCCATTGCAGGAGCAGCAGCGGCAACTGGGGCAGCAGCGGCAACTGGAGCAGCAGCGGCTGGTGCAGCAGCAGCAGCCTGTGCAGCATATTGTTGCGCATATTGACGTGCAGTTTCCTCAGGATATCCTTGTGCAACCAATTGTTGTACATATTGTTCAACAGGGTCTAACTGTGCTGCAGCAAATCCGCCAGCAGCAGCGTGGAAATCCTTGGAGGTGTCATCCATTGAATCTGAACCACCTCTGCGCATTATCAACATTGTAATAACGAAGATAGCGACGATGACAATTGCAATGATTGCGATTGTAGTCGTATCCATTGCACCACTTGAACCTGAATTACCATTGTCAGTAGTCGGAGCATTCCATTCGCCATCCTTGAATGTCCAAGCACCATCCCATTGACATACGCCATCAGCATCTAGAATCCATTCTCCTCCAGCTTCTTCTGCAGCAGCATCTGCTTCAACTCCTTGACAAGCAGGTAGATTGATTTCGATTTGTTTGTAAGATATCCAACGTTGGTTATCTCCAATACCCTCGTAAATCTTGATGTAAATGGTGATAATTTGAGATTGGTTGGTATACTTTCCATCCATTGACATTGTCAAGTCAAATGCTTCACCATTTTCAAGCCCAGATGTGGTCTTGTTCCAAGTTCCTAGAATCTTCTTGTTGTATTGCTTTACAAACGATTCATCGAAGACTGCAAGATCAAACGCGGTTTCAATGTACACTTCACCTTGCTCACTACCACTAAGTACTGAGCCAGAAATTGTAATTGTATCAGTATCAACACGAGAATTAGCGCTTGGTGAATCAAGTTGTACAACTGGTTCTTCATCACCGAATCCAGCTGGAACTATCACGAAGAACATACGGAACTTCTCTGAAATCTTACCAGCCTTATCATAGGTTACTAATTCCATACGAATTGTATTTTCATTATCACCTGTAGAATCAACAGTTTCATTCTTGAAATTATATGCCCATTCGCCATCGCTTGCAGCGGTTTGAACGAATGTGTGACCTTCTAATGCAAAGTCATCCTCACCATACGGTGCATCAAACAAAATCTTCCATTGATAGGTTTCTATTCCATTTCCTTCAAGTGCATCTTGGTCACTAGAATTACTTGCATCAAAGTGGATTGTCGTCTCACCATCATCATCAAGAGTTATTCTGTAGATATCCCATTCAGTACTTGAAACGGTCTTTGTTCCAGTAAATTCAACTTGATCTTCATATTCATCACGCATATCAATTTCAGCACTTGCAGTTGGCCTATATTCATCTGCATAAACATCGTTTGTTTCAACAGTTACATCGATAATACGGGAATGTCCTTCTTCATCGTGTAACATCAACTTGATATTCCATTGTTCACCTTGTGCACATCCTGTTGCACTTGACAAATCATTCTTACAGAATTGCATTACAGGGCTCATATCGGATGTGTGTCCAACGCCACTTGCCATTGTTGAGCCATCCCATGAGGTCGGTCCATCAACAATCCAATCTGTTAACAATGTAGATGAAGTACTGGTTGAATATCCAAATGTAAGTGTTGCATCACTCTTCATGTATCTAACAGCATACTTTCCAGTTGAAGGGTCAGTATTTGGCACCTCTCCATTAACAGTCAATTCCAAACCATTACCGAGTGTTCCTAATCCTTCAGGATATGGGCTAACTTGGTATGAGAGCATATTTCCTAATAGAGGGAATGATGTACTATCTGCACGGTCAGAAACAGTTGCAATATCCATTGTTGTAACGATTAGTCCACCATCATAGTATGAACAAACACCAAGAACAGTATCTTGAATATCATCCATTGAACGAATTAGTCTTTGGAAGTATCCACCATTCTCCATGTATCCATTACATGTAACTGGCACTTCATTTGCACTTACAGACTTTGTATTGAGTACAGCTTCAGCAACTGTTTGCTCAGCATCAAAGCCTTGGAATGCAGCAGCGTTGATATTTTCCATAATCGGGTGATATGGGTCTGCTAGATCCATGTCAGAGTATGTAATCTTACTTTCAGGAGTGTTTCTGCTTTGAATATCCAAACCAAATGGCAGACGTCCACTCAATCCCTGGTCTGTACCATAGATTTGACTTCCTTGAGGTCCAAGGTGAGCTTGAACAGTACCACCAGCAGACATGAAGCCTTCTAGGATTTGACGGTTTGATGTGCTTCCAATCTTTTGGAAGTATCCACGGCCACCATTTTCAATATCCTTGGCTGCAAGTGTATCTTGCCATGGCAGAATAATCTTATCATAATGAGTAAACCATCCAGCATCGAAATATGTATCCCAGTCATTGATACTGTATTGAGTATATGACATACCCAATAGAGCCAAGTCTTGCTTAATCGCTGTAGTACGAGCTGATGTGTCGCCTAATATTGCTACATCAATGCTGCTCTCAAAGGTTGCAACGAAATAACGTACGTTTCCAGACGGATTGCCATTTGCCAATTCTGCAGAGAAACTGATATTATATTGATGTCCATCTTGCCATCCATTCCACGGAGTGAATTGGGCAGTAATGCGCTGATGTGCATCCAAACTTTGTTGAGGTCCTGCTGTAGTTGTATGTGCAATGGAACCAGTTGTTAGATCTTCAATATTCATGTTAAAGACATAATCTCCTGCAAGAACACCATTAGTAACCAATACATCCCATGAATGTGTTAGAGCACTATCAATTGGCATCACACACTCAAGTGTTTGGTCTGAAATACAAGATAGTGTTTCAGGCTTTCCAAGAGTAACATCAACGGATTCAACATTGAAAATAACTCTCTTCTTATTGTTAGCAACTGAAATTTCATTATCGTTAAACCAGTTCTTACCTACTGTTGTATTATCAAAAATAGTTTCAACTTGAACCATATACACTCCCGATGTGAATTCGTGAGAAGAGACAATATCGGTTGAAACATCTTCTGCATCAACATTTGTACGAGACATTGTGTATGATGCTTCTTCCAAGAAAGTATATTCTTGCAATGAAATGTTGTTGAATGCAACACCCTTGAATCCATCATTAATTCCATTTCGTCCATCATCATCAGATTGGAATTCGAAATTAATTTGAGTAGTAGTTCCGGCTAAGGAGATACATTCGAGGAACCAATTCTGACTATTTGAGTCGCTTGTATTTAGAATATATATGTGAGTCAAGTCGATATTAGCGGTCTTAACCAAATCATCGGTATTGAAGAAAAGAGCGTAATTGCCACCAGAACCATCGGTTGAACCAGAATCACCGACATAGTCGATTTCAACGTTGTCAAAGGATTCAGTAGAATTGACAATACCATCGTTATTATCATCAACACGGCAAGTTCCATCCTCATTATAATCGCTCCATTGACCGATTAGGAAGGCACTAAAGTTTCCTGCAGAATTATCGTATTCCAATGTAATCGCTGCATAATCATTAACGTCAACAATACTTGTTCCGTCAGAATCAATTCCATAGAATGTATCAGCATAATACTCAAAGTTGAGTGAAACGAAATCTCCAGACATGCTGGTAAGATCTACTGCTGGTAGCGACATTGTTTCATTAGCCCAAGCATCTCCATAGCCACTGGTAGCGGTGCTACAAGGGTGGCCAAACCAATATGCATAATTGTTGAAAATCTTCTCAGTACAACTTGCTTCATTGTATACTGCTCCTTGTGGATTATTACTTTCAATATATCTATATCCTTCTGAACCACCTTCAAATGTTTCTTTACAAATCTCTGAAGGAACACCACAGTATACATCGGAAGGTGTTGCGGTGAAGACCTTAGCTTCAACATCGAAATCAACAAGAGTATTACCCCAGTTATTTGTAGTAACTCCAATATCGAAAAATCCTTCCGCATACAATCCGCCAGGCTTGAAGTAATCAATTCCTTCAACTGCTGGGTCGTAAAGGTTGAATGGTGTCAAATATCCAATTGCTTCATCATTAAGCGATTGCTCATCCCAAGCATTGTTTGTCAATATTGCACTAACTCTGTAGGTTGTATCATTGAGAACATTCACAGACAACGATGTTGTATAATCTTCACCAGGTCCGAGGTTTGTTAATGAGATTTGACTCTGTTGTGTTTGTGGGTTAGGTAAGAATGCTGTAGTCTGCTTCCAAATTGAGACATTGTCAATTGCATATCCGTCAAGGCCAGACCATCTGCTTTCATTGCTATCAGAAATTGTACCATCAAAACCTGTTCTAAATCTGAATCTAATATCGACGGTTTCTCCCGCCCAAGTACTTAGGTCAAATGCACCAACTCCATCTTCGGTGAAATTGTTCCAGCCATAGTGTGTCCCAGAATAGTATATTCCGTAATGAATGACATTTTCTGCTCTCCCACCATAACTTGCCTTGGTAAGACGGTCATTATCATAACCACCCCACATTGAATATCCAGAAGAACATGCAGCGTTGAGCATAGCCTCTGTTGGGCAATTAATTGTTGACCACCCGGTTTCAACACTTCCAACTTCAATTATCGCTAAGTCATCCCAAACATCTCCAATAACCCAACCATTGGCATCAACACTTCCTAATGCACCAAAGGATAGGGATTGGAATACTTCAACTCCCATGAATGCGCGGTCAGAACCTGTTAGGTCTACTGAGTTTAGAGTCATTGCATCGTCCCAGTTGCGACCGAATCCAGTCCAAGTATCGCCACTTGCATTTGTGGTGTATACACCAGCCCACATGAAATCAGTAGGATTGTTTTGATTGGCTGAGAAATTTTCACTACCACTCTCAAATTCTGAGTGATTTGTTTCTTCATGCCAGTGAGTTGATTGGTCAATATACTCTTCATAAGTCCAAGTACATCCTGCTCCACAACCTGCTTTGTTTTCAGGAGAGTCCCAATCCATTGAGTAAACAGTGGTATTGGTGGAGTTTGCTTCATCGACTATCTTTAATTCTACATCTAAAGTGGCGGATTGGCCATTCAATGTGTCCATTCCAGTATTGGTTACTGTAACATTTAGATCACGTGTTCCTTCACCAACAACTCCGAAGAATCGGTCAACTGGAGTCATCTCTAATCCGGTAATTGACAAATCTCGGTTATCCATTTCAATAACTGAAACTGTATCATATTGACCATCCCAACCCAAGTTGTCTATCCAATTTCCAAAGTCATAGGAAGTATGCCCTACTACAATATCTGGTGCTGAACCAGCTGCACCTGCAAGTTGTCCTACCTCTGCTAGGCTCGGTCTGCGACCTGCCTCGTATGATAGTGGAGTTACGTGGCCTCCGGCACCATTTGACAATGTCACTTGTACAGTTGTCGGGAAATTAAGCCAGAAGGATGATGTTGAACCTCCAGCGGAGTCAGTTGTGTTCTGTTGGTATGCAACAGTTGGATTAATGAAATCTGGCTCATTGTCTCCATTCAAATCTGCAACAGTAACATCATATGAGATATATGGTCCGAAATATGCAAGAGATGGTGCAGCCCAAACACCTACTCCAGTAGATGTTGTATAAGTTACATTTTCTAGGTTACCATCATTCAGTACAATCGCATCAGTAACTCCATTGCTATCCATATCACCAATATCAAAATCATTTGAAAATACAGTTGCCATGTTGATAGTATGTGTGCTCACTTGGTTTGTTCCATAATTATATTGGGCAGGATAAAGATTTGTCAAACAGTTGAATTCAACGATTGAAACGTTATCATCGTTTCCAGGATTGGTTGTTTGTCCTGTGCTATAATCAACACCTTCAGATCTCAACAAGAATATATCGTCATCTGTACATTGTCCGCTAATACTGCTCTGTGATTCGCCCCAATCTCCAACTTCTAATGAGCGATACGCATTGTTCTTCGCTGAACCTAAAGAAGTAGTAATCGCAGGAGTAGAAGATGTGATTGGACCTCTATATGTAACGACTCTTTGAGTGTCAATATCTGCCATCAAGTCTAGAATATAGACGTCATCATTTCCATCTTGATCTGCATCGCCTACTGCCAAATCCCATGCCCAGAAGTGAGAGAAACGTTGTCCGATTGTCCAGTCTTGATTGCTACATCCTAGATTTTCAATAATTGTGACGTTACCTGGCTCTCCTGCTGGAGCTCCATTATCATCTGTCTTGAAAGGATTATTTCTTTGGAAAATTACAATGTCATCGGCGTTGTCACCTGTAAATTCTCCAACTTCAATAAACTGAACATTTGAAAATTCATCCCATTCAGCATCTCTTGATTGATTATTTGTGACCCAGATATCTTGGCGTTCTGAAAAATCACCATTCCCATCATTCCACAATACAGTTATTGTATGCGCTCCATCAGTAGCCATAGCAATATCATTTGCTCCATCACAATTGAAATCTCCAATTGCAACATCTTGTGGGTCCCGTCCAGTTGTATAACTTCGGCTCATAGAAGCACTCGTTGTTGTGGCTAAAGCGGCGGTTGTTGAAAGTAGCATTATCAACACTAGAAAAGTGCTGCGAACTTGGGCCTTCAATTGGTCTGTTTTGATTGACATCATCATCACTAACTGTCGCCAGCGCCGCTTCCACTTTAATGCTGTTGCCTATAAGATTCTATAATATTGCAATTAATATGCTTGCAGTAGCCCTTTTAATAAAAAATATTAATGCAGGGGTTTCAATTGAAAAAAAATACAAATTATGCATTATTTTTTACTCAAATACGACCGTTCAACCATCTTGGAGAAGGACCCCAACCAGTTGCATCTCCGCCATGAATTTTTACTAATTTTCCAGCAGAAAATAATGACTCTAACCAAACCTCGAGTTCCACTCCTTGACGATTACCTAATTTTGAACTTGCAACTTCTTCGATATCTTCAGTCTTAAGGGCAGTTGCACCATGCTCTCTAACTACAATTTCCATCAATTCTCTTAGCCAAGCTTCTGCCATCGGGTCAACACTCATTTTACCTTGTGCCGGCATAGGTTCTTCTGTTTCATCAAGCATCTCCATCAATTCAATTGGATCTGGCCTTATCGCCCCTTCTAGACCTATTTTATCAATTTCCTTTTGAAGATTTAATTCACCGATTGGTCTGCGAACTACTGGTATACGACTCGGGTCTGGTGTTGGCCCCATGTCAAGTGGTTTGTCACCTAATGGTTCGTCATCAATGATAATCTTCTGTCGCTCATTAGCTTTTTTTGCGATTGATTTGGAAACTTCTGACATATTTGTCGCTTTCACCGCTTCGCCAATAGGCATAGTCCAACCTACACCTTCTAGCCCGAGTTCTTCGACTCTTTGTGCAACCCATTCTGCATCACCCTCAAGGGCGATACGAACATCATGGTCATCGGACTTGAATCGGTACCTTACTTGACCGCTTAGCGCTACCATCAACCATGGGTGAACAGACACCACCCTTGAAGGTAATGTTTTGATTTACATTACAATTAATGATGATTTCATTATTTTGCAAGTTGTCGCAAAACAGTATGCAAAATACCGCCATTGCGATAATAATCAACTTCAACCGGAGTGTCCAGCCTTACTTGAGCATCAAATTCAATTTGAGAACCGTCCGTTTTTGTTGCAGTGATATTTATCAATTGCAATGGTTTTACAGAATCTGTAATTGGGATGGTGAAAGATTCAGAACCATCCAAACCAAGACTTTCATGAGAGTCTCCTTCTAAGAAAGTCATGGGTAATACACCCATTCCAACAAGATTGGAACGGTGTATTCTTTCAAATGAAGTAGCAATAACTGCTTTTATTCCTAATAGATAAGTTCCTTTAGCAGCCCAATCTCTACTCGAACCTGTTCCATATTGAGAACCTGCTAAAACCACCTTTGGCCCTGCTGTTTGTGCTGCTTCATAGACTGAAGTTATCTCTCCAGTTTCATGATTTAGAGCATAGCCACCTTCTGTACCTGGTGCCATTTGATTTCTAATTCTAACATTTGCAAATGTACCTCGCATCATTATTTCGTGATTGCCACGTCTTGAGCCGAATGAGTTGAAATCTCCTGCACCTATTCCACGCTCAATCAGCCACTTACCAGCTGCCCCATCGGCTGGGAACGAACCTGCTGGTGAAATGTGGTCTGTAGTAATTGAATCACCAAGTTTAAGCAAAACACGAGCATTGTCAATCGATTCAATTGGAGAAGGTAGATCATCCAAGCCACTGAAGAAAGTTGGCAGACGAATATACGTTGAATCTGCTTGCCATGGATAGAGTGGAATCGCTTCAGAAGGTATTCCATCCCATCTTGGTTCATTCATTGCATCAGCATATCTTTGACGGAACATCTCAGGAGTAATTACCGATAGCGATTCCGCGATTTGTTCATCACTTGGCCAAATATCAGAAAGCATTACTGGTTCACCTGATTCAGAATAGCCAAGTGGCTCTGTGACCATATCAATTTCAAGAGTTCCTGCAATTGCATATGCAACAACAAGTGGAGGGCTAGCCAAATATGAGGCCTTTACTTTACCATGTACTCTACCTTCAAAATTTCTATTTCCAGATATTACAGAACCGACTATTAGCCCTGCTTCATCTATTGCATTTTCAATAGGTTGAGCAAGAGGCCCAGAGTTCCCAATACAGGTAGTACAACCATATCCAACGACATTGAATCCCATAGCATTGAGGTCTTCTTGAAGACCTGCTGCTTGATAATATTCTGTAACAACTCTTGAACCTGGAGCTAGTGAAGTCTTGACCCAAGGTTTGACTGTCAATCCCTTTGCTCGTGCATTCTTTGCAAGTAAACCTGCAGCTAACATCACGCCTGGATTTGATGTATTTGTACAAGAGGTAATAGCCGCTATTACAACATCACCATGATTCAAATCAAATCTTTCTTCATCCAAATCAACAATTGCACCATTTGACAATTCATCACTTTCTAAGCCATGACCATGATGGCCCAATTCATGTGTTAATGAACTCTCAAAGTGTTGCTTCATGTCACTCAAATTAACTCTATCTTGTGGCCTCTTAGGACCTGCGAGTGCTGGCTGTATAGTGGTCAAGTCCAATTCCAATGTCGAAGTATAAGATTTCTCAGAAGCAGAAGCAGAATACCAAAGACCCTGTGCCTTACAGTAGGCTTCAACGCCTTCGATTGCACTATCCTCTCTACCGGTTAATCGCAAATATTCCAATGTCCTTTCATCAACAGGGAAGAAGCCACAAGTTGCACCATATTCAGGAGCCATATTAGCAATGGTGGCTCTATCTGCAAGAGATAATGCCTCCATACCTTGACCGAAGAATTCAACGAACTTTCCAACAACACCATGATCTCTCAACATCTCAACAATTCTAAGTGTCATATCGGTGGCGGTGACACCTGGATTAAGGCTACCAAGCAAACGAACTCCAACAACATCTGGTGCTAACATGTAAATTGGTTGGCCGAGCATTACCGCTTCAGCCTCAATACCTCCAACACCCCAGCCAAGAACTCCTAATCCATTGATCATTGTTGTATGTGAATCAGTACCCACCAGTGTATCGGCCAGCCATACTCCATCTTCCTGTCGAGCAACACTTGCCAAATATTCCAAATTAACTTGGTGGACAATTCCTCTAGATGGTGGCACTACTTGGAAATCTGACAATGATTGTTGACCCCACTTTAGGAATGTATATCGTTCCAAATTCCTGTGATATTCAATGTCTAAATTCATCTCCAATGCATTACCATGCGCACCAGAAACATCGACTTGAACCGAGTGGTCAATGACAAGGTCAACCGGAACTTGAGGATTTACTTTTTCAGCATCACCACCCATCTCAACCATCGCATCTCTTAGAGCAGCTAAATCAACAACTGCCGGAACTCCTGTAAAGTCTTGAAGAATAACTCTTGATGGTCTAAACGGTATTTCTCCACGTTCTCCATTTGCAGTCCAAGAAGCAATGTTTCTAATATCATCTTCACTGATTAAGAAGCCATCATTGCCTCGCAATGCCCCTTCTAAGAGAATGCGAATAGAGTATGGTAATGCACTGGTATCGATGCCATTTTCATCAAGTCCAGAGAGTGAGTAATATTCTCCGCCAACCGATAGAGTGCGTCGGGCGTTGAAGGTGTCAACCATAGCCATATTACCCCCGATTAGGAACACATCTATGAACACACCCATTGAAGGTGCTCAAGATATTGACTGAAGAATCTCAGAACAATGTACGATACCAAGGTGTCTTTTCCACTGAATCAGTAGTTACACTAACCAATGTTACATCATTGGTAGGCTTATCACCTGCTTCTGTAGGAACTCGGACAATTGAGTCTATGTGCTCTATTCCATCAGTAACATAGCCAAATACAGTATGTTTTCCATCTAGATGAGAAGCCCCACCATCGCTAGGCACGATGAAGAATTGCGAACCGCCGGTGTTTGCGTTAGCTGTTTTCGCCATTGAAAGCGCTCCTGCTGTATGCTGTAATCCATTGCTAGCCTCATCGGGAATAGACCAACTGTTCTCCGCGCAGTCGGAAGAACTTTCCATAGCCTCGCCATTACAATAACCATACCACTTTGCTGCATGACCTCCGGTTCCATCACCATTGGTGAAATCGCCACCTTGAATCATGAAAGGATCATATTGCGGAGTTTGAGCATTGTCCCCAATTATCCTATGGAAAATTGTTCCATCATAATTCCCTTTTTCAGCATTTAGAACAAAGTTCTCAACATGAATTGGCGCTAAGTCTGGATTTAATTGAATTGTAATTACCTCATTTCTATAATCGCCTGAATCATCGGTCCAAGTGATGTTTAGGTATGCCTTAGAAGCCGTATATGTTTGTTCAGTATTAGCAACTGTAATTCCTGCAAGAACTAATACCAATGCCATACCCATTGCAATCATACCTGCAAAAGTAGGAGTCCCGTCATTGATTAGACGAGGAAGTGAGGTCTCTGAGAATCCCAAATCTTGCATCTCATTCAATACATCATTGTAAGAAGAATTTGCCTTTTTATCCTTAGGTGCATTCTTGACTGATTCTCTTAGTAGTGATGCTGCTTTACGGTAGTCTGGTTTACTACGCTTTCCTTTTGCGATTGCCCAAGTTGCTTCACCAGCAATTCGTAGAGTTGTTGGATGTGTTCCTTCACCATCGGTTTCACGTAATTCCAACAGGGCACCTTCTGCTTTTCCACTGGTAATCAATTTCTCAGCCTTTTGCCAAGATTCGGACATATTCTTGTCTGCCATGCGCGTTCCCAGATACTAATTGGTTTTGAGTCTCACCCCTAATTATTTTTAGCAGATTAAGTAGAAATAATGAATATTCTGCTTTTGAAACTTCATTCTTGACTATTCTAATTGTATTGCAAACAGTGCCCGTAGACTGAAAGCCACTCCAACATGTTCAAAGGGTGTATGCGGACCCCAATGTCTCAAGAGGAGTGAGTTTCATCGCCACTTACCTCCGAGGGGACAACCCACAATGGCAACCATTGCAAACGATTTCACAATCAATATCGCTACAGCAAACGGAACAGGTTCACAAAGCGCGAACCTAATTTTACTTCAATCAATGTTTGAAATGGGTATTCCTGTTTCTGGAAAAAATATGTTCCCTTCAAATATTTCTGGACTACCTACTTGGTATATTGTAAGGCTCTCCGATCATGGATATCAAGCACCTGGTGACAGAACTCACATTCAAGTATTGGTCAACCCGGCTACATGGGACGAAGACTTGGCTTCTCTTGAATCTGGTTCAGTAGTAATTTGGAATTCTGATGCAAAAAAAGAA
The DNA here is from genome assembly GCA_024958795.1 of Candidatus Poseidoniaceae archaeon. Classification (GTDB taxonomy): domain Archaea; phylum Thermoplasmatota; class Poseidoniia; order Poseidoniales; family Poseidoniaceae; genus MGIIa-L1. The sequence goes on along the minus strand of JANXHP010000134.1, from coordinate 2,759 downwards.
ATGAATAGAGATGATATTATTTCATACCCTGTGCCGATGTCTTCTTTAGCAAGAAAAATCAATCCAAAGATTGCAAAGTTAGTTACTAATATTGTATATGTTGGTATTTTGGCAGAAATGCTTGGTATTGACCAAGACGCTCTAGTATCTGCATTGTCAAAACAATTCAAAGGAAAAGAGAAAGCGATTGAATTAAACATTACAGCATTGAATTTAGGACGTGATTATTTCAAGGATAATCTGTCTAAGGATGACCCATATGTTGTAGAGGCAAGAGAACAAACAACAGCTAAATTCTTCATTGATGGTAACGAAGCAACTGCTTTAGGTTGTCATTTCGGTGGAGTACAAATGCTTGCTTGGTATCCAATTACTCCATCATCTGGTATTGCTGAGGCAATCATAGAATATATTCCACAAATAAGAACCAATGATGAAGGCGAAGCAACATGTGCTGTTATTCAAGCCGAAGATGAGTTAGCTGCTGCTGGAATGGTTATTGGTGCTGGATGGGCTGGTGGACGTGGCATGACGGCCACCTCTGGACCTGGAATTTCTCTAATGCAGGAATTTATTGGACTTGCTTATTTTGCAGAAGTTCCATCTGTCTTCTGGGATGTCAACCGAGTAGGTCCATCAACGGGATTACCGACTCGAACTCAACAATCTGACATCTCAATGTTATACGAGGGAAGTCATGGAGACACTCAACACATAGTATTGATTCCAGGAACTGTTGAAGAGTGTTTTGAATTTGGATGGAGAGCATTGGATTATTCTGAAAGATTCCAAACTCCCGTATTTGGGTTGTCTGACCTTGATTTAGGAATGAATCGTTGGGATTGTGCAGGATTTACTTATCCCGAACAAGATATGGATAGAGGTAAAGTTGTAAGAGATCGTGAAGTTTTTGAAGCGTTTGAAGACTTTGGACGTTATCTTGATGTCGATGGCGATGGTATTCCATACCGCACTTTGCCTGGCTCTGGAATGGACCCGATTCTATATCGTGGAACTGGCCACAATACAAAGGGGGTTTATTCCGAAAAACCACATGACTATGTCACTCTGATGACTAGATTGAAAGATAAAATTAATGGGGCAAGAGAACTTCTTCCAGCCCCAATCCTACGAGAGGAAATTGAATGTGAAGTTGGCGTAATCTATCTAGGAAGTATGGAAAATACAATTCAAGAAATTGATGATATTCTTGAAGAAACTGGAATGAAAGTAAGTCAGTGTCGTGTACGCGCATTACCAATGTCAAGCCAAGTTGAAGATTTCATTAGAAGGCACGAGACCACTATCGTTCTTGAAATTAACAGAGATGGACAACTTTGGGGAATCTTAAGAAAAGAATTACCAAATGATTTAGTGACAAAAGTTCATTCTGTTGCTTATTCAGATGGACAACCACCAAGAGCAAGAATATACTCCGATTTAATCAAGGCAAAACTTGAGGAGGTGGAGCAATGAGTGAAAAACCTGCACGGCCAGCAAAGGCGATCAAACTGAATGTAATCAACGAACCAAAGGATTCCTACACTGGAGGGCCTTCTTCTCTATGTCCTGGTTGCGGTCATGATCAAATCTCAAAAGTTATCGTGGCAGCTGCATGGGAAAATGGAATTGAACCTCATCGTATCGCTAAAATGTCCGGAATTGGTTGTTCTTCCAAAACTCCAGCATATTATCTTGGACAATCTCATGGATTCAATACTGTTCATGGTAGAATGCCATCTGTAACCACAGGTGCATATGCTGTTAACAAAGACTTGCTATACCTTGGAGTTTCAGGTGATGGCGATTCTGCATCTATTGGTATTGGACAGTTAATTCACGCAATTAGACGTAATGTAGACATGGTATATATCTTGGAAAACAATGGAGTATATGGATTGACTAAGGGCCAATATTCTGCTACTGCAGACATCGGTTCAAAGAAGAAGAAAGGGGTAGTAAATGAGACACAGCCGATTGATTTGTGTGCACTTGCAATAAACCTTGGATGTTCATTCGTTGCACGCTCATTTTCTGGTTCAAAGAAGCAACTAAATTCCTTGTTAAAGGCAGCAATGTCACATAGAGGATTTGCATTTATCGATGTAATTTCACCATGTGTAACCTTCAACAATAATGATGAATCTTTGAAATCCTATGGTTATGTTAAAGACAATAATGTGACTTTGCATGTTGCTGATTATATTCCAAATCGAGCACCTATGGAAGAAATTGAAGTTCCTGAAGGACATTATCGCGATATTACTCTTCACGATGGTTCTGTAATAAGATTGGAAACAATATCAGAAGATCATGACCCAACAAATGCTGTTGCTGGCCTAAGTGCACTTCACGCTGCAGATGCGGATGCGAAGCACGTCACTGGATTGCTATACTATGATGGAAACAAACCAGCACTAATAGATGACTTGGGACTGGTTGATAGCGCTTTGATTGATGTTGATGATAGTACCCTGCGTCCAAGTCGAGAAACATTGGATAAACTAAATGCCGCATTCCTATCTTGATGTCATTTTTCTGTTATATTGCTCAATATAGCCAAATCTCCAATAAGGGAGCAGTTCATGTTGGTGGTTGATGGAAGGCATTGTCATAGCGGGAAGAATCGCTCTAGTTGCAATTCCATTACTGATTTTTCGCTATATTTACAAGAGAGGAAAGGAAAAACAACAAAGATTAGCAGATATTGCTCAACGTGAAAAATATGGTGGATTTGAAGCAATTGAATCTGTTGAAAG
>JANXHP010000143.1 GCA_024958795.1 Candidatus Poseidoniaceae archaeon | reverse complement strand
TGGTTGTGCTATTTGCATTATGCATATGCAAGGAGAACCCAATAATATGCAATCCAATCCAACCTACCAAAATTGTAGCCAAGAAGTTTCTGATAACTTGAAAGAAACTGCAAATGCATTGGTGATGGCTGGACATCCTGCACAATTAATTTGCTTAGACCCTGGAATCGGTTTTGGAAAAACTCTACAACATAATGTGGAATTACTTCAGCAGCATGAAATGTTTCGCGCAACAAATAACTATTCCATCCTATGGGGTGTATCAAGAAAATCAATGATTGCACAATTAACTGGTAAAACAAATACTGATGACAGATTAACAGGAACTCTTGCAGTAGCAGCATTTGCTCATAATGAGGGAATCGATATTCTACGAGTTCATGATGTTGAAGAACATGTTGATTTACTCAACGTTCTCAACAATTTGTAACTTACAATCCAAATCCGCCAAGTAATCCTGCTGCTGCAACCCATGCACCAGCCATGCTACCAAGATTAGTCAATGCTGTTACCATCAATACTCTGCCTGCTTTATTTGACCAAAACATTCCAAGATTGTCCAACTTTAAGAATTCTGCCAAATCTTCTGCACTTGGTTCTGCTATTTTCAATTGAACATATCCAGCAAACCAACCTGCAGCTAATGTGGGATTCAATGATGTAATTGGAGAAGCAAGGGCTGCAGTAAGTATTGCAAACGGATGGCCTCTAGCAAGAATACAACCAATTGCTGCAAAAACTGCATTTGCAATTGTCCATACTGTGAAAAATTGAACCATGTCAATATCGCTACCTGTTGACAAATAATAAGCCATTAATCCCATTACCAACATCGGTATTGCCCATGGCATTACTTTCATCATTACTGTTTTTTTAGGTAGATTTTGTAATTCCTCAATTCGATTAATATCACATTTATCGTTGATTAAATAATTCTCAATTCCCGATAAATGCCCTGCACCAACCACTGCCAGTACTTTCTTTTCCGGACTTAGAGCTGAAATTTTTGTCGCTAAATATTCATCTCTTTCATCAATCAATACATTTCCTGCACCTGGAGAAAATCCCCTCAACTCTTCCATCAATGAAGATAACAAATCACTATCGTTGAGAAGAGAATTTACATCAGGTGCTTCTTCATCATCATCATCTTGTGCTAATAACGAGGTTAGAACTCTATATTTTTCTCTAAATCGCATATTCTTCCATGCTCTTCGTAATGTAACTTGAATGTCTCTATCAACCAATGCAACTTCAATATCTGCTGCTTTTGCTTCCTCAACAGCAGCAATTAATTCCGCACCAGGTTGCTGTCCTTCATCCAAACCAAGTTTTCTTTGTTCCGCAGCCAGTAGTGATTGAATTAGAACTAATGGTGCCTTGCCTTCTTTGACCACTTTAAGCAATCCTTCCTTATCCAGTCTGCGATCACTTGTCAAAGCATCATGCCTTGATTTGCATAACTCTACAGCAATAATATCTGGTTGATATTCAGCAATGTGATGCCTTACCGCTTCTACACTTGCCGTAGCAACATGAGCAGTTCCCAGTATTCTGAGATTTGGATTAATATCAATAAATGGCGATGTGGTCATTCAATCCCTCTCCTATTCAATTGAATATGTTTTCAAGTTCAATCGCCATGGCTTTCAATGCATCTTCGCTTGCTTGGCCAACATCATCTACTACCTTATCCAATAGCACTTCAAAAGGAATTTGGCCACCTGCTAATGCTTTATGACCTCCTGCTAATCCATCAGGCCATCTTTCAGCCAATAGCCGGCCAATGTGAATATTTGGATTACTAGTTCTTGCTGAAAGAATTATTCTTCCACGTCTTGGACCAAAAACAATAACATTGTCAACATCTGCAGTAGGTAATAAGAAATCTGCAATCTGAGCTAATGCATCTCTATTTGGCATTTCACTAATCGGTGCCAATAGTGTTTTACCAATAAGAATCCTGTTATTGAGACCTTCACTGAATGATTCTAAGGTTTGTTGTGAGCGCGGCGGAGATTCTATAGAACGGAGTAATTCGGAGTCAACCCATGCATTTAACCATGATAATGCCCTAATATCAACCGCATTGAAATCTCTTGTAAATCCTAAGGTGTCTGTTCTAATTCCAAATGCTAATGCGGTTGCAACTCTTGCATTCATCTGGAAATCAATACTCATCAATAGGCTAGAAACAAGCGAGGAGGTAGCCGAAAACTCTGGGCGAACCATGGAAATATCTGCGGCAACACTGGTCTCAACACTATGATGATCAATAATGATATGTGGAACACAATCTTCTGGAAGGATATTATTGGCTCCAGGCTTGTGGAAATCAACTGTGATGATTACATCACTTTCCCTTAGTACATCCTCAATTTCCCAATCTAATATTAGACGACGTACAGGAATATCAAGAAGACGAACCATTGCTCTATTTTGCTGATGTTCAATCACTCCACCATGATACAGTTTTGCATCAAGACCCATCGTATTGACAAATTCATGGATTGCAAGCCCAGCAGCAAGTGCATCTGGGTCTGGATTATCATGGCAAAATATTGCAACCTTAGAGCCACTAGGAACGCTTGAAAGATAATGTTGTACAACTGTTGAACCATCTTTTCTTTCCCATGCTCGAATTCTATCTTGAATTGCTGCAAAAGAAACATCATCAATACTAACTAAGTCAATACCATCACCTTGTAGAGGTAATGTGGTCAATATTGGAACCTTAGGCCACATTGTATTCAATGCCTGTATTGGGTCAGAATCATCCAACGCACTTGGGTCAAGTAACAATACTGCAGTTGGCATCCTATCACTGAGTGGAAGAGATTTCAATGAAACTGCATGCGGTAATGCCATAATTTCAATATTATCAAGTTCATCTTGCTGCTTACTCGGTAACTTATCACCCAATCCGACAACAATGCAACCTCTACTACCTTGACACCAAGTAGCAAGCCGAATTGCGAGGTTTCCAGAGCCGATAATCAAGAACATCAAATCCCTCCGATTTTACAATTAATGCCAATGGTGTTTGAATGTTATGCAGATGATATCAACTACTAATATCGACTATAATCTACTATTTAGCTCTCAAAGTGATGCGCTTAGAATTGTATTTTTACATTCTCGCGTTCAATACCTTCAACGATGAACAAATCTTTCTTTTTATTACCCTTGACTGTAGCAACTATTGAAGTTGGGAACAATCGAATAACTTTGTTATATGATGTTGCTGAAGCATTAAAATATTCTCTGCGATCTGCTATTTGGTTCTCAATAGTAACCACTTGAGTCCTCAAGGCTGAAAATTCTTTAATTGCTTTTAATTCTGGATATCTCTCCATTACTGCATTGATTTTTGGCATCATGCCTGCAAGTATTGACTCTGCTTTGGCAACTCCTGCCATATTACCACTTGCTAATGAACTAGAACCCATATTTCTTGCCTCTGCAAAATTATTCCATATTTCGGATTCATGCCCCGCATATCCTTTGCAGGTTTCAACAAGGTTAGGAATCATATCATATCTTTGCTTTAGAAGAACATCTATGTTTCTCCAAGATAACTCAACATTCTCATCTAAAATTATCAATCTGTTCGAAGTTTGGACAAACCAAATCAAAAACAATACAAATAATACAATTGCAATAATGCCAATTACAGTCTCCATATTCATGTCCATGTTGATGACATAGCGACTCCACTTTTGAATACTCCCCAAACAATCGATAATATTGTTTTGAATATCTCAAAGACACAAAGACCGCATTCAAGCGTTAGTATCATGTGTAATAGTCCGCCCCGCGACATTATGGGACAACGCCATTCACCTGCAATTTTGTTTACTCTTCTTATGTTGAGTGCAACATTATCTGGATGTTTTGGAAATGATGAAGTTGAACAAGTAGTAGAAGTTACTACTCCTTTGGATGGATTATTCACATCAACATCATGGTATCATTATGCTGGAGCAGTAAATGCTAGTAATGATACAATCGGATATGATAATCTAACTGGCAATTCAACACCATATCCTGCTGTAGGAACATACTACGGAATAGGAGATACAACCTTTGAACCAACAATTGGAGTAACCTCAACTGGTGGCATTCACTACGCTTCCTATGGTGGAACTGGCTCGGGAAGTATGATATTTACATCGATGGACCAAGGACAAACTTGGAACAATATGGGACCATTTAATCCAATAATTCCAAGCATAGGACAAGTTCCTTCTTCTAATGACCCCTACATCTATGTCGACAAATGGACTGACCGTATTGTCAAATTTGACATGCATGCATTAACTGCAATGTTCGTTGAATATTCAGATGATGACGGACAATCTTGGTCTATTCCATTTACTGCTGAAGGATATTACACACCTCAAGACCACCAATCAATCGCTTCAATGCCAGATATTGATGGAATTGGGTTTTATGAGACAATATTCGTATTCTGTATCAATACCGGAAGTTCTGCCGCAGGACCTCAATGCTCTCGTTCACTAGACGGAGGTCATACATGGGATGTTCAACGACCAGGATATCCAACAGGAACTGCTCAATGTTCAGGATTGCATGGACATCTTGCCGGTTCAAATGATGGAGCAATATACAGAGGAAATCCTTCATGTGATGGCCCTGCAGTCTATCGAAGCATAGATGGTGGTTATTCTTGGACTGAACATACTATTACAACCAATGTACCAATGCAAGAGGGATGGCATAGTCATGAAGTTGCCGTTGCAGCGGATGAAGCTGGCAACCTATTCGCTTCATGGATAAGCATTGACGAAATGCCTTGGATGGCATATTCACGTGACCAAGGAGATACATGGTCTGAACCGATGATGGTTGCACCACCTGGAGTTAACGAAACTGGTTTCCCAACAATTTTTGCTGGTGATGAAGGCAGAGTTGTAGTCGGATATATTGGTGAAGGTGATGATCTTGGTGGATGGAGTGGATATATGTCGGTAATGACCGATGCATTTGCAGAAAATCCATTGATTACAACTGTTGCAGTTAATTTGCCAAGTGACCCACTTGACATTACAGATGATTGTGGTAATGTGCGTTGTGGAGGATTTGGAGATTTCATTGATGTTGAAATCGATGATGAGGGAAGACCTTGGATTGCATTGGCTCATAATACAAATGGTGAACTTGGAATTGTAGGAACATATGTTACAGGT
>JANXHP010000088.1 GCA_024958795.1 Candidatus Poseidoniaceae archaeon | reverse complement strand
TATGGCGGTCGTGATGGTGGAAGAGATTCTGGACGAAGCGGTGGCGGAGGCTACAGAGGCGGTCGTGATGGTGGAAGAGATTCTGGACGAAGCGGTGGCGGAGGCTATGGCGGTCGTGATGGCGGAAGAGATTCAGGTCGCAGCGGTGGATATCGCGGTGGTGACAGAAATGTGTACCAAGGTCGCGATGGTGGTCGAGACTCAGGCCGTGGAAACGATAGAGGTGGATACCGAGATGGTGGTCGAGACTCAGGCCGTGGAAACGATAGAGGCGGATACCGAGATGGTGGTCGAGACTCAGGTCGTGGAAACGATAGAGGTCGCAATGATAGATCCAATTCCAATTATGGTGATAGTGCGCCTAAGCAAGACAACTATGCTCCTGCAAAAGCGAAAAAGAATAAGCCTCTAAAAGAGAAAATTGGTAAGAGTGACTCCAAAGATAGTAACTATCGTGGAGAGTCTAGAGGTCGAACATACAAGCCAACCCATTCTGAAAAGAAAGGATTCTTAGGCGGAAGAAGGCCAATGACTCGTGAGCAATTACGCAATAGACCTGAGCATACTCGTAAGGGTGGCCGTGGTGGAAGAGTTGCTAGCAAGCGTAATAAGCATGCACAAAAAGATGATTGATTCAAGCTCTTTGTAGATGAAATCTTACAACTCTTGCTTGTCCTTTGTGTAATGATGATTCATCGAGAACAGTACTGGTGACTGCAGTATGAATAATGTGCATTTGTGGTGCCTTTTCACCAACTAATTCTTCCAATACTTCATCCAAGTCAAATAATAAATCAAGTGACTTTGGACCACCACTCTGCAAAGGCATTTGACTTGTATGATAACCTTCCATTACGAAATGTCCACCACTCTTCAATGAGTGTAGCATTCTAGGCATGTGGACTTTTCTTATTTCACTAGGTGTGTGAAACCAAGAACATGCGATTAAATCATATATTTTTTCAGGAAATTCTCTTAAAGACAAATCATCAACTTCATAATCAACTGAAACATCATGTTCTTGTGCTAATTGATGGCATTTTTGTTTACCAACTATAGATAGGTCAAACACTTCACTATTCCAACCAATTCTTGCTGCCCAAACTGCATTCCTACCTTCACCATCTGCTGGAAATAAGGCACGGTTATTTTGTGGGGGGTTGAGTTGTGAAATACATTCACTCAACCATATATTTGCTTCTTTACCATATGCATATTCCTCTGAAGAATAACGCAGGTCCCACATTTCTCCACCAGTTTTGACTTTATCTTGATCAGACATCAATCATTCCTCCTCTTCAATCTTCTTAGGAGGCGAAAAGATTCCATAGTCTTCAATAATTTGACCAGCCCCAGGGAGTACTCCAAGAATATCATCTGTAACCAAGCCAGTATTCTTGTATATTTTGTTGGCAAGTTGGTCTTTCTTAGTTAATCCCGGAGCTATTATTGCATACCTTTGACATATTTCTTTGATTGTGTTTGGTGTTCCGCCCATCAATAATGGTACTCCATTGATTGCAACAATACCGACTCCAATTTGGACATTTAAATCTTTGAACCACTGACGTTGCCCTCTAACAATGAATGCGCCTTTTCCAACGAATTCTCCAGTATTAGCAGTCTTTGAAACCTGTGCAGGTTTCACCGAAAATACAGTGCCATGAGCGCCTCCTCCAGCCCATGCTCTACTCCAACAGAGTGCTAATGTGGCGGCTTCTAACAATTTGTCATCATCAATAGTTGAATCTTCTAGTTTATCAGCAACGCGATAAGCAGGAATATCATTTGGAATATGAGCTGGTTTTTGTTGGTCAATTATGAAGCCCTGTGATGAACGCAAACTGCATGACGGAGCGCCATGTAAATCTGCGTGGAGATACATATCATTACTTGACAAATGCTTCTTTACAATTGAATCATTTCCTTTTGCATCTCGCCCCCCAACAAGTAAATGACCACCCGAAATCATAGACCAACGGTGTGATTCAAACCAGAATCTCTTACTTCGTTTTATTCTACCCAACTTTCCAGTAGCCTCAGCCTTTGTTTCCTTTTTCTGAGCTGTTTTTAATTTGGTTTTGGTTTCTTCAAGCGCATCGATTGCACCCTTGTTCTTATTCTTCTGCTTTCTTGCAGATTCAAAATGGCGTTGAGCATTTTGATGTACTGTTTCATCGAGTGATAACGTGGCTTGCGGTCCATTTGCTTCTCCGTTTTCATCAGGTAGGATTGTTACAAATGTTCTTTCAGCAGCATTCAAAGATGCAATCCATGGTATTTCTTTTGCAGCCTTTTTTATTTCTTTCCAGCCTTGTACTTCAACAGCCTCGTTTACTTGAGATAATAGAGATTCAATATGTGTCCAATTATCTTGAATCAGATGGCCAAGAGCTTGTTGTTTGTCAATTTTTTCTGAGAATGCCTTCATTGATTTCTCTTGTTGAACAAGTCTTCTTTGTAATCTCTCTACATCGGTTGAATGCCCTCTTCCGGGAGCAGCAATATCCATTTTTTCAGCCTCGCGTCTTGCTAATGCTGCCGAATCGTGAGAACCTTTCCAAGCATCGACAGCGCCGCCAAGTGTATCAAAACTCAGCATTGCTTTGTTAGCATGTGATGGCAATAGGATAGGGGTTGCTTCCTCTGCATGTTTCTCCAAGAATCTATCACGCGCTACACCTATGACTTGTTCTTCTGCAACAGATTGTAATTTCTCAGCATCAACCTCATCACTTGGTTTCAGAATTAGGAAGCCATTATTGCTATTTGATAAGTCGTTTAGTAATTGATGTAGTGCTGAATGAACCGTGCTAATATCAGCATCTTTAGTATCTATATTTGGCTCAAGGCCAGCAAGTTGGCAAACAGCATTTGCATGAGTTCCACCAAGATTTGCCTTACCTCCAAGAGTTGAAACAAGATCTCTATCAGTGTCATTAAACAATTCTGTAAGTCCTTGTTCATCAAGTGAATATGGATTCAATGCTGCTGGAGGAGGAGAGTACTCAACACCCTTTTTGAGAGTTCTACCAGCATAGGCTGCATGAGTAAGTGGCTGGATAATGATTCCTTCCTCATCAACCAATATGATATTACCATCTCTAAATACTTCAACATAAATATGTCTTGAACCGAACTTAGTATCAAAATCAAATGCCAATACTCGGTCAAAGCCCAGTTGTCTCACACCTGTAAATCGTGCATTCTTGAGATGCTTTCTAAGCAACATTGCGAATGGGGGAGGAGTCATTGGCATCGGACGGTCGCGATTAGATGTGTAGATTCTTTCTCCTCTAACAAATACCAAATCAAATTGATCCATATCTTTGGGATTGATTCTAAGAACAATTTGCTCATAGTGAGGCATGTATGCCTTCTTGACATATGCGCCTGTGAATTTACCCAATTCACTAGCGATTGCATATAGATCAAAACCGCTCATCGCCGCCTTCATACTCTCGCCTCCATACTTCGCTGGATGTCTAGGGGTCTTGAACTCTAAGCCCGCATTGACACAATCCGAATTGATTATTGTAAACTTCTTAGAGCCTCTTTTTGACAATCTCCCAACAATTGTCTTGATGACTAACCTTGCCATTTCTTTGATGCGAAAGCAAATGTGATAGAGTTTGGTCTTGAGCTAATAATGGATGTGCATCTGGGCTGTCTTGATAGGCGATCTTGGCAATATTAGCCAGTGATTGGTTACCATTTGAAACAGCATCAAGCACCTTTTGATGGCGAGCAGCCCTATGATTGAGGTAATATGATAACTTCTTTACTGGTAATGGAATCACAGGTCCATGACTTGGAAATATCAAGTGCGGTTTTAATTCGATTAGTCGCTGTAATTGTTGTAAATATTGGCCCATATCACCTTCATTTGGAGGTATTAGGATAGTGCCGATTCCAGCAACCATATCGCCAGCAACCAATCCCGCATCTCCGAGTAAACAAATGTGACCTGGATGATGACCAGGAGTCTGTAATACCTGCCATTTTTGCTTTCCTAGTTGCAATGTTTCTCCGTCCACTAGTATTCGTTGACAAGAGATGTGCGCTGAAGTTTCTTTACTACCCCAAATTGGTACATCAAACGCTTCTCTTAACAAATCAAAATCACCCAAATGATCGCTATGCGGGTGAGTAAATACAATTGCCACCAAATTTCCATTATGTCGTTCAACCGCAGTTGCTAATTGTTCCATCCCTTCTCGCATTCTTGCAGCAGGGTCAACTAATACGAAGTCACCATCAGGGTCTCCAATGAGATAGGAGTTGGTGTGGTCAGCAGGTGGTAATGTTGCGGTCTTTACAGGCACAACCTCTACCCCATATGCGAATAAGATTGAACGGCGACCAATCTGTTGCCTTTCCATCTCTTCAGCAGTTAGCATCATATCACCATCAAATTGTGGTAGAGTGCGTTTTAATTGCATAAGTAAAGTGACAACAGGAGGGGCTATTTTCATTTCAAACCGTTGCCATCTTTGTAAAAACTTCTCAGCAGTTTGCCATTCAAAATCGACAAATTCTGTTTGTCCTACAATACTCGCTTGCGGAACCTCCTCCATACTTCCGCCATGGACGTGAAGGAATGTATTCTCAAATAATACCGGTCCGAATGGAGGAGTAGTTCTTGATGAAATATGTCGAATACCTGTAGTATCACATACAATATTTCCTTGCTTGACTTGACTCAACCAATTTGCTTTATCTTCCACCACAAGGTTTCTTGCAATACTATCAACAGAAACAATTTTTCCATTATTACAAGTAAAACCTAGTTCTTCAACAACTTCTCTCATTATGGCAGCAATCGCTGCAGCATTTGGACCAGTTAACTGTTCCAGTTCCTCAACAGATAACTTGTCAACTCGGGATAGGCCGCCTCCTGGAAATGCCCAATATTCAGGAAAAGCAGGCATTGATTCAGCTCGTCTACCGAGTAAGACTTCTACTCCATCAATACCATCACGAGTGATCATCAATGTTGCTGATGGCCTAATTTTACGCGAAGCAACCCCCATCTTGACACCGGCAGGGACTTCGCTCATAGTCAAAGCAAAGCACCCCGACCTTCAATGATTTCCATCATTGGACTCAAAGCAATTTGAAGTGAGAGTAGTGTTTGGGCTCTTTATGGCTGAATCGATAGAGGAGGAACTTGCCCTTCTCGCCAGAGTTGTTGATGAGGCTGAAAAAATGGGTATTGACCCATGGCCGGAAACAAAGCCACCAAGGCCTTGGGCAAGATATGCAATCGCATCATTCATGATCATAATGATGCTTAGTTGGGTTTCAAAAATACTGTTTAGATTTGTAACTGTTTGAAAATATTGGTAGCCCCCCCCGGATTTGAACCGAGGTCGGCGGGACCAGAACCCACCATGATGGACCGCTACACTAGGGGACTATGCTCCTGCCGATTAGCCATCACTTCTTCAACTGAACGGTGATAGTAGTAGGTATTTTCTTTGCCTATTCCTTTGACGTGTTTGGAATAATTGTGAATGTTGTTACCATTTGAATCGCATGGCCGTATGTGATGCTACCTTGGAATTCTTTACTATCATCACCAACAACTACACGCAATCGGAATTTACAGGTTTTCTTTGACCTTTTCTTACGGAAGTGTTTGTAAAAATGGACTCCAACTTTGTATTTTCCTTCGGGAGGAATACTTTCCCACACAACATTTTCAACGGGGGAATTACTAACTGGCTTAATATTCATGTCAACATCTAATATTCCGCCACAATCACTAGTTTTGTTATTGAAATATATTCGTTCTTCATTTGGACAGAATACATGCAAATCCAAGTCATTATAATCGTCCCAAGAAAGAGTGATTTGAACTGCACCAGATTGTCCACCTTCTCTTTCCAGTCGTTCATCCATGTCATCATCTTCAGGAGTCTCTGTGATGGTGATTCCACTGCCAATTTCTTCTTCTGAAACTAGCACTGAATGCTCATCTAATGGTTGTTGATTTTCTTCAATCCATTCACTCCGTACACCCAATTCCATGATTCTCTGTTCTTCATCATCAATCTCTTCTTCAGGCTGGTCATCATCAATATCGTCAATAATATCGGATAATATTAATCTTAAATCTAATATGTTTCGATCTCGGTGTGAATCTCTTTCCATATACTCTGAATATTCCTTTTCTGATAAATCGGGAATTTGTCTTGAACGTAGAATTATCAATCCATCTCTTTCAACAGATTCAATTGCTTCAAATCCACCATATTTTTCACGTTGAGCAATATCTGCTAATCTTTGTTGTTTTTCCTTTCCTCTCTTGTAAATATAGCGAAAAATCAGTAATGGA
>JANXHP010000095.1 GCA_024958795.1 Candidatus Poseidoniaceae archaeon | reverse complement strand
CTTCACGACCAATCAAATAGGTGCAATGGCCTTATATGTGGATAGCGAAGGATTGGGTTATCCCGAAGCTGCAGCCAAATGGATTGAAGAAAATGAATCTGCTTGGATGCCTTGGTTACGAGATGGTTTTTACTCCGATGACGCGGATTTAACATTCAATGGTCCAGTTAACGTGCTGACAAGTGGAATAAGTTCTAGTGGTGGAACTGTCACATTTGGAACTGGCTCAAATGGGACTTCTTTCGCAGAAGATACAGGAATGATACTTGACAATACATCTCTTGTCTTACAGACAGGTCTTGATCTTCCATACCTGCAGTTTTCTGGTACTTCTAATTTTCAAATTGCAAGTGGCAATACACTTAATTTAGGAGATTTTGAAATTGGAATGGAGAGTGAGCTTGATTTAACGGATGTGACAACGGATAACGAAACATACTTAAGTTTGACCGGGGATTCTAGCATCACTAAAACTGGGGATCTTGTTTTCAAACAAATTGCTGTAAATGGATACACTTTAACGCTGAATCCCACAATCACGAGTCTGACTGCAGAAAAAATATATATTCCGAATTACGACAACAGTAGTTCCAACTTTATGGCAAGCACTGGAGAGTTCCTGGCTCAGGGTGTTGATGTGACTCTAAGTAGACAAATAGACTTAAGAAACGGAACAATAGAGATGGGTGGCGGTACACTCACTTTGGAGCAAGGAGGATATATTCCGGTAGAAGGTGTGCTTGACCTGAGCAATAGTGTTTTAGAGATTTCAGGACAATTTAAGAATGACGGAGGAACATTAACCACTTCCGGAAGTACTTTGCGTTTGAAAGGAAACACCTATCTTGGCAATGGAGGGCCAGTGACATTCGCAACTTTTGAACCAAACGGATGGGGTTTGACATTAGCTGATAATACAACTCATTTGACGCTGGCCGGAAATGTATTACTTCAACCAAACGCTGAATCCTGGGACAACATGATGGATTCATCATATACGCTCAATTTTGATGGGAGTAATGATTATGTTGAAATAGCACACAATAATAGTCTCAACCTGACAGATAATTTCACTATTGAAGCTTGGGTAAACCTTGATAGCAACACAAATAACACAGTATTAGATAAAGGGGACTATGATAATTTATTTTCGATTCATACAAGTGGTAATACTGGTTTGTCATATTATGACCGTAATAATGGTTGGACACATTCGAGTGGTACGATTCCTATTAATGAATGGGTACATGTTGCAATGAGTTTCAAAACAGGGTCAAATAATTTAAAGTTCTATAAAAATGGGCAACTGATGAGTAGTCATACGCTTAATAGCATCAGTCCCACCGATACGGCGGTAATGAATATTGGAAGACAATCACCATCAACCTGTCGATGTAATATCTTAGATGGTAATCTAAAAGAGGTACGTATTTGGAGTGATATTCGCAACCAATCAGAAATCCAAGCCAATATGCATAGCGAACTTTCAGGAAGTGAAAGTAATCTTGCTGCATATTACAAAATGAATGATGGCAGTGGGACATCCTTGATTGATAGCAGCGGCAACTCAAATACTGGAACCTTAACCAATATGACGGATGCTAATTGGAATGAATCAAGCAGCGGTTTTGCAGGAATCGGCATTGAAACCAATGAAGCCAGTTTGACGATCAGCGGCGCTGTGACTTTGAGGGACAACGCGAGTATTCAATCTTCGGGTGGTGCAATTAACTTGAACGGAAGTTTAGCTCTTGAAGATGGAACTGTCGATGTAAGCAGCGGAACATTGAGTCTTGCCGGAGGAAGTGTTGGAGCAAATGGATTGATAGAAGTTGGAGAACAGGGCAATCTTAGTCTGCAAGGAAACCTGGCAGTTGCAGGAACCCTGGATTTGAACGATGGCGCAAATCTCAATTTAGCAAACAATGCAACTGCAAATCTCTCAGGCGGAAAGCTTGAACTGGCAGGTACTCATGGCCTGGAAGGCATTACAACGGATAATAATACAACTCTTCAAATTAACTCAGCCGGAGGAATATCGCGTACAGACAATGGAACAAGCACAGTAGGAAATCTTGTCCTGAGCCAGGCAGGAAGTTCTTCCGGAGTCTCTTTTGGTGTTGATAACATGAGCCTCACTGTTG
>JANXHP010000008.1 GCA_024958795.1 Candidatus Poseidoniaceae archaeon | reverse complement strand
TGTTCCTTCATAAATTTGAGTTATTTTTGCATCTCTAAAGAATCTTTCAACCGGGAATTCTTTGGTATAGCCATATCCACCTAAGACCTGTATTGCTCTCTCACTAACCCACATTGCTGTATCGCCCGCGAATAATTTTGCCATACTCGCTTCCTTAGAATGCCTTGGTCCACCATTTTCGTAATGCTGTTGTTTGGCCCAACTCGCTTTGTATACCAATAGTCGAGAAGCATCTATCCGAGTAGCCATATCCGACAAATATGCCATTATCATTTGGTGGTGGGCAATCGGTTTTCCAAATGCCTCTCTTTCATGAGCATATTTTAGAGCTGCTTCAAAAGCACCTTGAGAAATTCCCAATGCTTGTGCTGCAATACCAATTCGGCTGTTATCCAATGCGTTCATTGCTATAGGGAATCCTTTTCCTACTTGCTTGATTACGTTTTCTACTGGTACTTTACAATCCTGTAAAATGAGAGTACAGGTATCTGAACTTCGAATTCCTAACTTATCTTCCTTCTTACCCACTGAAAAGCCTTCAAAACTTGATTCAACAATAAATGCTGTAGTTCCACCATGTCTCTTCACTCCATATTCTGGATGGTCAACATCTTTGGCGAACAATACAATAATTTTAGCTTGTATTCCGTTTGTAACCCACATTTTCTCTCCGTTTAAGATATAATGAGAGCCATCATCACTCAACTTTGCTTTACAAGTCATTGCTGCAGCATCTGTACCTGCACCTGCTTCGCTCAATGAATATGCTCCAACCTCTCCTTCTGCCAGTCGAGGTAAATATTTCTCCTTCTGTTCTTCATTACCATGAAGTGCAATTGTTTTACAGCATAACCCTACATGAACACAGTACATTACTGCAAATGAAGGATCTACTCTCGCCAATTCTTCAATAATTATTGATTCGGATACATCGTCAATTGGTGAGCCACCATATTTCTCGGGCACTGTAACTGCTTGAAGTCCATATTCTAGAAATTGTTCCCATTCCTCGCTCGGAGAGATTTGATTTTCATCTCGATGCTCAACTGTAGGGGCTAATACGGTCTCTGCAAAGTCTCTAACCAACTCTCTAATCATTTCCTGTTCATCGGTTTGCGCGAAATCCATGACCCTACCCATCAGTGCCAAAAGGCTCGCTTTCTTAATCCGTTTGCACAATTATTCAAAATTGCAATTCATCCATGTGTTGATATATGATAATTTATGCGGCGAAATAAGGAGACCGCCTACATGGATGACGAAATTGTTGAATTTAGTGTTGCTCACAATCGAAAATACTCTACTAACCACCTTTGGTATCAAGAAAAAGAAGACCGATTAATGATTGGTGTCAGTGAATATTTAGCTGTTGAACATGGAGAAGTATTGCGAGTTGTATTACCACAAACTGGATTGGAAGTTGAAGAATTTGGTGCAGATATGTTCTCGGTTTGGACTTCAAATGAAAAACTCTCATTCCCGTCACCATTCTCAGGACAAGTTGCTGAAGTAAATGGAGAAGTTGAAATAAACCCTGATATTGTAAATGAATCTGCATATGACCAAGGGTGGATTATCCTCCTAGACCCTCATGAAATTGATTTAGAAAAACTCTTGGAACCGGAAGAATACATTGAGTACATTTCTGAACTTTGAGCAAAGGTGATACCCTACCAACAGTGGGTTTCCATTATGGCGGATGCAATGCAACGACTCCGACACAGTTTGCAGAATGCACCTGTAATTTGGAAAGGTGATTACCCATACTTCATTCATCCACTTACCGATGGAGTGCCGAGACTTGACCCTGAAGTTCTTTCTGCAGTTACTGATTTGTGCTTAGAAGCAATAAATTGGCAAAATGTAGATCTTATTCTTGGTATTGAGGCAATGGGTTTACCTCTTACTGCTCCACTTAGCATATATTCTGGAAAACCATTAGTTGTGATTAGAAAAAGACAGTATGGTCTTGAAGGTGAAGTGACAATCGACCAATCAACTGGATATTCAAAAGGCGAGATGTTTCTAAATGATATCAATGAAGGTGAAAGAGTTGTCATTGTTGATGATGTATTATCAACTGGCGGAACAATCAGGGCAATAATCAATGGAATTGAAAAAACAGGAGCAAAAATAATGCATATCATCACTGTTGTTGAAAAGGGACCTGGACTGAAAACACTTCAGCAAGAGTTTCCAAATATCAAAATTGAATCTTTAGTTCGTCTTGAAATGGATGGCGCAAATATCGTAATTCTTGACTGATTTGTTTCATTATTACAAAGCATGGTTTGATGAAGGGGATTATTGCCCCTGCGAATAGGGGAGCATCATGGACTTAGACCGTCACGATTTCGAACTCACTGAGTTGATGGATAGAATTCGTTCCAGTGACCACCGTCTAATTGCTCTGCAACTTCCAGAAGGTTTGAAGATTCAAGCACTGGAAATGATGGATCAAATTGAAACTGAAACAAGTGCAAAGGTAGTACTTGCAGCAGACCCATGTTACGGAGCATGTGACCTTGTTCATGATAAGATGAAGATGATGGGTGTTGAATTAGTCGCACATATGGGTCATAGTCAAATGAATATTGAATCAGGTATGCCAACACAATTTATTGATGTAACATATGATGGTGACCCTGAATTAACTCCTGTTCTACCTTTCTTGGAAAATCACCGCGCTATGGCAAAACAACGCCTATTGGACCAAGAAAACCCTACTGACCTTACAACAGAAGATGCCCAAGAGAAGTTTTTAGATGCTGTTGGGCGTTTAGCACCTCTCACTGATACTAAATTGGGATTGGTTGGTTCTATTCAACATCTGCACCTATTGCCAGATTTCCATGACCGACTTGAAAAGGCTGGATTTGATGTCACAATTCCATTAGGTGGTGCCCGCCTCTCATTTCCAGGACAGGTTCTAGGTTGCAATTATTCGGGTGACCAAGATGATATTGGACACTACTTGTTCTTAGGAAGTGGTGATTTTCATCCAATCGGATTAGTATTGCACACTGGAAAACCACTTGCAATGCTAGACCCATATAGCGGAGATGCAGAAGAAATGTCACTTGAAAGAATTGAGAGAATTCTAAGACAACGGTTTGGCCTCATCATGGCTTGTGATAAGGCTCAAAGCTTTGGTATTCTAATCGGAGAAAAACCTGGACAAATGCGTCGAACTCTAGCACTGAGAATGAAGAGAATGTTAGAGAAGCATGGTAAGAAAGGATATTTGCTGGCATTAGAACATATTGGCCCAGAACTGATAGATTTCTATCCAGTTGATGCATTTGTAAACACATCCTGTCCAAGAATTGCCATAGATGATGCAGTGCGCTATAGTAAGCCAATGCTTACTCCATTCGAATTAGAGGTTTCATTGGGCGAAAAACAATGGGAACTCGGTTATCAATTTGATGAAATTCCTTGAGCCGCAATATTACATTATCAGAAAGAAATGTTTTTTTCTCGTCTCAACTGCCCCTATGTTCAATAACGGTTGACGAGAGCCTTCCTATGTTATGAGCAACTACCTTGACCGAATTGGAGCGGGTTTCGTCTTAGCCAATCCAGAAGGTCTTGATTTTGATTTTATGCCTGATGAATTAGTTGGTAGAGATGACATTCAGAATCAATTGGCGAGCAAATTTTCCACGCTATCACATCCTGATGGAGCTGGACGTGCAGTCATCACCGGACCTGTGGGAAGTGGGAAAACTGTCCTAGCAGGAACATTTTGTAGAGATATCCAGCGACATCTTGCAAATAAGAGACAAATAAAAACCGTTCAGATAAATTGCAGAAACGCATCGACAAGCATGCGAGTTGTTCAAAGAATATTACACAAATTAGATCCGGGTCATCCAGATAGAGGGCTTTCAATGGGTGAATTGTTAATCAGTCTTCGCAAATTAATTAGAAGGGATTCGGCCCACTTAATCGTTGTACTAGATGAAGTAGACCATATGTTGAGGCGCTCCGGTGATGACCTTCTTTACCAACTTCTAAGGATAGATGAAGACCAATCGGGAAAAGGAACTATCTCTCTGATAATTATTAGTCAAGAACAGGTTCTTGACCTATTAGAAACAGCCGTCTTATCACGAATGGGGAGTACCAATCATATCAAAATCCCACCTTATACTGTAGAAGGAATTGAAAAGATAATCCAGCAAAGAGCAGAATATTCTCTCGTTACTGGAACTTACTCTCCAAAAATAATCCGTTTAATTGCGGAAAAGGCCGCTGCAACTGGCGATGCAAGAAGAGGTATTGAATTATTATCTGCAGCTGTTGAACGATGCGAATATAGACAAGATTCACATAGTGTAAGAGAGATATTGATTGAAGATATTCATGAAGCAAATGATAGTGTCGCATTCAACATTGGAACCAAATTAGAAGTCGTTGATATCCTTTCGGCTCATCAGATGTTAGTTCTTCTAGCGATGTGCAGGAGATTGAAGACTGAAGCGACAATGACGATGGGTGATGTTGAATCCCTTTACGCTGTAGTCTGTGAAGAATACGAACAGAAACAAAAGAGTCACACGACGATTTGGAAATATGTAAAGTACCTAGAACAGGAGCAGTTGATTGATTCTAAGGTCGCTACTGTTAGTGATGGCAGGGGTAGAACAACTCATCTCAGTATGCCACACCACCTGCCTGCAGACCTTTCAAGCCGCCTAGAATTGCTGCTTCCTAAGCGACTGCAACGCTAAATGCAATTGTAGACCTATGCGGTGAGCCTAAATATGGGTCTCTTGTCGGCGAGTTATTCTAGTGGTGTAGATTATGGCTGTTGGACAACAAGGAGAATTCGTAGCCGTCGTAAATGATACAGATCCTGCCAATGGTGGCAAGTCTTACTCATTGAAGATTAGTGGAAACAATCATGCTCAATTATTGGGCAAGAAAATTGGAGATACTGTTGACGGTATTTTCGTTGGAGAAGGTGAACAAACTCTTTCTGGTTTCAAATTACAAATCACTGGTGGTTCAGATAAAACTGGAACGCCTCTTCGCCGTGACCTTGAAGGTGGTTCTCGCCAATCTATTCTGGTCACCGCTTCTACTGGATTCAAGGGGCACTCTCTTGTATTCAAGAGTAAAGGTGGGGAAAAGAAGCGTTTCCGCTACAAACTAGACGGACTACGTAAGCGTAGAAACTTCCGCGGTAACACCATTACCCAAGATACTCGTCAAATCAACTTGAAAGTTACTGAAGCAGGCAATAAGAGCCTTGCTGATATCACTTCTTCTGGTAGCGAAGAAGCATCGGAGTGAAACCCGAGAGGGAATTCGTAAAATGAGGAGTAGGAAGCAATGGCAAGAAAGCTTCCTTCTCAACCTGAAATCAACATTGGCCTTGTAGGTCACGTTGACCATGGAAAAACAACTCTAACTCAAGCTCTTTCTGGAGTTTGGACAGATACTCATTCCGAAGAAAGAAAGCGCGGTATTTCTATTAAATTGGGATATGCCGACACTGCATTTTATCAAACCAAAGAGGGACAATACTACGCAACAGGTCGCCGTCCTGATGGTGGAGATGATGTTGAAAAGGAACTGAAAAGGGTTGTTTCATTCGTAGATGCCCCTGGTCACGAGACATTGATGGCAATAATGATCACTGGTGCATCCATAATGGACGGTGCAATGTTGATGGTTGCTGCAAATGAAACATGTCCTCAACCTCAAACTAGAGAGCACTTAATGGCACTAGAAATTGCAGGTATTAGCAATATTGTAATAGTTCAAAATAAAATTGATTTAGTCAGTAAAGAGCGTGCTATGGAGTCATACCAAGAAGTCAAGTCCTTCTTGAAAGGAACAATAGCTGAAAACGCTCCAGTTATTCCAGTATCAGCACACCATGATGTGAACCTTGACATTTTAATCGATGCTATTGAACAAACAATTCCTACACCTGACCGTTCAAAGGATAAGCGTTCAATAATGCATGTAGCTCGCTCTTTTGATATCAATAGACCTGGAACACGACCAAGCAAACTGAGAGGTGGCGTAATCGGTGGAAGTATTGTTGAAGGTGAATTCAATGATGGTGATGAAATTATTATTGGACCAGGACGAAAAATAGAGAAGGGCAATAAATCAACTTGGGAGCCGATTGAAGCAATTGTTAGCAGTATGCAAGGTGGTGGATTAAATTTGAAAAATATGCACGCTGGTGGCCTGTGTGGAATGGCAACTCAATTAGACCCAAGTATCACAACTGCTGATAACTTGAGTGGACAAGTTGTTGCAAGAAAAGGAGATTTACCAGAAGTGCGCTCAAAACTTGAAATCTCTGTCAATCTAATGGATAATATGGTCGCTGGAGAAGGTGAAAAACCAGAGAAGATTCATCCATTACGAAATAATGAAATGTTAATGCTAAATGTTGCTACTGCAACTTCTGTTGGCGTTACTAAGAACGCTGAAAAAAGTCGTACTGGTCTTGAATTAAGACTTCCTATCTGTGCTGATACTGGACAAAGAGTTTCATTATCACGACGTGTTGGTTCTCGTTGGAGATTAATTGGCTACGGAACAATACAATAACTGTGCTGACAAACGCACATTTCATCAAAGATTGCTGATTAGCAGTGAATGTGCAAAGAATAATTGTTGATGCGTGCGGTTGGGTTGCAGTAATTGATGCTGGAATCAACATCGATGATGCATTATTGCAATTAATGGGCCCAAGTCAACTTCTTTTGTTGCCCGATGTTGAGAAGGAATTAGAAGAAATCAACTCCAAACGGTCAAAGAAAAAATCCCTTTTGCTACAATTGTTAAGAGCAAGAACTGTGATGATTGATGCACCTGAAAATTCAGGCGATCATCCCGATGATCAAATTATATCATTTGCAATAAATGAAGGCATTCCGGTTTTGACTGTTGATACTGAATTAAAGCGTCGATTGTTTGATTCGGGTATCCTTATTATTGAAGTTGCAAAAAATAAGAGATTGAACGTGATTGATAATCTATAGAATTGATTACTAAGGTCTTATTATTTTTTAATCTCAAATTTGTCGGCAATAAGATTATTAATATCAACTAAAAAAATAGAAACCAAAATTGAATATTGCCGGTAAGAAGTTCATATATGAAGATATCAACGTAAAGGCCATGCAGGCTGAAAATAGTTTGGTGGAAATGGATGGTTTCAACAAGATAGAAAGTTCACAACAACTGGTTTTTACATTGATTAAACTAGGTGTTCAGAGTCATACTGCAAAATGCTTAGTTTGCCTACATGTACATGGACCTTCAACATCAAAAATGTTACAAGATAATTGCAATATTAGGCAACCAGATGTTAGCGTTGCAATCGCTGAACTACGTCGCTTAAAGGTTGTAAAATTGGATTCTACTGCTGCTGCAGGCCGTGGTAGACCCTCACACATTTATCAGTTAACTGGAACCATTAACGAATGTATTGTCCCATTTATTGAAGAAGCACAAGACAAAATCACATATATTGTTTCAGCGATTACTACACTTGAAAATTTAGCACAAAGAAATAATTGAAAATTATTATGGTAAGGTGAACAATACATCATCGCCATGCCCGTCTAACAACCTAAGTTTTACAGCAGCATCAATCCAAGCATGAGCGTAATTAATTGCTCCAAATGCCCTTACTCTATCACCAATATTCAAAAAATGTTTGGCATCTGATGAATAATCATCTGCCATTCTCATCATTATTGCTAATTGTTTTGATTGCTCGCTTCCTTCTGGAAAGAGTGGTGTTGCTTTTTCTCTAGCTCTTTTTGTAATATCTAGATACTGCATCACTTTTTCCTCTGAGACTTCAACAAGATCATCACTCATTCTCCACCCTCCTTTTGTCGTTTTAAGAGGCGGCGAACATCTTCCTTACGGCCAAGCGCACCATACAATTCGACTGCAACCGATAGTTTTCCTTCATCTTCTGCAGTTTGTGCTCGCATGAATAAATCCTTTCTTTCATCCCAATTTCTTGCCATTGCAGCCTCTGCTGCAGCTTCATAGAGTCCCTTTCGTTCAGATTGTGCTAGATGTGGTGCTGACCACTTACGAATTAATCCAGAACGTGTAGCAGTTACCATTGAGTCAGGCGTTAAACCAACCAAAAGTTCTCCCAAGTCCATTGACTCTCCAAGAATTTCAATATCCTCTTCCAATGTTCTAGAAATATGATAGAGGCGTCCTTCAATACCCAATACCCACCAGCCATCAGCACTGATTATCCCTTCCATTGCTTCTATGGAATCTTGTTCAAGTCTAATCAAATCATCCCACCCAAATGGATGTGGAATACCTTGCCACAAGCTTCCATCACTTGATTGTAAAATAATCCTACCATTTTCTAAATTGCTAGACCAACTCCAAATCCTGTCTTCTAGGCACCTTTTCTTATCAGATCCGGTTAATCTACCACACCAGATTCTTCCATCGCTTGCTTGCCACATCAAATGTTCTCTATCTAGCCAGCCAATTAATCTCCTAACCATGCCACTATCCATGCGTCGAATTCCTCTACCCTCTTGTGAGAAAAGATGTAAATTCCCATCTCTACCAGATAGCACCCAACCCCCACCTGGTCTTGCTTTTATTCCAGTGAAACCACCAGGGCTGCTTCTTCCTTCATGCAATAGTGAACCATCTCTAGTAGACATAACATAAAATCCATGAGCTGCTAAAATACCAAGAATTCCTTGACCGCTTTCAATTGCATGAACTTTGAATGGCATATCTACAGACCATCTTTCACTACCATCATGTTCAAAGAATGAAAGATTCAAACCATTACTAACTACTAAACCGCCTTCGCTTGCTGCGATTGTAGCGATAATGCTTGGTGCTTGTTTAGACCAAGTAATCTCCCAAGCCATCAAGACTCACCTCCCATCATGTTCCAAGCAGTCAATTGGGCCCTTGCAGTTTGAGTCAATGTGAACATTCGGCTTTTCCCAACCGTACGAACATTGAGGATACCGCCCCTCAGTAAGCGATTACTTATTTGAGATAATCTAGACCTTTTTATTTTCAATTCTTGTAATAGTTCTTTATCGGAAGGAGAGTATTTTCTTTCATTAGCAGTTGCTACAACAACTGCTTCATGAGGTGATAAATTTGACAACACACCCGGATTTAATGGATGATCAACTCTTTCCCCAACCCTTGGTTGCCGTAAACTTGTCAATGCATCGATTAACTTTCTACGATCAATTGTACCATCTGGTTTTTGTGGCGCTAACAAAGCAGTTTGAAGTGCATTGACTAAAGTTGAAAACGTCTTCATATCAGCATTGGTTACTATTTCCGATTCAATGTAACTCTCTTCTTGACTAATATCATTTACTTCGTATTCTACTTGTTCATCAAATTCGCCATCCACTATGCTCGTTTCATCATACAATACCGCAGTCCCATCCCCTTCTAAGTCATCATCGTTTGATTCATCAATTAGATTAGAATCTTTAGCAATCCATAATTCGGCACCATCTCCTCCTTTCGTGATTTCAAAATCATCTTGATTTTGATTTTCTGCATCTGGTACGTCCCTCATTCTTCCGACTAATGAGCCGAACATACCTGCCATTTTCAATGGAATTGGCTTCACTGTTTCATTTTTGATCTCTTCTGAATTAAAAATATCAAATGGAGTTTCCACTAATGGTTCATCATTATCCTGTGAATCTCCTAAATCCTCTAAATCTAAATCGAATCCAAACAGCGAACCCCCTGAACCAGGTACTTCTTGCCATTCATTCTGTTGTGATTGTTCTGTATCTAATTCGTCATCTTGAGCCCTAGTTTGCCATGATTCAGACGCATCCAATATCTCAACATCGCCTTCTTCTGAGGGTTCTATTGATTTTTCAATAACTTCATTGTATTCATTTCCAATTTGATCCATTAATCCACCAAAAATATCAGATTGTTGATTTTGTCCCTTTGAAGCGTCTAATCCGGCCTCTTCATCATTTTCCACATTACTTGACTCGGAATTCAAATCATCGCCATATTGGCCTTTATTTGAGGTAAAAATGCCTGTTGTTGAGGCATCAGGCTGTTGTGTGGGCAATATTGCACTTGTATCAAACCCTCTTCTATCGCGAGAATCATAATTATCACTACTTTGAGCCACTTGATTTTGCGCCATCCTATTGGAATCAACAGCATCTCTCATCACCCTAATAATTGAGGCTGGCAATCCGTCTGTTATGGATAGCAGGTGCTCAGCATCCTCTTTTGGCAACGAATATCGAGTGCTACATGCTGAACGTATTCTCAAATTCACCAGCTCTTGAACCGATTCAACACTAAGTGGATTCAATGTACTTACCAAGTCAAACCTCTCTAATACCGATTCTGGTAAGTGTGCTTTTTGCTTATGATCTAATACTACAACCATCAATACCTGCAGCCTCTCAATTACGGGCAATGTATCTCTCAGTGCAACATTTAGAACTGAGGAATCAACAGTAGGAACGTCAATAACGACCAATGGTAATTTTCCAGTGAACGATTTACTAGTTTCAACCATTTCTGATACAATCGCTGTATACTGTGTAGGAATATTTTGTCCAACCAATTGCGAATATAATGATTCTAACAGACTTTTTGCTGGAGCAGAAGCATGAATATGGTCGACATGTAGCGCTTTTGGAGCAACATTAGCCAAGCATCGTAGCAATGAAGTCCGCCCTGAACCGACACTCCCTACCATCAATATTCGTCTAGTAGAACGGAAACTAATATGCTGTGTTAGATTATTAAATATCTCTTTTCGGCCTACTAAGAGGCTTTTTTGACCTTCTTCCAAAGGAGCTGTGGAAAATGGGTTCTGCAACAATAGGGGAAGTTCAATCTCTTTACCTTCAATCCGCATAACTAGAGCAATTGCCAATGGGTATTTATTGTTTGACCTAATCAACAGGCAACAAAGACGTGTTAAGACACGGTAATCAAAACACCAAAGGACTAATTTCTAGCCATTATCACTCCGTTTAACACATCATTAACGCATCATTAACGCGTTAGAGAAAGCGTTAATCCCGTTAATATTTGAGAAACTTAGAAATCCTGAATCAACACTCACAGGTCAATCAAAGCGATGTCTTGATGTGATTGAGGTTAGTGGCTATGCATAGAGGAAGCGGGATGTCAGTTGAAAATAGTCGTCTAAGTGGTTTTTTCAGACTAACTGTTGCTGAACGTAGACAGATCGTTGCTGAAGCAGCAGGCCTAAGTCAGGCTCAAATCGATGCACTGGCAGCCCATGGAGAGTTATCTGAAGATTCTGCGAACAATATGATTGAGAATGTCATTGGAACTATGTCATTACCTGTTGGAGTCGCAACAAACTTTGTTATTGATGGAAAACACTACCTAATTCCATTCTGTTTAGAAGAGTCAAGCGTTGTGGCTGCAGCATCAAATATGGCTAAACGTTGCCTTTCTAGGGGTGGTTTTCGCACAAATAATGACGATCCTATGATGATTGGGCAATTGCAGATTCTTGAATTGTCAGACATTCCATTAGCAACCTCAATTATTGAAAACTCTAAAGATGAACTTATGAGGATATGTAATGATCGACCAAGTACGATGATAAAATTGGGCGGTGGATGTAAAGATATTGAATTGCGAGTGATTGAAACCTTATCTGGTTCAATGCTAATTATGCATATATTGGTTGATACAAGGGATGCAATGGGTGCAAATGCAGTCAATACTATGTGTGAATTAATTGCACCAGAAGTTGAAAGATTAACCGGTGGCAGAGTTCACTTGAAAATACTATCCAACCTCGCAGCCCACCGATTAGCAAGGGTGGAAGCCACTTTTACAGCTGAGGAGTTATCCGATGATGGTACCCGCGAGAATGGATTGCAGGTGATTGATGGAATACTAGAAGCACACCATTTTGCTATTGCTGACCCATTTAGGGCAGTTACCCATAACAAGGGAGTGATGAATGCTATCAGTAGTGTATCAGTAGCCTGTGGGCAAGATTGGAGAGCAATTGAGGCAGGATGCCATGCTTGGGCTTCCCACAAATCAGGAATCTACACATCGATGACACAATGGACTCAGGACGAGAATGGAGACCTTGTAGGGACCATTGAGACTCCAATGGCTGTAGGAATTGTTGGGGGAGCAAGTAAGGTACATCCTGTTGCTAGAGCTAATTTAGCCATCCTCGGAGTTAATTCTGCTCAAGAATTGGCTGGAGTTATAGCAGCATCAGGATTAGCACAGAATTTAGGTGCATTAAGGGCGCTATCAACAAGCGGTATACAAGCAGGACACATGAAGTTACATTCTCGTAATATGGCGGTTAGCGCAGGCGCTACTGGTGATGAAGTTGAAATCGTTGCTCAACGTTTACAAGCCCTATCAGGACCAAAAACTCAAACAAAAGTTCAAGAATTACTTGAAGAGTTAAGAAATGAATGATTCATTCCTCTGCTTGAGCCGAAACCTGTAGAGTCGATTGTATTGTTAAGTCAATATTATCCTCTTCCTGCAACGCTTCAGAACCTACCATGCCTTCTAGCATCCCAGAAGATTGTACTTGTTCTCTAAACCAGGCTTTTACCTTCTTTCTTTCAGTATAAGGACATCCAAAAGACTCCGAAAATCTTCGTGTAGTAATCAATCGACGAGTATTTCCATCCTTTCTTCTATCAACCATACCTAATTGTGCTAGTTCTCTAACATAATCATATGCCTTCTGACCTAATAATTCAACCAATCTAGATTGTGCCATTGGCTGGTGATATGCGATTAGAGCTGCGGCTTTGAGCAATTTTTGAGGCATTTCAGTTCTTGCTTCTTTGGGCAAATGATCCGCTATCTTCGGTTTGACTTCAATAGCCCATCGGTTACCGATTTCTGCTATTTGTAGAGCGCCACCACGGCGGCGCTTCAATGTAGCCTGTAGTGAATTGAGTGAATCTATCATTTCTTCTGAATCATACCCTAATGATTCTGATAATTCCTCAACAGTCATGGAGCGACCTGCTCCAAATAAGGTTGCTTCCAATAATGATTCCAATGGTAACTCGCTCATGTAAATAACTCCTTACTCCACTAACCATTCGTGATTTCCCATTGATTCCTCGCCAGTATTAGAATCATTTTGATTTGATTCTGCAGATTCCTCTTCATTTGAAATGTGTTGGCTTTGTTCTGGCCCTAGAACTATTTCCACAACCTTCTCTGCGTCGGCTAATTTAGCAGCCTTCTTTAGTAATCTCTCTTCCTTTTCCTTGGCCTTCTTGGCCCTTTGCGACAAATTATCTGCATGACGTTGGGAACCTGTAATCTGGGTTTGAATTCGAACGGATTCTGTTTCCTGCTCTGCCTTTACCAGTTCTACTATCTCCGCAAAACTATTGCTAGGCCTCAAATCTTCAAGGAATATGATTCCCTCAGGAACAATGTCTTGAGAAATACTAGCAAATCCACGATGTGTTAGGAACAATCCAGCAATAAATGAAGAAACCTTTGCTTCGTCTTGATATCCTTCCGGTACTGCACCAAATGTTTGTTCAAGAATTGTTTTCAATTCATTCATAACATCAATAACAGGGACTTTATTGGCACCTGCTTTCAAACAAGTCTGCCTCATTGCTCTCCAGCAACGTTCAATGTCCCCTTCAAGGTCTTCATTGTGCATCCTGCCACCAATGTTAGCCAAGTAATCAGCCAGTTCTATTTCGTGAGCAATTCTATTGGCTTCTCGCAGTTTCAATTCTTCTGCATCATCTGCAGCATCTTTGAATGCAGATAACAACTCTCCAAGAGTCACTGGACGGCCTTCAGCTCTGCGTACTCGCTCTCCAAATAAAGAAGGCAATACTGAATCAGCACCTCCTTCTAATACAGTATTTGTAAAGAAAAATGCTTCATCATCATATTCTGCTTCCCAGCCAAATTCCATTTCATCACCCCAATCATCTTCTTCATCAGCGCGTTGAACGCGTTCAAACAGTATTGCTGCTTGATGATTTAGTACTTCCCATGAAAGACGAATTAATCGCCCACAGGCAGGTAAATCCAATTCGGTTGATTGAGATTTTACTCTTGATGTGAAAACTTTTAGGAATGCAGATAGATCAATATTCCATGCATCCAAGCCTTCTTCTCTAACCAAAGATAGAACTAGGGCTACAGAACGATCAAAAGGATCTTCTAAACTTTGATGTTCTGCCTCATCAGTTTCTGCAATCGATATGATTCGGTCGCTGAAATACTGAGCTTCTTCACTTTCTTCACCAGATTCCAATAGTTGGTCAATGATATCCTGTCTAAGGAACCATTTATCCAAAACAGCCTGATGTTGCGCCATTTATCTCACTCCAATGTTTCCTCATCTGTTGTGATCTGAATATTTTCAACCTTCGACTCTACTTCTTCATCGGCTAGTACGGCTTTAGCGACTTCTGCCCTTTCCTCAATATCTTCAGTCATATCAGCAGTACGCTCACTCAAAGAAGCAAGGGTACTTGATTCAACTTCGTCTTCCGACATATCATCCTTCAAATGTGCTAACAGCCCTCCTAAGGACTGTGGTGTTTCCAATGATTCTGGAACTTGAGGCATCTCAACTGATGCTGCTGCTTCTTCATCAATACGTGATTGGTTTTTATCAGCCGCAGCTTTTGCTTCTTTCATTGCTTTAGCACCTAACTTCAATGCCCTTGCCTTATCAAAGTCAACAATACGGCGACTGCATCCATCTCCACCGTGCGTAATACCGATGTGATGGTCTGCTAATCGTAATGAAACTTTACGAAGTGTTACCATGATAAATTGCGCTCTCTTTGAACGCTCTCTACACATCTTAGCAATACGTTCTGCATTGAATCCGTCAAGGTTTTGATCTACTTCATCAAAGTAGTAGAATGGACTTGGGTCATAATCTTGAATTGCGAAAATCAAAGCGAGTGCTGCCATTGATTGCTCTCCACCAGATAACTGATGGCGTGTAACCTTGGCAGATTTTCCTCGAGGTTGAGCCCATAACTCTAGACCACCCTTGAATGGTTCTTTCGGATTTTCAAGGAATAATTCACCTCGGCCTCCATCACTCAATGCTTCATATGCAATCTTGAAATTCTCATTGACTCTCTCCAATACTCCGAGCAAGCGTTCCTTTCTTTGCGATTCTAATTGTTCTGTTACATCCAACAGATGCTTACGCCTGGTCTGTAGAGTTTTGAAATCGCCCTTCATTCCATCAAGGCGTTCTTGACATTGGTCATATTGCTCAATAGCGAGCATATTAACAGGCCCATATCCTTCAAGCCGACGTTCAATCCCTCTAACTTTCTTTTCTGCATCCCCTACGCTTGGTAGAGTGGTATCGCTAGATGCTGGTTCAATTTCAGCTTCAGACATTTCAGATAATAATTCATCAAGAGTTTCCTGCTTTAATGATAAAGAACGGCCGATTTCTTCCGCCATTTGAGTGCGTGATGATGCATCATTTGATTTCTGAGTCAAATCTGCTCTAAGAGATGCTCTTTCTTCTACCAATTGAACGCGCTCATTTTCTAATCCTTGATTTTCCTCAAGGAATTCAGAACGCTCAAGTTCCTTGGCTGTCAATTCTATAGAATCAGTTGCTATAGCGGCTTGCATCTGGTCAATCTTTTCACTTCGAGATACGATTGTCACCTCTATTGAGATAATTCTTTCACCGATTTCAACAACTCTATTGTTGAGCAAATCTCTATGATCAGAGCCACTTCCAAGAGCATCCTGTGCCCTATTTCTCAATCCTTGAGCTTCTAATCTCTTGACCTCTGCCTTGTGCAGTCTTTCCTTTAGATGTTCAGGGCTAGCATCTTCTAGACTAGATTGGGCTGTAGCTCTGTCAATTTCGGATTGCTCGAAATTACTTTGTGCACTATCCAATGCAGCGAGTTTTTGACCCGCTTGACTTTCCAATGTGCTCAATTTTCTTTCAATATCTGCAACCTCACCTAGTAATTTATTGTGATTAGTTTTGGCTTGCTTTAGTTCAGCACGCCATTCTTGTTGCTTTGAAGCATGTTCTCCATCTGTTAGAACATTGATTTTGCCCCTAACTTCCAATTGTACCTTTCTTGCATCAGCCAAGGCACCATTTACAGTTTCTGCCATCAATCTAAGACGCTCAACCTCTGCGGTTAAACTCTCAACTTCGTTTGCACCTTGAACTCTACCTCCAAAGGATACTGACATTTTCCGCTTTGAACCACCGATCATTGCACCGCCTGTTTCAGTAACATCACCACGCAGTGTAACCAATCGTACACCACCCATATTAGCCCTAGCAGTAGACATTGAATCTACAATCAGTGTGTTCCTCAAAGCAAAGCGGACCGCAATATCGATTCTTGGATCGTAATCAAGTAATTCGTAAGCAAAGCCAATGACACCAGGCTTCCTTGCCACCATTACTGCCTTACCGGCTGCTCTAGTATTTGCTAGTCGGTTTAGAGGAAGGAAGGTTGCTCTTCCAGCCCTTTTCTCTGATAGCCATTTGATGGCATTAGCTGCAACTTCATCATTTTCAACCACAACCGAAGTCATTCCTCCGCCTATCGCAGCAGAAAGAGCATCTTCGTGCGAACTATCTTTTGGAGCACATAATTCGGCAATTGTTCCTATAATTCCGCGTAACTCCCCTCTATCTCTTGCTGCGATAACAGCGGCTGAACCACCTGCTAATCCCTTGGCACCAGTTCTTGTTTCCAATTCATTTCTTGCACTGATTAACTTTCGTTCAGTTTCACGAAGGCGATTCTCAACAAGTTGTGATTCTTCTGTCAACTTTGACTCGGCATTTTGTGATGCGTGTAATTCCTTTGCAAGTTTCACTCTATCCTTCTCAGGATCTCCACCACCAAATTCTTCACCCTTAAGTTCAAGTTCTTCAAATGCTAAACGTGCTTCCTCTGCAGCATCTTGGGCTGTAACAAGTTGTTCTTCAATTACTTCTGCTTGAGCTGCTGTACGGTCAACTTCACTTTGTGCATCTGCCATTGCTTTCCTACAAGTTTCAACATTCTCAGTTGCTTTTGATAAATTGCGTGAAAGTTGAGCAGTTGATTCACCTGAAGATTCTAACAATTTACTAACCGCTGCCTCTTCTTGTTCTGCTTCTTTGAAGGCTTGTTTAGCACTTTCTAAATCACCTCTTGCTGAAGAAAGGCTATCTGCAAATTCCGTTAATGAATCATTTGCTTCTTGAAGACTATCAAGTAATTCTTGCAATTCAAGTTTATCTTCACCATCCTTTTCCTCAGCATCTCGAATTAAGTCTCCATTGGTTGCGATGGTTACTTGTAATTGCTGAATTTGTTGCTGTAATCCATTATTATCTCCACCCATTAGTGCCTCAATTTCTTTCTGTAATTCACCAATTTTATCCTCTAACCCAAGAAGTATTTTACTTCCTTGTTTAACTTCTTCTTTTAAGTCATTTGATTCGGCAACATATCTGCTTTGTTCATTGACCTGGTAAGCAATTTCTGCCTTTTGAGACGCATACTTTGCCTGATATGAAATTACTCTTGATTCAGTCAGTTCTTCAACCAAATCACGGACTTTTATCGCAAGGTCTTTCTCTTTGCGTAATTCTTTGAGTCGACCTTTTTGTTCCTCTTCGAGCATAGCGATTCTTTCAATATATCCTTCAACTTGATCTCTTTGTTTGTCAGCCTTTCTAATTTCATCATCGTATGAAGTCACTCCTGCAACGCCGTCAAGTACCTTACGGCGCTCTTTAGAAGTCATCTTCGCCAGTTTTGTTACATCGCCTTGGAGAACGATGTTGTACCCATCAGGGCGAGCATTTGCTGCACCGAGAAGACGATGGAATGATTTTTGACTACTCTCTACATCATCTAATAGATATTGAGTCACTACATTATTTGCTTTTGTCAATCGAACAGTACGGGACAAACGAACTTCATCAGAATCTAATGGAAGACGACGACGGCCATTGGATAATACCGGATTAGCAAAGACCAATGTCACTGAACAAGAACGGGCAGGTTTGCTGTTTTTACCACCATTGAAAATCAAATCTTTTGAATTTTGAGCCCTAATCACTTTATTTGAACGTGGCCCTAATACGAATTGAATCGCATCACCGCAATTGGATTTACCAGAACCATTAGGCCCAGTAATCGCCGTGAATCCCCTGTCTAAAGGCACTGTTACTTCGCCCTTAAACGATTTAAAATTACAAACTTCAAGTGCTTTAAGATACATCCCTATCCCTCTTTGTCGAGAATTTCGCCCCGACCTTATTTCAAACACCCAATCGCGACAGGTATTAAACAATCCCTTTCTCAAGGTTCAGTGAAGCGCTTTTGAATACCAAATAAAAAAAGCCAAAAGCAAATATTATTAGTCAAAAAATTGTGATTTTCTATTCAACAACAACTCACAGTATGCCTCTTTTTCCACATTTATTACATCCAGCACCAGCGCAATATGGACACGTAGCAAATACCTTTACCCCATATCTTGACTTTTGCATTAACAAATTGTGGTCATTTCTCAATAATTTGGAAGTTCTTGATAATGAAACTGAATCACCTTCTACTGCAGTTGGGTGCTGATTGAAAGTTGACCTAAATTGGTCTGCTACCACTCTTCTTCTTTCAATTGAAGTTTGTGTGATTTGCTGGGCTTCAGAGTCCCAATATTTTGGTCCTCGCAATAATGCTGCTCCAATAATTGCAATACCTATTTGGATCATCCATGGTGAGACATTGATTGGCATTAATTCTGCTAATCCTGTTGAATTGGCAGGTGTTGGCAATAACAGTAATCTGTCGAGAACTGCAAGAAAGAATAGCACTCCTCCAGTGGCCATAGCGAGTTTCCTAGATCTTTGCATCCATCCAGCTCCTTTAGGCAATTTAAATCTCCCCGCAAAAATTAGCACTAAACCCTCTAAAAACATGATTAAATCTGCACCATCCCAATCACCGGTTGAGCCTATGCAATAACTTTGACCGCCATCTTTGAGATTATCTGAAATCTCATCAAAGGAACAATGCGGCTCAGTCATTTTCAATACATCAATTTTTGAATTGGGCGCTCCATCTATTGCAGCTGGTGCAACAATACCTAGCTGGACATTTGCGAAAACAAAGACCAAGATTGCAACACCAAACATGGTTGCAATCTTCCTTCTCAACCCCGCCATGTACCTCTTTATTCACACCTAAGTCATAGTGCTATCGCAACCGATGGCGTGAATAAGTGTAGAGTTGTGGCAACACTAATGAGGACGAGTGGCGCTTCTCAAATCGTTATTATCGGTAGTGGAATCGCCGGATTATTTTGCGCCATTCGTCTTGCGAATGCTGGGAATTTTGTCAAAGTAATTACCAAACAAAGGCCTATTGATTCTTCAACAAATTGGGCCCAAGGAGGAATTGCTGCAATCCTTGACAAAACAGACGGAATTGGACTTACGTCTCACATTGAAGACACTTTGAAATGTGGAGATGGTCAATGTGATGTTTCAGTTGTTAATAGTGTCATCAACGAGGCGAGTGATAGAATTCAAGACCTGTTAGATATTGGTGTCAATTTTGAAAAGAATGCTGAGGGAGAGTTCCATTTGGCTAAAGAAGGTGGTCACTCTAATAGGCGTATATTGCACTCCAAGGATGCTACTGGAAAAGAGATTGAAAGGGCTCTTAGCCAAACTGCTGAGCAGCATGAAAATATTGAATTAATGCCTAATAATTTAGCAATTGACCTAATCCAGGCAGAACATGGAAACCCTAATGCTGGCATAGCAGGTGTTTGGTGCTTAGACCAGAATACCCAAGAAGTAATGACTGTACATTCAGACATCTTAATCTTAGCAACTGGAGGTTTTGGACAACTATGGCACCAAACAACCAACCCAAAGGTCGCTACTGGTGATGGTTTGGCGATGGCTTATAGAGCAGGTGCAAAGGTGAAAAACCTCGCATATATTCAATTTCATCCTACTGCATTAGCAACTAAAAGTGATAGGCCATTCTTAATCACAGAAGCGATGCGTGGAGAAGGAGGAGTAATCCTTGATGATGAAGGCCTAGACAAATGGCAACAACAATGCAAGGAAGATGGTGTAATCACGTCCCCTGAACAATATTCTTTCACACTAAAGCATTCATCAATGGGGTCTATGGCAACACGTGATATCGTTGCTAGAGCAATCGATAAACAATTAAAAATCACAGGAAAGCCACATGTTTACCTCATAACTTCACACTTAGATGAAACTCTTCTAAACTCACATTTTCCAAATATTAGTTCGAGATTGAAAAGACATGGTTTGAAACTTGGACATGACCCTCTACCAATCTCCCCTGCCGCCCATTATGTAGTAGGCGGCCTAGAAGTAGATGACCTCGGACGCCCTCTTGTTAGAGAAAATGGTGAAATATTCCCACATTTATATGCAATTGGTGAGGTTGCGTGTACTGGAATGCATGGTGCAAATCGATTGGCTTCAAACAGTTTGTTAGAAGCTGTAGTTTATGCAGCAAGGGCAGCCGAGCATATTATCTCTAATCCACCAACAAATCATCAAAAGGAATTGCCAAAATGGAGGGCGGATGGTCTCAATAACCTTTCTGAACACGCACCAGTTGTTCATGACAAAAATGAATTAAGACGAACTATGTCACAAGAAGTAGGAATTGTTAGACGGTTTAGTCGATTAAACAGAGCTGCTAGACGACTGGAATTGCTAGGACATGAAGTGGATAGGTTATGGAGAGAATCAATACCTACTCGATCAATTATTGAATTGAGAAATCTAATATTAGTAGGTCAACTTGTTACCAAAGATGCTATCGCAAGAAAGGAAAACTGTGGACTTCATTTCAATCAAGATCTAGTCAAGGAGTAATCAGTTCAATAATTGATGCAAGCATATTGTTCAATGGAGTCCTAATACCGAGTTTTTCACCTCTGTTAACGATTTCACGATTTAGAACTGAAATTTCGGTAGTTCTTCCTTCCTTTAAATCTTCGAGCATACTACAGGAGTTTGAAGATGTTGATACTAATACATGCCTTAGCACCTCTTCCAATTGCTGGTTTGTCCCTACATCTATCTGTTCTGCTCTAGCAACATTGGCACCTTCTATCATAGTAAAAACAGCATTTGCAAACATTTCTGTTTCCAACAAGTCTCCATTTTTTACACCGGCTAATGCTGCTAGTGGATTAATTGCAATATTTATCAAAACTTTATTCCAAACCATACTGCGACCGTCCTCTCTGATTTCACAATTTATTCCGGTACCGGCAATACTATCGCAGAAAGAGTTCAATTTTTCACTTTGTGATTTTGTTGATATTGCAAGATTCAATTGTCCCTTCCCCGCCCATTCCACTGTTGAAGCATTTGGAATATTTGCTCCGTGAGTCGTTGAAGCATATACTACTCTATGAATTCCAAGTTCATGAGATAGTCTCTCGGCATTACCTAATCCATTGGTAATGGCGAAAGCAATACCATCGGATTTGATTAATTTTGCAGCTATTTTACTTAGGGGATCAATTGAACGTGCTTTACCTGCAACAATAACTACATCAGAACTACCATCATAATGACTAGGGATTCCAGCCTCATCAAAGGTTAACTCAAATCTTTGACTACTAACAGAAAATGATTCTTCTCCGATAACATCAATCCCATTTGTAGCAATCATCGCTAGATGTTCACCGCGCCCGTGAAGGTGGATTTCGTGTTCGGAACGAGAAAATATAGCTGCGAATAATGTTCCGATTGAACCTGTACCCAAAATAGAAATCTTCATAATTTCACCTCAGATATAACTTCCTAAATGAATCACTACACTACCATCTTGGTGACTAATCCACATTGTTGAAAATGTACTATTTGATGGTGCAAAATTGTATTCAGTCAAGCCTTGTTCAAGTGTTGCTGAACTGTTAATTATTTGCCATTGTGAACCACTTCCCTCATGCGTTACCATTACTGGAACTGAAATGTTTGAAGGATTATAGAAGGAGAATGTGGAAATGCTATTTGATGCAATTAGAGTTCCATTTATCGCTGCAGCCCAAATATTAGTCCATAATCGATAGTTGATATTTGAACGAACTAATATCAATTCAGGACCTTGTTCTACTGCAAAAGTCATTTGAGGGTTTGGATTTAACTGATTTTGACAGAGACTTACATTTGTTCCATCTTCCATCAATAATGTCAAATTTGTCTCATTTTCAATCAATGGAACTTGTCCAGCGTCCCTTACACTCATATCCCATATCCACTCTCCATCCAATGGGCTTGGAGGTGTGCTAATATGGGAGTCAATTGGACATTGTTCTCCTTGTGTAAGTAGTCCGCCAATAGAAAATTCAGCACCAAATCCACGTAATTCATCACTGAATAATCTCCAACCATCATGTGGAACTATTGCCGTCAATGGCTTTGCTGGCATCGTACCTGCGAAAATATTACCATTTATTGAAATATGATTTAGATCCCATGCTCTCAAAATAATTGGATCAAGTCCAATAACGCAAATCTCATCGGGCATTTCACTCAAATTGGCATTCATATCGGTTTGCCCTTCAATCCAATACAACCTTGTTTCAGTAGTAAAAGCTGTGTTTTCATTAGGGAAGTTGACCAGTAATGAATCATCTGGACCTAGATTTCCAAGTATTTTGATACAGCGTTTTATTTCACCATTATCCTCAACAATACTCCAATCAGAAATTGGATAAACTGCTAAGGCTGGACTAACTTGGAGGGTTTGCAATTTGTAGCCCTCCTCAGTCCACAATACCAAAGAGAAATTTTCGCCCATTGGAGAATGGTCTGGGTGACTCCAACTAATATTCAAAGCAAATGTTGCAACTCTTCCTGGCAACAAGTCTTCACCGCATCCAAATCCATTGACATCTAGTTTATCTTCCCCTTTGCAATTCCATTCATATTGCCATTCACCAATTGATTGCCCTCCATCTCTAATCACATCTATTGCGTAAGATTGTTCAACAAATGAAGGATTGACAACTTGAATTGTCAAATTGGTCATCCAGACACCATCATCTCCTATTGATGCTGCCTCAATTTCATCAAATTGGAATTCCAATGGCGATTGCCACTCATCTTGCAATAATACTGGAGATTGACTTGGCAATGCTAACATGAAAAATAAGAAAAAGAAAATGCCAAGTCTCTTTTCTGTTTTGACATCTAATCCTGCTGGCTCATCCAAGATAATTGGTATCCTTGGCTCTCCACCCAAATAATACAAGAATGGCAGTATTAAAACGAGTACGAGAGTCCAAACTGAAAACCCATCAAAGGCATTGAACAGCCAAGCGAATATTAGAATTACAAAGAATAACCTAACTTGGGTGCCAGAATTTCTAGCCATCACTGAACCAAGGCGAGAAACCATCAATCTTCCACCTGGGAATGTCGGAATTGGTAATAGCGAAACCCAGCCAAAGAATGTTAGAACTGAACCTGCTTTTGCCAATGGATGTGCCCAAGCAAGTCTAATATGGATATCATCAAAAAATGCAACTGCAATTAATTCAACAATCAATGGCGGTTCTATAGAGCGTGGCGCTGATATCAAATTTACTAATTCTGGAGTCAAAAATAGTCCAATGGCCCACAATACAAAACCGCTACATATCATTATTGATGGTACAATTAGTGAGATCGTCCCTAATTGCGCTCTATTGTCCCATGGGCGTGAACTCATACGAGGTAATGATGAAATTAGTAATAGGCCAAAAGGCCAAATTAATGATGATGGTGAAAACAATCCTACCGACCAAAATGCAATTGAAATATCTGGAATTGGAGCAATATGTCCTACTCTAAGGCCCTGTTTTGCTGCAGCTTTTACCTGAATTACTGATGCAATAAATAGTGTTGCTAGGACTGGTAATGTAAACCCAATAAATGAATCAATGAATAGCCCATGACCGAACCAACCTTCGGAAGGAGATGAGTTTTCTATCCATATTGATCCTGCTAAAGTAGCTGTTAATGCAGTCATTGCCCACAAGAAATAATGCATAGTTCTCGGAGGAAACTGTCTATCTGGAACTGGTAGAATGGTTACTAACCAAGGTTCGTCCTCAGTTAGTCTCACCATCCATCCAAGTTTGTCCAAATGATGATTGACTTTTTTCAAAGACTCGTGGACATCTCTATCTTGTTTTACATCGATTATCCAACTTGGCCATCGACCTCCAACTTGTTCAATCAAGTAATATTCTCGCTCTAGAATATTTGCTAAAAGAGCATACTGGTCCCATGATTTCTTATGAGCATCCATCTGTTCAAGGTCAACTGTTGAATCATCATCATCGTTCATGCAACAGCCACCTCAAGATAACGCTCAACACCACTCCGTCTTCAATCAATCCCTCACACAGCCTCAACTGAAGTGAAGATATCAGTGAAAAGTATTCACTTGTTCTTGAATCTCTTCAAACGGAAGGTTTCTTCTCTTTCCATTTCCTCAAGACGAAGTTGAATGAAAACTCTTGCTTCTTCCAATTCAGGGATTACCTTGAATTCAAGTGCATTGACTCTCCTCTTTGTTGCTTCAATTTCTGAAAGTAATCTTTTCAGTGTACCTTCCATTTCTGCAGCACGAACAATCTTCTCAATTAAATTACCAAAGGAATCACTAGCCTCATCGATATATGGTGAAGAACCAATGTATCCAACACCTCTTTCAGAGAATGTTGATTTCAAATTACTTCCACTTACACTTGGAACTACAACACCCATGATGTTTCGGCGCTCAACTTCAACTTGTGGAGTTGCTGTATTGGCTATTGCCGCAGCACGTACAGCCAAACCACCTTCTATCGCATTAGCTAAGTCAATACGTTGCTTTGCTAGACGATAAGTGTCGGTAAGGTCACGCTTTGCTTCAATCATTTCAGATAATAGTTTACGGAATTCATGGAAAAGACCATCACGCTTCATCTTGAGAAGTTTATACCCATTTTTAGTTTGCTTAATGCGCCCCTTGAGCTTGATAAGTTCACTGCGTGTTGGTTTAATATCAAGTGCCATAACTTTCACCTCCCTTCAATTATTGTTAGTAAATTCACTTCCTGTTGTCAGGATGATACTTGTCAATCCACTTTTGGTCCAAACGTACTAGGTACTTGGTATCAATTGCAGACATCAAAGTCCAACATAAGTCAAGTGTTTCATCAATACTGCGATCTTCATCACGAGATTGGCGAAGGAACTTATCCTCAAATACACCTGAGAAATCTAGAAGTTGCTTATCACGTTCATTGAGTGCATCTTCACCAACAATTGCAACTAGACCGCGTAATTCACGGCCTTGAGCATATGCAGCATACATTTGGTCGGAAACAGACTTGTGGTCTTCACGAGTTGTCTTCTCTCCAATACAGGAACCCATTAGACGGGACAATGAAGGTAGTACGTTGATCGGCGGATAGATACCTTGCTGATGTAATTCACGAGAAATAACCACTTGTCCTTCAGTAATATATCCAGACAAGTCAGGAATCGGGTGAGTAATATCGTCTCCAGGCATTGTTAGAATAGGGAATTGAGTGATTGAACCCTTCTTACCCTTAATCAATCCCGCACGCTCGTAAAGCATTGCTAAATCAGTGTACATATATCCAGGATAACCACGACGTCCAGGTACTTCTTCACGAGCTGCACCAATTTGACGCAGAGCATCACAATAATTTGTCATATCAGTATAGATAACCAGTACGTGGTAATCCTTTTCGAATGCAAGGTATTCTGCAGCGGTCAAAGCAAGACGAGGGGTAATAATACGCTCAACAGCAGGGTCATCCGCTAAGTTAACGAATAATACCGCCTTTTCAAGCGCACCAGTTCTCTCCAAATCTGCACGGAAGAAATTGTATTCTTCAGCAGTAATTCCCATAGCACAGAATACTACTACGAACTCTTCATCAGAACCTGTCAACTTCGCTTGACGAGCAATTTGCAATGCAATATCATTGTGCGGTAGACCTGATGCTGAGAAAATCGGCAACTTTTGTCCACGAACTAATGAAGTGCAACAGTCAATAGCGGAGATTCCAGTTTGAATGAAATCGTGTGGGCTACGACGGCTGAACGGATTGATAGCTGCTCCGATAATATCGTCGTACTTTTCTGCAACGATATCTGGTCCACCATCACGAGGTCTTCCTGCACCATCGAGAATACGCCCGACTAAATCAGTTGAAACAGGGAGTTTGAAAACATCCCCTAAGAATGTTACACCAGCCTCTCTGTCAATCTTTGCAGTTCCTTCAAACACTTGTACGATAACTAAATCGTTAGATGTATCAAGAACTTGTCCGTTCTTTACAGTTCCATTGGACAATCGTAGAGAAACGATTTCACCAAATGCAACAGGTTCAGTCTTATTCAAGAAAACTAGAGGTCCCTTGACGTCTGTAATTGTTCTATATTCCTTTCCAGTCATGATAATTCCCCCTCAGTTCTCCTCCACGGTAGCAGCGATTTCATCGTTCATGGTTTTTACCATGTCATCGATAGTGTCGACATATCCTTTGTTTAAACGACCACGCATTAGATCTGAACGTGAAGGGACGTTTACAACATCCCCAAGTTGTGCTCCAGATGCCATTGCGGACTTAGCTGATTCTTGGAATGCTAAGATTGCCTTTGCCATCTTGTATTGTAAATGAATATCACAATATGCATCTACATCGTGGAATCCGTTTTGCTGTAGGAAATACTCACGAATCATACGAGCAACTTCAAGAGTCAATTGTTGGTCAACCGGAAGTGCATCAGAACCAACAAGTTGTACAATTTCTTGTAACTCGGATTCAATTTGCAACAATCCAGATAGTTCAATACGAACTTCTGGGAAATCTTGTGCAATGTTATCTCTAAACCATTGGTCAAGACTCTGCGGGTATAGTGAATATGAATTCAACCAGTTAATCGCAGGGAAGTGACGTTGTCTTGCAAGACCTGCATCTAGACCCCAGAAAACCTTGACAATACGAAGTGTACCTTGTGATACAGGTTCTGAAATGTCACCACCAGGAGGCGATACAGCACCGATTACAGTAATGGAGCCGTCTTCGCCATTCAATGTCTCAACACGACCTGCACGTTCATAGAACTCAGCAATACGAGTTGATAGGTAAGCAGGATAACCTTCTTCACCAGGCATTTCTTCAAGACGAGAGGAAATCTCACGCATTGCTTCTGCCCAACGAGATGTTGAATCAGCCATTAGAGCAACATCGTAACCCATGTCACGATAATACTCAGCGATTGTAATTCCTGTGTACACAGAAGCTTCACGTGCAGCAACAGGCATATTTGATGTATTTGCGATCATCACTGTTCTGTTCATCAATGGCTTTCCAGTATTTGGGTCGATTAGATGAGGGAATTCATCCAATACTTCAGTCATCTCATTTCCACGCTCTCCGCAACCGATGTAAACAACCAGTTGTGCATCAGAATATTTTGCAAGAGATTGCTGTGTCACTGTCTTACCAGAGCCGAAAGGTCCAGGGATACCTGCTGCGCCACCCTTTGCCAGTGGGAAAAGGAAATCAAGAATACGCATTCCAGTAACAAGAGGAATAA
Source organism: Candidatus Poseidoniaceae archaeon (assembly GCA_024958795.1). Taxonomy (GTDB): domain Archaea; phylum Thermoplasmatota; class Poseidoniia; order Poseidoniales; family Poseidoniaceae; genus MGIIa-L1. The sequence goes on along the minus strand of JANXHP010000008.1, from coordinate 39,342 downwards.
CTGGTGCATACTTTTGTTGATATGGGCGAGGAGTTCGTACAGGCCACTTTTGCATCATCTGCATTTCAGTTCCATCTTCAAAAGTGCAGATGGTTTGTGTGACATTGAAATCTCCGGATTCAATAGACTTGACCACTCCACCATTTCCTGGAACGACCATAATCTTGTGAACGATGGTATCTGTTTCTTGGACGTGTCCAATAACCTGTCCTCCAACGACGCTATCTCCAACAGAGACTTGCGGCTCAAAGGTCCAAATCTTCTCAAGGTCAAATGCATCAGCATCTACACCACGAGTTAGGAAAACACCCATTTCTTTTTCAAGTGTAGGAAGAGGTCTTTGAATTCCATCATAGATTTGAGTTAGTAAACCAGGTCCAAGTGAAACTGATAAAGTCTCACCGGTATTTACTACTACTTCTCCAGGGCGTATTCCAGATGTATCCTCGTAAACTTGGATAACAGCCTTATCGCCGTGTAATTCAATCACTTCGCCCATCAGTCCTTCCGTACCAACACGGACAACATCGTACATCGCCGCTTTCATGTCAATGGCGGTAACCACTGGACCGGAAATACGGTAAATTAATCCTTCATTCTTCATTTTTTATTCCTCCATTATTTTTTGGAAATTCACTTCCATAGGTCGACTCCTATTGCTTTACGAATTGTATCTCGCAAAGTGGTGTCCTCCTCAGTACCGATACCAAGAACGGTTGGGGAGACGGATGTTGAGAGTCTTTCGCGAAGACGCTCGGGTAATGCGGCTTGGGTTGCGGAGTCAATTACGACAACCCCCACATTTTTGTTATTTAGCAATCCTCTCAATGTTGAAGCCATTGCTTCATCATCTTCAGGATTGTAGAGAGTGGAAATTCCAGCTAACTGGAATCCGAGTGTGAATTCTGGTGTACCGACTATTACGATCTCCATATTATCACCTCAGAGTATGTGTGCCTCTAACACTTCAGGTGGCAGTCCTGCTAGACGTCCACGAACGATTAAACGTAAATCTGTAACTTCCTGTACCTTTAATGCCACATAATTAACAATAGGTAAGGCTGAAACAGGGTGTAGGTAACTCATGCGCTGTAATAATGCGTGTTCTCTAGCTTTAAACCAATTAATTACTGAATCAAGACTATTTTCGGATTTCGATACAGTTAATGCTTCTTCAAATGATTGCATTTCAAAGCGATTAGCACTTCTTAGAATATCAAGTGCAGCTCTTTTTCCACCAGCTGCAATAGAAGAGAATGCTCTTTCTGGAATCAATCTACCACCTGGAATTAACAACTCAATGATTTCATCATTAGCGATGCCAACTGCTTCGGCCTCAATAATATTGAGGATGTTACGGTGGTCTATTTCTGATTTTAACAAGTCTCTCAAAAATCTAACATCAGCACCTTTTTGGCTAAGTGATGTCAATGACTTCTTGAAATAATGTCTATCAAGTGCATTCTCATAATCTGCTAATTTAGCATCATCTGGTAGAGACATTAGTTCTGAACCGAATGACATTCTTCGCATTTGAGTTGCAGCAGACCTTAGGTCATCTGCATTTTCTACCATCTTCAACCAAGGAGTGTTGATATCATTCAATGCAGGCAATATACTGTTTGACACTTTATCTAGGTCAACATCGTTAATTACTGCCCGTAGAACTACTTTGGCATTTTGATATTCAAAACGAAGAGTGTATACTTCTACAATTGCACGGATTGAACCATTACACATTCCTACAATCTCCTTCAACTCATGCTCCAAATTGTGAGTTAGCGCTGCCTCAACTAGATCTCCACCAGAATATTTTCCAGCATATAGATCCATTTCTGTGCGGTAACCCATGTCACCAACAGCAACAGTCATTTGTTCAGGTGATTGATTGATTAATTGACGTAGGCGTGCACGGTCCGCTAGTTTTTGCTTACGCGATTTAGCGCGAGCGGCGACATAGGGTTTTCTACCGAGCATTACCATATTTATTCCTCAATTAAAAAGTGTTGAATTGATTAATGCACGCTTGTCAATCCATACTTGGTCGAGAAGCGTATCAAATCTCATATCGAAAGAAACTGAACCATCTGCTGCTTCAAGAATAAAGCCGCCTAAGCCTTCAACATCATCGCCCATGCCTCTAGAGCCAGCGATATCAGATAGAGCCGCACGATCAATAGCAACTGGGCGAACAGTAAAGTCACCAACCGCCACTTCATCTGCTTGAGCCATCAATCCTTTCAGAATTGAAGCCCTTCCAGATAATGCTGGGTCTGCTAGTTGTCCTCGTGCTGTTTCAAATGTGGCATCCAATACTGCGCGACGTGCTACAAGCACATCCTTTTGATTGGATTGACGAGCACTTGCAACGATTTCTCTTGCAAGTTGTTCTGCCTCACGTGAAGTACGGCTTTCTGCTTCCTCGCGGATAGTGTTGGCCTTGGCTTCTGCTTCTGCAACAATCTTCTTGGCTGAAGCCTTTGCCTCTTTCAAGATGGCTTTTGCTTCTGCTTCCGCAGATGATGCGATGTCTTTTGCTAATGTTTCAAGTGTCATGATATTTCCTCCGAATTTATTCTATGATTGGGATAACCCAATCTGTTGTGCCATCTTTAGATGAACATTGGCAATGCACCTAGAATCACAATTGATTCAGGCAGAGCTGTGAAGATAATTGCAGTACCGAACTTGCTACTGTCCTCAGCAAGCATACCAACAGCTGCGCTGCCGATTCCTGCTTGAGAAATACCTGCACCGACTCCGGCAAGGCCAAGGGAAAGGCCGACTCCGATATCTCCAGTTATTCCAGATGTTGCGTCAGTGGCTGCTTCTGCTGCTACACCTTGTGCTACAAGGGTTAGTGCCAGCATTACAATCAGTGCGCGTAGGCTATTTTTTAGGGTGTTTACATTCATTTTTGCTACCTCCATTATTGTCCATTGGACTGTGATATACCCTCAACGTGTAGGGTGCGGCCGCCTAGTGGATTGAAAATCACACCAGAGCCGTCGTAAAACTTGCCCATCCATTCCACAAAGTGGAGACGGATTGCGTGAATACTCGGCGAGAGTATTCCTAGGCCTAAAGCGAATATTTGTATGAAGATGAAAATGATGAATCCGAAAATGAAACTGACAATATCTCCTCCCCACATCATTTGCCATCCCATTGTAATTGAGATTTCTGCGATTTTTACACCGGATACACCGACTGCCATAATACGCAAGTAAGAGAGTGTATTTGCAAGAAGACCGAATGTCTCAATTGGACCCATGATGATCCCACCAATCCATCCTAATTTCTCAAACACTGCAAGACCGATTATTAGGCTACCAATTCCAATTAACAAAAACGCAGTCCATATCTGGAATTCAAACAATTCATTGTATCCACTAACCAAGTTTCTGCATTGCATGAAACCACCGATGAGAATCAGTATCCATGAACCCTTTTCGAAATATGCGGCTGTAAGTCCGTGTGCTCTGTAGACATTGATAAATCCAATAATAGAACCAGCGAAAAGATGTACGACTCCAATATAGACTGCAAGAAGAATATATTCTTGCAAACCATGTCCTTCAACTGCTCTGTGGAAAGGCATATGCAATCCAGTTAATCCAGTTAAGTCACCAATAACTCCAGGAACATGGAATGTGTTGTATGTCCATGTATAGAAATCTGCAAGGATTCCAATATGTGGTCCTGTTGCACCTGGTGAACCATCCCAAATGAATCCAAATCCTTCAGCGAAAATAATCCCCCAAATGATACACCAAACACCCATCCATTTTAGGATAATCATTCCGTTCTTGGCTATTGGTTCAACAGCGAACGGTTTACTTCCAAGCCAATTTGCTAGAAGTAGAATAATTATTCCATATCCCCAATCTCCCAATATCATTCCATAGAATATAGGGAATGTTAGCATCATCAATTTTGTAGGGTCAATTGTGCCATACTTTGGACGACCTACCAAATCAACAAGTACCTCGAATGGTTTTGAAACATCTCCATTTTCTAATGCGATTGGAGGTGTTGCATGGTGATGGCCATCATCATCTTCATCGTGATGATGATCGTTAACATATTCTTCAACCTCAACATGGGAAGCGATGGATGAAAGGGCATTCTCAATCATGGATGCATTAGAAGTTGGAACCCATGCATCAATTGCAAATGCTTGATTGGATACTGCACAGAGTGTTGGTGCTGTGAAAATAGCATCTTCTCTTGTAAGATACTCTTCCATTATTACGAGGTCTCTACCATGTGTGCCAATCCAGGAATCTCCTTTAGTAGAATTCTCAGCCACTGTCTTTTGCAGTTTGCCAATTTCTTTTGTTAGTGAGGAGATTACCTTTGAAGGAGAACCTTCTCCACTAGGAACTTGGATTGCTCTTGCATTTTGTTCATTCATTATCAATTGAACATCAGTAGCATGTTTCGGTAGGCATGCGATTGCTACTACATTTGATTCAGCATGCACTTCTACATCCTTGCCCAAATCTTGGACAATTGTGTTGTAAAGTGTATTTGATTTTGCCGATTCAACTACATAAACTTCCAAACGGTCTGTGCTTGTTAGCAAATCCAATGGAATGTTTAGTGGTTCTATTCTCTTCAAAATAGCCAGTTGGTTACTCTTTGATTCAATTTCTGCTTCAGCATCTCTTACCGCATCGGCAAACGCTAATCCTTGGTCAACAATTTCTTCGAAACCAGAATCAATTATTTTTTGAACTTCAGAAGCGGACTTTGGTCCTTTGACATTGTTAGGAGAATAATGCGCATTTGCACCACGAACTTTTGTTAACAAGCTACTGACTGAATTTGCATTATCGTTATCAATTGCTTGTCCAACTCCAATGCCATCTTCAAAATTGCCATATTCCTCAATGTGTACGCATCCCATGTCAGAACAAATACGTAGTACCTGCTCCATCTTATCAACAGGTGCAGCCACTGTCAAACGGGACATGTCAACGGTTACAAACATTGAATCACCCTTACTGTGGCATTAGAGAATCTACGATTAATTGTACTGCATCGCCTTGACGATCACTTGCAGCGGATTCGATAGTTTCGACTCCTTTTGCTCCCTTGGATTTGACCTTGTCAGCATCTTTGTTTGCTGCTTTACGTGATTTATCCAATGTAGATTGAGTATTCTTAACCGAATCATCAGTTGCTTCAGTGATTAATTCAGACGCTTTTCTTCGGGCATCTGCCATAATTTTAGAGGATTCATCTTGTGCGTTAGACAAGCGCTTTTCAGCAGCCTGTTCCGCATCCTTGATGCTTCGGAGAACTTCAGCCATACCCATTACAATCACCAATATTGACGGCGAGATGAAAGGGGTTTATGAGATTAGTGGGGCATCAAGTTGGCAATTTCACCCTAAAAAATATCAAAAACATTGATTTTTCAAGATTATACCCTTTGAAAATATCTCATTATTGAGGCTTTCTTCCACGGAATCTACTCGCCATTCCAAGAGGAAGAAGTAAGCGACCTTGCACTTCATTATAGCCAACTTCTCTCATCATTTTCCGATAATATCCATTGCTGCCATAATGGGTGTAAGTCCTCGCAAGACCTTTCCAAGGATGATTCTTATCTTTGGTGACAATTCGTGCCATCAATTGTACAACTGTAGCCATCCATATGGCGCCGAATAGACCATGTAACCAATTTGCTTTTCCAGCATCACAGATTACAAGTTGGCCACCTGGCTTTAGAACCCTAATAATCTCAGTCAATCCCTGCTTCTTATCCTTAAAATCTCTAAACGAAAATAAACAAAATACCATATCAAATGTATTATCTGGCAACGGAATGCTTTCCGCAATCGCTTCTACATACTCAGCTGGAGATTCTCCGCGTAAAGCTCGCGCTGCATCGACACGTTGTTTAGCAAATTTTAGCATCAACGCTGATGGGTCAAGACACGTTACATCCAAGCCTACTAAATCTTCTGCAAAAGAACCGGGGCCGCATCCTACTTCGAGTACTTTCATACCTTCAGTAGCATGATTACGAACATTCTTTCTCCATCGCTTATCTTGCCCGAAAGTCATCAATCTATTGACTCTGTCATAATTTGGAATAGTTGCCTCAAGTTGCAACTTCAATTTATTCCATTCTTCTTCATCGATGCCGGAGGGGTCAAAACCACCAGTAGCATCACGCGTAGCCATATCTTTCGCGGGCTAGGGACTGCCTTTTGAGTTGTCGCCTTGAATGTAGTCGCAGCAATACTCAAGAAATACGCTCAACAGTTTCTGGAGTGATACCTTCTGCAGGCGTAACTCTGAATACAAGTATTTTCAAATTCTCAGGAGCGTTACGGAATTTTGAAACGATCATTGATGTTTCAAAGTCTGTTCCAATTGTTCTTACTTTGAATGAAAGTACCATGTCAGCAATCGATGCTAATTCTTGCTTTATTGAAGGGTTTAATCCATCATTAGAGATGTTGATTAGCAATAGGCCTCGCATCAGTTGGGCATGAGCCTGCAACATTCTAACCATGGCGACTACTTTGGCGTTATCTTCTCGTTGCAAGAAGAAATCCAAATTGTCAATTACCACTCTAAAATATGGCCCAAGTGACATGATTTCATTTGTTACTTCGGTTAGATAATCTTGATGTGTTTCATCAACAAATCTTGTTTGAGCTAATCTTTGAATATCTTCTAATCTAAATCCTTCAAGCCGATATCTGCTAGCTAGAAGTTCCTTCTCCAAAACTTCACTATTGTATTCTTCTCCAATGGTTCTAACACTGATGTCTAAAGGCCATCCATATTTTTTGAAAACACGGGCTATTTCTTGTTGCCCTTCATTAGTTGAAACATATAGTGTGTTTTCTGATTCCTCGGCTGGTGAAGTAAATTGTTTACCGAATAACTCAGAACCCGAACCAGTATCTGTAAAACTGACCATCGTGAACCCCCTTGGGACACCACCATGCATTTCACCATCGAATTTTGGGACTCCAAAAGAGCCCACTTCTCCGAAGAACTCTTCGTCTTCTTTCTTGAATGTATATTGTTTATTCATAACAAATACCTCAATGAATTACGACTTGCCCTCTGTCAATTAGGTCTGTACAATACAAATCAAGATTTGATAATACCAATGGAGGTGTTTGGTCTGGAACATTCAATATCACGGAAAGAACTTCTCTTTGTCTAAAGGTGTTGATGAATGTATGAAGATATTCAGCAAGCATCCTGTCTTCATTGTAAATCGCCAATGAGTTTACACTATCTAATATTACGAAATTACGTTCAAGAGATGTTGTTCTCAACAGATATAGAGTCCTAAGTAATACAGATTCTAACATGATAGGTGAATCGATGAAATGGATATTTGTTCTGTCGACATCTGTACCACCTAATACGCCTGAAGAAACCAAATCAATGAACTGAATGTGAGACACATCAATTCCAATTGTCTCAAAGGCCTCTATCATTTCCATTGCGCTTCTGCTTCCAGAAATATATACACCACCCATCTCAAACATTTGCATTAATGGAATCATAGTACTAGCAGTAACCATGAATGCGTTTGAGTTTCCGCAGCGAACTTGAACTGCACTGTTAAGAGCGACTTCTGTGAGTTGTTCCGCGATTCTTTGGTCTAATTCAAACATGATCAAGCACCCCATTTGCCTTGTTTATCACTCTGAGCGCCCCATTTGAGCATAGGAGTTAACATTACACCAATCGGTGTTAATTCAATCGCATGTTTTGCCCTAGAATGTGAAGTTCCACGCATTTTTACCACTTGTAAAAATCTTAGAAGGTGTCCCATTCTTTCAACATCACCCATTACAATAATGCCGTCAGCAATTGCTTCTTCAACACCGAAAGATGACCAATGAGCATTTTCTGTAGCGGATGTGATTTCTGAAACTAGTATGGTTGTACAACCTAAGGTTGACAATTTCTTTCCTAAAGTAAAAAGGAAATCTCTGATTAGTTGTTCGGACTTAATCTTGTAACAAAGTGTTGTAACAGAATCAATTACCAAACGTGTAACACCAATAGTATTCACTATATCGACAATCGCTTTGATTAAAGCGTGAACGTCATCCAAATCAAAAGATGATTTTTCCAATCCTAACCAAGAATATAACACGTCCATATCAAAAACATTGATCAAGCCAGTGTCAACCATATTCATGTCAAAAAATGCGAATTGGCGAATGTTTTCTAGCAACTTTACCGAAGGTTCAGTCGCTGTAAAATGCGCGCACGCCTCGCCTGCGAGTGCTCCTCTCACCAAGAATTCCATTCCAACTGTGGTCTTTCCAGAACCACATGTTCCTGAACATAATACTGTTGACCCATATGGTATTCCGCCACGAAGAATTTCATCTAATCCATGGATGCCTGTTACGCATCTATCACGGGTGTAAACTGCTGCGGGCTGCATGGGAACAAATACATCGAAACAGTTTGAGTTGATGAACTGTGCGCCGCCAACAGGTTGTGAATTGTGCTGTTGACAACACTTTTGTCATCGCAATTTGTCCAAAAATCAATTTCCTGGAGATGGGTCATCAGTAATTGACCATGAAGCAGAATCAAACATAGAGGTGCCATCCCAAACAATTGATTGACCGTTGATTAGGAATAATCCTGAGTCTCCACCCCAATTAATTCGCTGAATATCAACTGGACGTGATTCAAACACTTGTGTATATTTCAAAGTTAATTGCCCATTACCATTTGCTAAATTATCAATTGAACCTACTCCAAGGAATCCTTCAGCACCCAGATCAATAACTTCACTTGCATTTCCATTATCTTGACTTGAAGGATCTCCAGTGAACAAAGCAGTTGCATGACCAGTAATTATTCCCTCTTTTAGAAGCAAATTTGAGGTTGAAGAACCTGATGTGTGAGTCAGTGACCAACCATACAAAGATACTGCAAAGTCATTCGGATTATGTATTTCAATCCACTCCGGACCTATTTGTGTTGGACGTGGATGTACTTCCGTAATTTGTAATTGATTCTCCTTACGTCCACCATCATGAACTTCAAGAATAATTTGAATAGTTTCATCATTTTGATAGAAATTACGGTAAGATGTTGAAGATGAACGTGTACCGTGCTTCTCCGTACCACCATCGAACAATACTTTGTCCATTCGTTGAAGGTCACTACTATCGGTAATCATTATGTTTAAGTGGAAACTATATCCTTCATTTAATCCAATTCCTAATGCAAATCCATCCTCACTAACATTATGCAATGCATTAATTTTCGTCTCATTTATTTCTCCATCAACCAATAGTCCTGCTTGAACTCTACCTGCATCTAATTGCTCGGCTGAAAACAAATGCCAATTTGCAGTTGCATTACCAAAATCTAATTCCTCATTTTTTAGAGGAACAAACCAGCCCTCATCTGAACTAATACGATCCATCCCCAGTACTACAGCACCATCTAATCGGTCTAGAGCAGGGTCATTCGAACCCATTTGTAATTGGGCTAAAGACAAAAATGCAGTTAGTATCATCAAGAACAGTACAAACGCTGTTAGGAATTCAACTACTGCAGTTATTGCTCCATCCTCCCTCTCTGTGTGAGAGTAAACGGGTTCCTGCATAATACGAGGTGTTGTTTGACGATTGAAGAGGTTGCCGCATATTTCTCCATCATGAGCAATAGAAAATCGCCCTTTCTTAGATGCCGGAAATATTTTTCCGGCTAATTGTAAAATTGCATTTTTTACCTTCTCAAACCCTTTCGTGGGCGATGACTCTTTGAATCCCCCTTGTAAGGCATTGGATGATGTCGCAGCGCGAGCCATATCAATACAGGGCCAAAAGTAGTAGTTTGTTCCTCGTATTATTACTTCTTATTTCTTCACTTGGAGGTCTAGCAACTCTGCCAGGAGCGAGTGCTTCTGTTACTGGTGATTTGGCAATTACCGATACTATTTCACCAGAAAAGGATAATTGGGTTTCATATTTTGACTCAGTTTCATTTACTGCACAAATAAAGAATCAAGGTTTGACAGCTGCTGGTTTGAACAGAGTAATGCGTTGGCATGTTTGTATCGGCGACGTAGATGGTTCTGTTTGTAAATCAACCTTTGATGATAGAGGTCAATTTTTCTTAACAAATATTGCTCCAGGCCAGTACTCAAATGTCACATCTACCAATAATTGGAATCCATCTTCAGGTGCAGATGGAATAATCACTGTAGTTTATTCATTTGATGAATCTGACCAATTTTCGAGTAATGATCTCTTCAAATTTAATTTCAACCTTACTCAATCGTTTGTTGATTTGGTTGTTGACGAATCGTGGAGTCCGCATAATGACATAGAAGGGCTTTCCACCTATGACGGTCAAAAAATATTGAATTCAAACACTGATTATTCCCTTAAAGCAAAGGGTACTGTCAACAGTTGTGGTTCATGTAATTTCAATGCAACCATTGGGTGGCAATTATGGGATCAAGCCGAATCTGTAATGCTTGCAGAAGCATACTCTTTCAACACCGGTTTGACCTCTGGAGGTAATATGATGCCCTTTGAACACCAAATGCCTGTTTTCAATTATCCATTTGAAGGGACATATGTTCTAATATGGGGCTTGTATAACAGCACTGGCACACCTTATAGTGACCTAAATGATTTCAATGACATTACTTCAACGCTCATCATTATTGATGATACAATAGATGTTAGTGTGTCGGTAATGTCTCCTGGGCATGATTCTTCTTCAGAAAACTATTACTTTGGTAATGAAATGGTATATTCAGAAGTAATAAATTTAGGCAATAAAACAGTTCATAATTTCTTTGTTTCGTTTGAGGTATTTGACATAGGCAGTGAATTAAAAATGGAAGAACACTGTCAAGTAATTTCACTAATGCCAAGCGAAAGCCAAATTTGTAAATTTAACCTCACTGTAACTGGGGACAACAGAATCCTAAAGATTTCTGCTCCAAATACATATCTTGGAGGTCCAGATCAAAGTACTTCAAATAATATCATCAGTGAGCAAGCCGATATACTTGCAGGCGATATACACGCAGAAATATATCAAGAAAACTTCAACGGCAGATACAATACTGGTGACGATATTGAGATGGTTGCAAGATTTGGAAGTACAGCTGCTGAGCCCCTAAATTTTTCATGGTGGGTATCGGGAATCATCAACTTAGGATATGGTCAAATCCTTAACATCAGTGGAAGTGTTTTGGGATTGGGAGACCACACTATCACGCTTAGAATAATAGATTCATTTGGAACAATTGATACCGTTCACGAATATATTACAATATTCGAATATATTGATGTCAGTGATGAGCCATATTATACTGGAAGCGCTATTACTCGTTCTGAAGCGTATCTTGAAACAGAATCAATACTACCGGTTTTGGGGACAAATTATGGCGTAGGGTCAGGTCAAGAACCATTGCGGTTGATGTCTTTTGAGATCCTATCGACCTTAGACGGTTCTGATGATGTTGGAATGGAATCAATGGAGATTACACTCAACATGAGTGCAATATTACCCTCGAATATCAACCTCTCAACTGTTGATGTTCGACAGATTAATTCACTTAGCCATAATATTTGGTCATATGTTGAAGGACCTAATGAATTAACCAATAATGAAGATGGAACATTTACTCTAAAAATGACTTCCAACGGAGCGATTTTGATCGTTGGAGAATTGCCAGAAGCAAATGTTACTTTAGGAAATGTTGACAATACTCTCCTCAAAGATGGACAAATAAAATTGAATTGGACTTCTTCAGGAGATTTATCAAATCCATATCTTGGTGGCTGGAAAATATACAAAATTCTTGGTTCCGAAACCAGTTCTACTTATTTCCCAGACCCAGGTGATGGGATTAACCCGCTTGTCTGGGATGAGTTGACTCTTGACACAATTATTACAACCATTCCAGTCAACATAGATAATTGGCTGGACCCTATTCCTTTGGAGACCGGGGAATGTGCTTCATACGCAATTATTCCTGCTGATAGAGCTGGAATACCTGACTATCAAAAAGCCAATATTGTAAGGAATATGGATGGAAATCCTGGGCTTATTTGTGGTGATGCCATTCCACCATCTGTTTCAATTTCCAATTTTGTTTCTAGTTACGATTTCACTAACTCAAGTGATTGTTATGATATTTCACGTGAATGGAATATGTGCTACGAAGTAAATTTGACTTGGATATGGCCTGAACATGAAGCGAGCGGCCCTGTTACTTGGAATTTGTACAGAGTTGATTCACGTCCAATTAATGTAGATTTAAGATTCATTACACCAATCGTTAGCGACATCCAAGCAATCCCTGGTGAAACTGGATATTTCAACCAAAGTGGAACAGAAATTGATGGGATAAGACCATACAGGACATACTATTACATCCTTGCACCTATTGATTGGGTAGGTAATGAAAATACTATGGCTATATTCCCATCTAATAATGTCAATAGAGTTCACATCGAAGACCTTTGGTGGCAATATAACCAACATATTGTCCCAGTACCTCCACCACCTGAAGAACCACCATTAGGAGTTCCATGGCTTGGAGATTTACAAGAATCAATGCAAAAAGAGATATTCCTGTATTCTGGTGGAACACTCATTACCATTCTGTTTTTGAGCATTATTATGATCCCTCTCATTCTGAAGAAGAGAAAGAGATTGAAGCGAGTTCTTGCTGCAAGAAACCGTCGTAAATCAAATATTAGTGATGATGAATTTGACGATTTCTTTGACTGAAAGAAAGTAATTGGCGCGGTGAGGGAGATTCGAACTCCCGTGAGAACGAGCCCACTGGATTAGCAATCCAGCGCAATGGCCAGGCTATGCGATCACCGCTTGTAGTTGCGGCCACCGGCGAACCCGTCATCAAGATGACGGTTCACCATCATGCCAATATCAATAGGTAATATCCATGCAGTGTATCACTTTCAAACTATTGGACCAAGAGAGCCAAGTAACTCAGGAGGGATGGCACATACCACTACTAAAACAAGGAACATCCACCCTAAATAATACAATGAGCGGAAGAAAGATTTAGCCGCTTTTGGCATTCTTCCATTTTCATCTAATCCCTCCATTGGATCGATGTTCCAAACCGATTTCGCATACCACAATGACAGTACAGTCGCAATAATTGACCATAGTAATGGCAATCCTGATTCGGGCCAAAACAGTGGCACTGAACCCAATAGCAATAATAGAACACAGTATATTTTTGACTCCGTGACAGTACGCTTTGGACCCTTCACTTCATTCATCATCGGAACTTTTGCTTTCGCATACTCACCAGAACGGTACAGAGCTAAAGCCCAGAAATGAGGAGGAGTCCACAAGAAAATCAGCATGAATAACATCCAAGGGATTGGCGAACCCAAATCAAAAGGGTTGTTTGATTCAATTGAACCTGCTGCCGCTGCTGCCCAACCAATTACAGGTGGAGTCGCCCCTGCTATTCCACCGATGACGATGTTTTGCGGAGTTCTGCGTTTTAGCAGCATTGAATAAATAAAAACATAAAATCCAACTGAAAAAAAGGACCAAAATGCTGCCTTCCAGTGAACTAAGAAAAACAATGATGAACCTAATACTGCGATGATTATTCCAAAGATTAGTGCACCCTTCGCAGAAATATGACCTAATGGAATTGGGCGGTTTTGAGTACGCCTCATTAGGACATCAATATCTGCATCATACCACATATTAATGGCATTAGAACCACCAGCAGAAAGAGTTCCTGCAACCACAGTGATGAGGATTGTGTTTAGCGTATCCATCCAAGTTCGATCTATGTTTATCAAGTCATGGCGGGCTAACAAATCATGGACTAATATTGCACAAACCGCTGTTACTTGTAGCAATACAATAACCCTTAATTTCATTAATTGAAGAAATACATTCAACATTCCAGGATGTGGAATTGATTGATTGTTGGCCTCAGTCATGATTATTCCTCAGATAATTCCATTGAAATTTCTTTGCTAAAGCGTATCAAAATACTTGCACACATTGCCATTAGAACGCTACCGACTCCAACCACTAAATGAACCAGTGAAAGCCATTCAGGGAATTCATCTAATTGTGCTAAAATGATATATGAAGCACCAACCAAGAGATTTAAACCCCAGAATCCGGTTGTTATGGATGCAAATGTTTTGAATCCCGATGCGTTCTGATCTTGTCTAACGCTTTCAGTGATTTTTGTAGTAGATAATATCAGTAATATTCCAACTACTAATGCACCAGTACGGTGAATCATTTGAACCATTATTCCTGGGCCATCAAGCGAAGGCAAAAAGGTACCATTACATTTTGGCCAACCGTTAGGAAATCCTACAGAACAACCTTGATTGTATTGGCCACCTGCTGTACTAGCGACCCAAGCACCAAGAATTAACAATACAAATACAGCTGCAGTCATTGAATCAATTCTTTTTGCTTGTTCAATGAAAAATTGTTGTGATGACTTTAGTATTGACCAATTTGCTCCTTCGCAAATTCTCATCCATAGATACTGATACAACAATACTGATGCCCAAATACATGCTAAAGAAAGATGTAATGCAACTGACCAATCCACATTATCAAGAACAACTGTCACCGCTCCTACTGCCGCTTGACAAATGAGTAATATTCCTGCTAGAAATGAAACCTTTACCGTCCTATCACCATATTTTTCTTTCAATTTTCTTGCCATAACAAAATTCAATAATACAGGTATTGCTACAATTGCAACAAGCAAACGATGGAACCATTCAGTGAAAATTTGGAATGTGGAGTATCGATGGTCGGTACCACGTGAATCTTCGTGTTCGGGGTTATCTTCCCAGAATTGTTGCTGCTCTTCAACAGAAACATCAAATGTCCATGTGCCAAAACATTGTGGCCAATCAGGACATGACTCTCCAGCATCGTTGATTCTAATCGTGCCGCCAACTACGATAATCAATAATGAAATTACCAATAGTGCGAGAGGGAAGGCGCTAGGGCGGGCCCACCAAACTCGGTCCATGCTTGAAGCCTGTTGCATACCCCTTTTGAACACATTCCCGTAGCGCTTGTTAATGTCCGGCAATAGGAGATGGGTTTTCTTTTGGGCCGCGATATTCCTTTTACTATCAACATCAATTACAAATACATCTTCAGAAGGTGAAGACGATTTAGATGAGGGTGATATTATTGCAGTCCAATATATTGACTATTCTTGCTACCAACACTCGTTAGATTGCGAAGCAAGTGAGAGCGAACATATTGTGGAATATTTTGGAGCAGATTGGTGTGAACCTTGTCAAATAGTCGAAGACAATTTAGCGACTCTTAACAGAACAGATACCGTGATTCTTCAACATCATGCATCAAGTGAAGATTATACTTACCTAAATTATTCAAAATTTAGATTTGATGATAAATTCCGATTATTATTTATTCCAAGTATAGTAATAGATGGTAATGGTTTGCTTACTGGTTCTAGTCAAGCATTTGACTTGAATCAATCACTTGATAGCCATGATGGATTACAAAATAACAACCTTAGCGATGTAATATTGAAAGATGATATCATCCGTTGGAATTATTCAATTGGCCAAAAGTTGACAATCTGGAGACTTGATTCTATTGAACATGAAAGCAGAAACTTTACTCATCAATATTTAGCGACGGATTCAATCACAATTGATTTTAGTGATTCAAATATCTCTAACACAATTGGAGTAAATATCAGTGGAATGCTTCAAGGTTGGAATGGCCGTCTGATTTTCATTTTAGAAAATGATGGTTCACCGCAACTACACTCATATAGCGATGAAACTGCTGGAAATATGGAATTTAATGATGATGAAAAAGAAACAACAAACTACAAACAAACATCTAATCCAGCAGTGTTTGCGGTGATTTGGTTTCTAATTATGGTCATCTTAATTACTCCTGCAATAATGCTCTGGGTAAAGGAAATCAAGCGTCCAAAACAATCAATTCTTGAGCAAGAATGATAATTTCCTGAAACGTCCTTCGGGGGTAGGTTCAAAAAGAGGAGGCAGTAGCCCACGAATGCGAGTTCGCTCGCAGGTGTCATAGAAATGGTAAAACCAGCACGACAACACACACGTTTTGAACGAGCAAGAATCATTGGTGCTCGTGCACTACAAATTGGAATGGGCGCCCCATTATACGCTTCTGAAGATGTTCTACGTAATGCCTTTAAAGCAGAATTAATTACTCTTTATGGATTGGAAGAAGCAGATGTTCGTTTCGTATTAGATCCTCTAAAGATTGCTCTATATGAGTATGAACACGAATTGATTCCAATCGATATTGACCCTCACTTAGATTGATTGTCAATACTTTTTGCTCATGACTGAGCAAAACCATAGAATTCTAAATTATTCACATCCGGCAAAGCGTCTCGCTTTACCAGTAAAGTGCGAACCGACCAAAGGTCAACAAAAATCCTGTACTTTAGAGTAGCATCAAGATAGTCTACGCCACTTGAACCACCTGTTCCCATTCTTCGGCCAATCATTCTTTCAACCATTCTTGCATGATGTGAACGGAATAATAGCATGGACTGTTCTAATTCAACAACTGTATCGATTAATTTCCTTGGCCAAGCAAGAAGGGGTAATTCACGATAGGATTCAATGAAAAGCAAGCCTGCTCTGCTTCTACTAATCTCTCCTTCCGGCATTAAGAATGAACGAGCACCTTCAATTCCCGCTTCAATCCTTGACCTAACCGGCCCTTCATCTCCATGACCAATATCAACGATATGGGAGATGACAGATTCGCCATGTTCCTTCATTGCAGCTAAATGTCCTTCTACGAATTGTAACACTATTTTCTCATCATCTGTATCGGATGATACAGAGCCATTGATTGGTGTTCGGCCCAACCAATCATTTAGCACATCATTTAGAGATGGTTGAGAAGAAACTTCTTCAAAATTGTTAAACACTTCTTGGCTGATTTTCCCTTCTCCAACTAATTTTCTCATATGTGCTAGTGGATCCATTCCACCCATCCTCTGTGAATTATCCAAGCCCAGAATTACTTCTAACTCTCTCATTTGCCAAGATTCAAATCCAGAAGAAGTTCCTAATCTATCTCGGAATGCTAAAAATTCTTGTGGAGCAAGGCTTTGCATTACATCCCATTGATGAGTCATCAAATTCATGATTGTAGTAACTCTTTCAAGATGGTGAACTATTTGCGGTATTGATTGTTCATCTACGCTTCTTGCAGATAGCAATTGGTATGCCTCTTTTAACTCCCTTAGTACTAACTTAAACCACAACTCAAATGATTGATGGACTATGATGAAATGTAATTCGTTATTACATGGTGCTGGAGAATATCCTTGTGGCCCATCTTGCAATTTCAGTAGGTCCTCAATACGTAAATACCCGCCATAGGTCATCCGAGATGCTGGGTTGTTCTCTGCCATGGTTGGCGATAGCCTTCAAGCCTTTGAAGTATACACCTACTTGTAATGGGAATCAAGAAGTGGGAAAAATGGATGAAGTAAATACTGAAAGTGATTGTGCGATTGATAATTATCTTCATTATTGCTTTTACACATTCTAATTGGGATAACGCATATAGGGGGAATACTAAACCCCTCAACATGGGCGTAGATTCCGATACACTGGCTACATGGCTGGCCGACTATGACCCAAGTCAAATCACAATTGGAGTGGTTGCTTCTCACTCTTCGTTACAAATTCTTCATGGTGCTCGTCTTGAGGGATTCAAAACTTTAGGAATTGCAGTAGGTGAAAACAGGCGTCGATATTACAAAGCATTCCCTGGTGCTGAACCTGATGAATGGTTAATGCTTGAAGATTATAGAGAAATGTTGGATTATGCTGAATGGTTTCGCAAAAGAAATGTTGTGATAATACCACATGGTTCACTTGTAGAATATCTTGGTTCATCCAATTTTAGAACTTTACAAGTACCAACATTTGGTAATAGAGGGATATTACATTGGGAAAGTAGTCGAGAAAGACAGCGCCAATGGTTAGAAGCTGGCGGATGTACTATGCCAAAGGTCTACAATGACCCTCATGACATCGATGGCCCTGTTATCGTCAAATATGCTGGAGCAAAAGGTGGAAGAGGTTATTTCATCGCTAGAGATTACAGGGATTTCCGCAGAAATGCCGACTTAGAAGATGAATTTACAATTCAAGAGTATGCATTAGGATGCCGTTATTATCTTCATTTCTTCTTTGATCCAACTGCAAGTGATGGATTCCAAGTTCAAGGCCGAGGTAGTCACGCTGGAAAAAATCTAGGTCGCCTTGAATTATTGAGCATGGACAGAAGGGATGAAGCAAATGTTGATGAATTTTACAAATTAGGTTCACTTCGAGATTTGAGAGAAAAGGGATTAGAACCTTCATTCGTAGTAACAGGTAACCAACCTGTAGTAATTCGTGAATCACTACTTCCACGTGCTTTTGAAATGGCTGAAGGTACTGTTGCAGCATCATTTGAACTAGAAGAGGGTGCAAAAGGAATGATAGGCCCATTCTGCCTTGAAACAATTGTTACAGACCAACTTGAATTCAAAGTCTTTGAAATCAGTGCTAGAATAGTCGCAGGCTCAAATCCATTCGTTGGAGGTTCTCCATATTCTGATATCAATGAACCATTCATGTCTACTGGAAGAAGAATCGCTCGTTCAATTAAGAAGTCTATTGATGAGGGAACACTTCAAGATATTTTATCTTGAGACATTCTTCACTGTGAAGAAGAAATTAGATTCAATCTTTCAGTTGTTCGGATAGTTCATCTAAATCTGGCATTCCTGGAATTTCACCAGGGTTAGAATCATCCGCATCGTCTTCTTCCTCAGCAGATGCTACTGTGAATTCACAAACTAACTTCTTCGGGTCTCCATGAGTTAATGCACCATTATATTCCATAACATCTTCTCCATTTGAAGTAATGACTTGGAATTCTGTTGGATCTTTTGTTTTGCGCTTAGCGTGCTTCTTGTAATGGTTAACATAGACTTGGTATACTCCTGCAGGTGCTTTACCTTCTGGCCAAACAACATTTTCAACAGGTTTCTTGGTTTCAGCATTCTCGTTGGCATCGACATCCAGTTCCCCTCCACATTCAGAACTCCTGTTTCCACCGTGTAATGCTTCGCCACTTGGAGTGATCACATGCAGGTCTAAATCATTGAAATTATTCCACATTAGAGAGACTTGGACATCAGAAGAACGACCATCTTCACGCTTTAGTCGCTTTTGCAATTCGGTCATTGTCTGCGTGGTTGCGGCTATAGGTTGCCCTTCAGAGTCTGATTCAGAAACCTCATCATTCGCTTCACTAGAATCTGCATCTATTGTTTGCTCTTCAGAGTCTGAATCGGATTCCTCTTCTTCCTCTTCTTTATTTTCTAGAGCGTTTGCAACTAATATCTGTTCTTCAAGTTCTCTCTTCTTAGCAGCTCTCTCCTCAGGAGATGCAACCTTGAATTCACATACTAACTTAATCGGGTCTCCGTGAGTCAATGCACCATTATATTCCATAACATCTCCTCCATTTGAAGCAATGATTTGGAACTTTGTTGGATCTCTTGTTCTGCGCTTTGCATGCTTCTTGTAATGGTGAACATAGACTTGGTATACTCCAGCAGGTGCTTTACCTTCCGGCCAAACAACATTTTCAACAGGTTTCTTGGTTTCAGCCCTTACATTGGCATCAACATCCAGTTCGCCACCACAATTGGAAATTTTATTCCCACCATGGATACGTTCACCACTTGGACATACTATGTGTAAATCCAAATCATTGTAATTATTCCACATTAGAGATACTTGGACATCAGATGAACGAGCACCTTCACGCGCTAATCTTTCTTGTAATTCAGACATCGCTCGTTGTGCTGCTTCACGAGATTCCATTTCAGCCTGTTTTGCAGCCTTCTTTATTTCTCTCAATCTCTGCTTTTCCGCATCAGCCATTTCCTGTTGACGCAAGGTTTCTCTTTCTTCAGCCAAACGTGCCTCTTCTTCTTCGCGGGCGATTCTATCTGCTTCTTCTTGTTCTAAGCGGAGCCTTTCTTCCTCTTCCTGTTCTAAGCGAAGACGCTCTGCTTCTTGTTCAGCAGCAATTCTCTCACGTTCTGCCTGCTCTCTTTCCTCAGTCACTTGTTTAGCAATTCTTTCAGCTTCTTCTTTGGCTATACGATCTGATTCTTCTAGTTGCAAACGATTCTCAATTGCTTCACGTCTCCTTCTACGCTCTTCAACCAAAGCGAGTTTACGGTCAAATTCATTTTTGGCTCGTCCAAAGCCAGGTGCATTGTTAGCATTACGCAATCCCTCAGCACTCATTCCTTGACGAACATTTACATCTGCTCCCTTACGAAGAAAAATAGCCCAAATACCAACGAAAAATGCACCACCAAAAACAATGGTCATGCCCAATGCACCGGGTTCCATAGTTTGGCCTCTGCAGGTGGTAACTATTGAAACATTCCTCTAACAGTACTAATTTTGGTGTCGAGAAACTACGTCCAAAAGGTCCATTTTTCTGATTCTCCACATACCAAACGGTGTTGTTGCTAACGATGCGATTAATATGAACAATAATACCTTCACTGCTACTAATAAATCAATAGTTACCGGGATAAAGAATTGCCAAGTAGAGAATGCCGAAGCCATTCCTTGGAACATTAGAATCGATGTTGCAACGCCTGCAATACCGCCTATAATACCGATAAAGGCGTGCTCAATTGTCAATATTATTGCTAAATCTTTTACGCTAGCACCAAGAACTCTTAATGTTGCTAATTCATTATCTCGTTCAGCTAAATTCATCATCAATGTATTGAATAGAATTGCAACTGCCATTATTGCACCAATCATATATGTTGACATCATTAATGACGCTTGTTGCTTTAATAACTCCCTAAAACCAGTTAGCAATTCTTCTTTGGTAATTACTACTGATGTTAAACTTCTCACATCATCGTCTAATTGTTGACCTTCATCAAATGTCAATCTTATTCCATTAGCATCCCAACCGGTAATCGGCGCATAATCAGTTCTATAGAATACCATTGTACGCTCTAATTCCCTAACTATTCCTGTCACCTCAACCTCTACTTCAGCTGAACCTTGGGAGATTTTCACCTTATCTGAAACATCCCAATCAAGTTCACTCGCCATCCCTTCATCGATTAATACTTGAGGGGGATTTTGTCCAATCGTTGGTATCTCACCTTTGACGATATTGAAACGATGCATTGCTGATTCGTCGCTGACAATGTTTTCCAAGCCATAGATAGTGAAAATTCTTGGGTCATTCGAAGCATTGCCACTACTGCGTATTAACAATTCATAATCTGAAGCGTTTTGTTGAGCCCATGATTCTATTTCTCCAACATTCGCCGGCCACATATATGCTTGAGCATCCCAATTTTCTTGCTCATCCATTGTTTCATTGAACAGCGTCTCAAATCCGACCTGCATCATCATTGTACCACCCATTATTACCATTGAAAGTGATAACATTACCAATGTAGCAATCAGTCTTGAAGGATTTCTAAATGTTGAGCGTATTGCTAAACTAGGACCAGGAGGTAATGCAGAAGTTATTTTGACCATGAATCTTGATGGTGGCTTTTGACTTGTCCGATTTAGAATATCTAATGGCTGAAGGCGTGAAGCTCGTAATGCAGGCCTTATTCCAAATAACGAGATTAACACAATGCTACCCAGACCGATTTTCAATAATAGGTCTGGATAATGCCTAACAATTACTACTGGTATTCCAAAGAAATTAAAATAAAATTCTGTCATCATTTGAGATCCTATCGGTGAAACTCCAAGAAGAATACCAATTATCACTCCTGGTATTCCGAGGAATAATGGTATCAATAGATATCCGGTCATTATGTCCTTACCAGATGCTCCTATGGTGCGAAGTACTGCGATTTCTTGTGAATGTGATTTTACTAATCGGCTAATTGAAATCGCAATCATCAATCCGGAAACAAGAAGTAATACAGTTAGAATAAATGGTGATGATTTTTTTGTACCTTCTAAATCGATTCTAAGAAGTTCTGGACTTGTCATTCCACTCCTATCAACAACATCTCCTTCCATATCTAAAGAACGCATCTCCTCAACTAATTCCAATCGAGAAATAGTTAATTCCGCTCCTTCATCCAAGTCAAGTGTTTCTGATAAATCAAATGATGGATTTCCTGGCATATCAATGTACATCTCATTCCTTGTTAGAGGGTCAAAGCCTCCAATGCTCGCCAGATATTCTGCATCAAGATACCCAACGACGTACCCATCATTACTGGGGAACAAAGTTCCCTCAGCAGCATACCATAAGTGCATTGGAGAATTTGCGATTCCAATAATAGTCAATTCATTTGTACCATTGCCAGCAATAATTCGGACTTGGTCACCTATTTTGTAATTCAATCCTTCTGCAGCATGGGCATCAATAACGATTTCACCATCACCTGGAGTGAGTGATCCTTCAATAAGATACAGTCCCGATACCTCTCCAAGTTCCATTCCGTGCCAAAGGGATTGAATCCATTTATTTTCATCAGTTGAAGAATGATAAGTCTGTCCTTGTAAAGTCAATCTTGATTCACAAGTCCAATCGGAATGTGAATCGCATAGTCGTGTGAAGTTGCTTCGAGGTTGTTCCACATCTGAAACTATCAAATCGGATAGATTTGTTTCAGCATAGAAATCTTCGTAAACATATCCAGCATTTCTTCCATGTTCAGATAACGTTACGCCTGTATAAGTGGCTAATGCCACTATGGCTACCACTGTGAATACACGTAACTTAGAGCGCATCATACTGCGCCTTAATCTTGTTAGTAAGAGTCTACTCACTTTGCTCACCTAATGACTTCATCGGCAAATTCTAAAATTTTTCCAGCGATTTTTTTTGCACCAGTAATTACATCTTTTGCAGCACTTTCAACTTGGCCGCTAATCGTCGAAAGACCACCAATTTCGTCACTAATTATTTTTCCGCTTTCAAGTTGTAAGACTCTAGTGGCATATTTGGTTAGACTGCGATCGTGAGTGACGAATAATACTGTCATTCCTTCTTTCCGGCAAATATCAATTAGCGTGTCCAGCACTTGAATTGATGTCTCCGAGTCGAGGTTGCCTGTTAGTTCATCTCCTAGCATCATTTTTGGACGACTAGAAAGTGCTCTGGCGATTGCTACTCTTTGCCTTTGCCCTCCGCTCATTTGAGAAGGAAACCTATCTTCAAGTCCTTTGAGGCCTACCCTTTCCAGTAATTCTAGTGCATACTTTTTATCTCTTTTACCAGATAAGTCTTGTACCAGCATGGTGTTTTCCAGTGCAGTTAAGTCACCTACTAGATTGAAAAATTGAAATATATATCCAATGTTTTTCCTCCTGAAATCTGTCATTTTTCCGACATCACCTAATTCCACTTCCTCACCTGTGAAGGAATAATTTCCAGAGGTAGGGGGGTCCAGTGCAGCAATAATGTTCAACAATGTTGTTTTTCCAGAGCCCGATGGACCTAATAGCGCAACTATCTCCCCTGGTTCAATCAATAAATCAATATCATCAAGAGCACGAACTTCGGTATCGCCTTCACCATAAATCCTGCTAATACCATTCAAATCAACAATTGACATTAATTCACTCTCAATTAGGCAAAGCCCGTGTTATATTTTTGCCGTGACTCCGATATAAATATGTGCACTGACTGGTGCAATGTCATTCTACTAATCAATTATTGTTATTAATCGCAACAGATTAGTGTAACTATGAGAGAAGCACATATCTCTTGGAATGCACAAAGCATTGCAACTTCAGAATATGCTTCTATTGCAAAAATAGCCACTAAATTGGAAGTTGTTGCGCATTTAGACGTTAGTGAAAAAGGGGTACGCCAATTAATTATTCCAACATTCAAAGATGGGAAGGGGCCAGATGATTTGAATGAGATTCCATTTTTGACATTTGAGGATTCTTATTTGGAAAAAAACGGAGCCGGTCACCTTGTTATTTGGAATTCTCATCCACTTTCAGTAGCAGCAATAGATTTTCAAGATATTCACATCATTCCCCCTTACTCATTCGGAGGCGATGGAATGGAAATTACCGTTAGAGGGGTGCCGCAAGGGATTTCTAATTTCTTGAAAATCTGTAAGTTGTTTTTACCTCCTGATCAGGTGAAGGTCGTCGAAATGGTTGATGATGAAGGGGCATTAGAGCAACTGCTAACAGATAAACAGAGAGAATGTGTAATTGCAGCTTGTTCTGTTGGTTATTATCAAACTCCGAAAAAGACTAGTTTGAGACAACTATCTGAGAATTTGAATATTCCTCGCTCAACACTGCAAGAACACCTTAGCAGAGCAGAATCAAATCTGATGAATTGGGCTGCTGAATCATTAAGAAATGATTGATTGTTCGCATTATTCGTTATGAATACACATGCGAAACCTTGACCCTATGATGCTCGTGGGAGTAGCATGGATAGGGCTGCACGCCTAGAGAAACTATTGCCGAATGGCAGGGGTGTATGGATTCCTATTGATCATGGAGCATCTGATTTTCCTGTGCAAGGTTTGATGGATACTGAAGGGACGATAAAAGCATTAATTTCTGCTGGAGTTGATGTAATACTCGCTCAAAAAGGCGTTGTTAGCCAATATTCTCACCTATGTCAAGGTACAAACACAAATATGGTAGTACATTTATCAGTTTCAACAAGGCATGCAGGTCCCGATATTGCAAACAAAGTGCTTGTAGGTCATCCAGACGAAGTACTGTCAAGAGGAGGGATTGGAGTTTCATGCCAGGTGAATATTGGTAGCCCAAATGAAGCCGACATGATTGAAAGGATGGGCGAAATCAGCCGTCAAAGTTACAAATTAGGATTGCCGATGTTCGGCATGATATATGCTAGAGGTGAATATTTGAGTATTATGGATGGAGATTCAACACTTGGTAATGCACATGCTGCTCGACTTGCTTTCGAACTTGGATGTGATGCTGCGAAGACGGTATGGACTGGAGATGCTGAAAGTTTTTCACAAATTTGTCAAGGTGTTCCAATTCCATTGTTAGTTGCTGGTGGACCTTCAACTGGAGACTCATTAGAGATTCTAAAAATGGTAAGAACTGCATTGGATAGTGGTGCAAGCGGAGTTTGTATGGGTAGGCAAGTATTTTCTCATCCCGAAGTTGAAAAAATAGCAAAGGCTATCGTTTTGTTAGTTCATCAGAATTATTCTGTTGAAGATGCTATTTCGTCATGTGGCCTATGAGGTGAGAATATGCAAGTGTGGCTAGATAATCGCGATAACTTTACAGAATTATCAAACTATGGTTTAGATTCAATCGATTGTATTATTAAATCTATAGAACAACCTAATGAAACTGATATTCCAAATATTATTAGCAATGGAAATAGTATTATTAAAGATGATGAGGTCATTGGCCAAATAATCAATATTAATGGATCTGAGGGTCAAGATATTGCACGCTCATTGGTTGGAAGTGTAAATTGGTTATTATTAGAATTTGAAGATTGGTCAATGATACCCATAGAGAATATTATTGCTGCTTGTACTGGAAGTCCTACCAAAATTGCTGCATTAATCCGCACTCCTGCAGAAGCACAAGGAGCTGCTTTTGCGTTAGAAATTGGAGTTGATGCTTTGGTGATTAGACCTGAACAGCAAATGATTGATTCTGCAACGATTGCAAAATCACAACGTGGTGAAATTGTTGAACCAATTAATGATGTTGAAGATAATGAAATTATTGAATTACAACCATTACTGATAACCAATATTGAATCGGGAGGTATCTCGGATAGATATTGTATTGATTTGACAAGTCTTTTGGAAATTGGTGAAGGTATGTTAATTGGTTCAAGTTCTTCTTGTATGGTATTAATACATGGTGAAACGCTTGCTTCCGAATATGTTCCTTCGCGTCCATTTAGAGTAAATGCAGGACCACCTCATGCATATATCGTGATGGCTGATAGAACAACAAAATATTTGAGTGAACTAAAGGCAGGTGATGAAGTGTTAATTGTTTCTGATTCACAAAACTGTAAATCTGCTACCATTGGAAGATTGAAAATTGAACGTAGGCCGATGTTATTATTCTCATTCAAGAATACAAATGATAAAGAGTCCCAAGTCTTCACACAACAAGCAGAGACTGTCCGTTTAGTCACTTCTCAGAGAAAATTGATAGCCGTAACTGATTTAACCATTGGCGAACAGATTCTCGGGTGGAGTAGTCGCGATGCCAGACATATCGGTGTTGCGGTGCCAAGCGAAGTAGTTGAGAGGTGAGAAGAATGGCGGTGATAGGTAAAGGGCAAGCACATGGCGCTTGTAGTCTTCTTCACGCTGCTGGCTTGGGCTATGGATGTAGTATGGCACTTGATTTACCAGTTGCAGTTCGCCTTCTCGATAAAGAAAGTAAGAGGGCATTATCCGATCCTGATGGTTTGCTAGAGGCTGTCGTCAATGTATGGGTTGCCAGTGGACATTCATTACCAAACAAATTAGAAAAAGAGGATTTGCATTGGGCAGTCGCTTCAAAAATCCCACCGCGTCAAGGTTTGAAATCATCTGCCGCTGTTTCAATCGCTGCACTACGCGCATTGAATAATTCAATGGAAATGGAATTAGAAGACAAAGACCTCGTACTAATGTCTGCTCAAGCACAATTGGAAGCAGGTGTTTCTATCACCGGTTCTATTGATGATGCTTGGGCTTGCGCAACAAATGGTTGGAAATTAATCGATGTGAATGCTGAAACAATTGAAGAAGGGGTACTAATGGAGGGTTCTGGACCTCCTGCTGATGACTGGTTCGTCTTAATTCTGTCAAGAGGTGAGCGAACTTCAAGACCTGATCCTGAAGCCTTTTCAGCACAGCAACAAAATTTTGTTCACGCATTAAATGCGATTCAAGAAGGACAAGAACTTGTCGCACTAACTTGGAATGGTAGAGCAATGGTTGGAATTATCTCGGATTCAACTGCTAGAAAATTGACAAATGATGCGTTTGTTAATGGTGCAAGAGCAGCAGGGATGTCGGGTTCTGGAACTGTGATTGTATTGGTTGCTCCATCTATTAGCAAACCATCATGTGAACGACTGAAACAATGGTATACCTCAAGATATCCTGATGTTAAGTTAATTGAAACAAAATTCCTCAATGCTGTTGATGTCCAAGACGAAATTGAGTGAGCAACAAACACATTATTCAAACAGTGTTTACTGGCTTGGGTGAGTCAAGTATGCAAATGAGCATCGGCCAAGCCATTCGTTTGACCCTATTTGGTACCAGCCATGGTCCAGAAGTAGGTGCAATCGTTGAAGGAATGCCTTCTGGTATTGTTATTGATGCTGATGCAATCCAACGTGCAATGGATAAACGCAAGCCGGGTGGAAAATATTCAAGCAAAAGAAAAGAGAGTGACATTGTAGAAATATTGAGCGGCGTGGAAGATGGAAAAACAAATGGTCAACCATGTAAAATTAGAATTGCAAATAATGATGTGAAATCAAGTGATTATTCATTTCTCCCACATCACCCTCGCCCAGGACACCAAGACCTGTTAATGCACATTAAAACTGAAGGAAAGGCTGATTTGAGAGGTGGCGGCACCTCAAGTGCTAGATTGACTGCACCAATCGTTGCAGTTGCAGCGATATTAGCGCCCATTGTCGACAAGATGGGGGTTAAAATTGAAGCCCATGTATCGGCTATTGGCAATATTACTGCTCGCGATATCCAATCTTGCCCAGATGATTGGCAAAATGAAGATTGTATTAATTTGAGATGTAAAGACCCAGTTGCAGCTAAATTAATGGCACAATATCTAACAACTCTTAGGGGTGAATTGGATTCTGTTGGTAGTAAAGTAGAACTATGCATTTCTGGCTTACCTCTCGGTTTGGGAGAACCTTGGTTTGATGGTATTGAACCGGCTCTTGCAAGGGCGATGATGGCTATTCCTGCTGCGAGAGGTATTGAATTTGGAAGAGGGTTTAATGCTGTACAAATGCGCGGTTCACAGCATAATGATGCATGGAGTGGCCCTGCTTCTAAACCTAAATTGAAGGGCAAATCACCTGATGGAGCAATCGCTGGGTTAGCAAGCGGAGCACCATTGAAAATCAATGTTGCTTTCAAACCACCTTCCAGCATTGCAAGACCACAATTAACTTTGAATTTGGAAAGCGGAATTGAGGAAAATCTTGTTGTTAAAGGAAGGCATGATCCGGTAATAGGTCCACGCGCTGTAGCAGTTGTTGAAGCGATGGCAACTTTTATTTTGACTGATTTGGCATTGAGGGGTGGCTATTTTGATGACTAAGGAAATGATTACAGTTCACAAATTTGGAGGTTCTTGTTTGCGAGATTCTTCAGACCTTGAACGGATTTCGCAAGTGATTCAACAAACCAATGGACAAGTAATACTTGTTGTTTCTGCATTATGGGGAACTACTGATAGATTGCTTAGAGCATCGCATGAACCTCGCTATGCTGGCCGCTTAGTACATGATTTAGAAGAACAGCACTTACGCTTTTCACCTGGATTAGCAGACTCAAGTCTTGGGATATTATTCAAAGCAGTTCTAAATGGAATTGAAACTTCATTGGTTGAACTTGCAGTCAAACCAGAAGATCATGTAGCAAAGAATCGATTACTGGCTGCTGGAGAAAGATTGAGTGCATTGGTTGTATCTCATTTCCTTAACACGAAAGGAATTGATTCTCACCCTGTAGGAGCAGAGGATATTGGTTTGAGGTTGAATGGAAGCGGTAAGGCTCCTACCGTTGATTTAGAAGCATCAAAAAATAATCTTGACCTATCGGCTTTGCAAGGTACACCAGTTATCACTGGCTGGTTTGGGCAGGGTATTGATGGAGAATTAGCGTTACTAGGGCGTGGTGGTAGCGATCATACGGCTACTGCAATTGCTAATCTTGTTGATGCAGAAAGAGTAATTCTATGGAAAGATGTTGCTGGAGTGTTGCCAATAAACCCACGTTGGGGAATAGAAACAACTGCAATACACTACCTTGGATATGGAGAAGCGATGGAACTTTCCAGATTGGATACTCCTGTTCTCCATCCTGCGACTGTAGAACCTCTAGCAACTGTAGGAATTCCTTTGGAAATAATGCATCTCTACAGGGAAAAGGAGTTTGCACAAACAGTCATTGGACCTGATATTCATGAAGAATATAGAGTCAAAGGAGTTGGTTGCCTTGCAAGTGTAGCATATTTGTCCATAGAGACACTCTCACTTGAAGAACAAAGCAAAAACTTAGGTCAATTGTTGGTAGACTTATCAAACGAAGATATTACTTGTTGGCATTTACATTCTCAACCAGGTGAATTGAAATTGATAATCTCTCAGCACGACCTAATCAGATCTCAACAAATCATTACAAACCATTTCCAAACACCTGATGTTAAAACATATTCAGCAATGATATCTTTAGTAGGAAATGGCTCTGAACAAGAGCAACTAACATTATTTGATGAAATTGAAAATAGATGGGATTTGCAATTACTCAGTCAATCTCCTCACTCTTTGAGATTGTTAGTTAAAGAAAAGGACATTAAGTCAATGCTAGTAGAAATGAGTGATAGATTCAATCTATGTAATTCTCTTCATCAATGAAGAGATATTAATTCACTCTGATTTATTCTCTCGGTAATTCTGCAAGTGGGTTGGAAGATTCAATGCAAACAATCCACCTACAACCAAGAATACAAATAATGTTCCAAGTGCAACACCGTATACTGAAATCAATTCAACTGATTCTTCCATACGCATTGCTACATCTTCAGAGAAAATACCAACGATGAATGGCAATATCTTGTTTGCATTTAGCACAATCATTGCTAGAATAGTAGCAAGAATAGGGTTCAAAATGAGTGAACGGTGATATTTTCCAACAATCTTCTTTGGATTCATTACGTATACTTCATTGGTACGAATACTCGTATCCAACATTGAATAGCGAATCACACCATTTGATAATTCGAAATACATTATCAAAAGTACTGAATAAACAACAACTAAAATGGATAGCATTGTTGGACTATCTGATAATCCAAACACATCATTAGACAAAGTCACCTTTGATGATGCGAATCGTAAAATTGCAAGTATGAATAACAGATTACTTGCTATGGAAAAACGTGCATCTCTTTGGAAAGTTCCCCAGAAACCAGCAACTGTCGCTGAAATAATTATCAGCATTTGCATAATGAATGCAAATCCAAGACTTCCTGTCATCATGTACCAAATTGATCCTTCCTCTGGTGAGACAATAAATGTTAGAAGAGCAAGAGCAATCAGTACTCCATAAACTCCAATCTGAAGGTTTTGCACCATCTTATCTGGAGGTAAGAATTTCATCTTTGGCACAAGAGGGCCACCTAATAGACTCTCAATAAAGGATGGAATTTCAACTGATGGAATAGCATCTTTTGGAATTTCAGAACCAAGTCCCATTTGTCCTGCAGCTTTCTTTCTTGATGGAGCAGCTGAACGAACAGTCTTTCCATCATACAAGTGTGAAGTGTCTCCTGTTGGCTTTTTAATAGTCATAATATCACCTCAGAATCCTCTTGCTCCTGCAAGTGCAGTAGATAGTAGCATATCAGGCTCCCAATCCATAATATTGACTCCAAGACCTCTTAATTCGCTGATTAATACATCTCTTTCAGTCTTCATTACTTCATATCCAGTTCTATCAATACGCTTAGCATCAAACTCAAATTCAAGGGATGAAGGTGTAAGAACTGTTACATCGAAATTCCTTGCTCTAAAGTCTCGTAGTGCATTAACAATAGTTGGGTCATCTTCAAGATTGGACAAGAAGATAATCGGGCTACCCTTGTTGATGTGAGGCATTATTCTGTTTACTACTACTTGTAGTGGAATATTACCGCCAGCAACTGCACCTGATAACTTGGTTAGAATAATGTATAGTTGCTTCTTTCCAGTATCTCTATCAACACTGACAACTTCATTTCCATATGTAATAACACCGACAGAGTCACGACGGCTAAGGAAATACTTAGCCAATGATGCTGCTGCTCTTGTTGAATATACCAAAGCATTTCTAGAGACAGGACCAGTTTCAGAAACTGCTCTTGAATCAACAATGATGATAATATCGGATACTGCATCACGTTCACGTTCGTTAACCATCAATCTACCAGTACGAGCATATGCTGACCAGTTAATTGCTCTAAAGGAATCTCCTTCAAAATATTCACGAAGTGAATAGAATTCGGAACCAGGACCTGGTTGTCTGATATTTACCGCACCGGTGAAAATCTTCGGAACACGAGACTTGACGAATGTATCAGTAAGGTCTTCCATCTTAGGGAACACAAGGAAATCATTGTAGACATGCAATTCTTTTTCCTTGTGAAATAATCCAAAAGCGTCTTGGATCCTAACAGCCACAGGACCCAGACTATAGAAGCCACGTAGTGGACATTCAACAGTGTATTCAATCATTGTTTCACGGCGAGGACCAAGTTCCATCAAAATGTAATTAGAACCTTGTTTGATTCTCATTACTTCTGGAACTCTATCTCTAACCTCCAATATCTTGGCTAATGAAGAGTGGTTTTGCATTCGCAGCGTTACATCTAACTCCCCGTCTTCGAAAATACGAGCGCTAGATAATTTACGCATTGCAGAGACATTACCGAGTGCAGCTCCTTCTTCTCCCTTCCATTCATCTGCACGACGTCCAGTACTTGCGACGTCTGCATGGCCACCGAAAAGGGCAGCCCAGGTAAGGAAAACAAAGATGACTACAGCGATTGTAACAAGTTGGGAGTTTCGCAAGGTGAGTCCAAGTAAATACATGGACACAGCCAAACTTCCTAACATTGCTGATTTACGACTCCACATCTAAAACACCTCTTTATCAATTACAGAGTTTAGATTCAAACAGTAGGCACAGGTACTTCGCGCAAAATTGATTGAATTACTTCGCCCGGTTCAAGACCCTTAATTTGGTGTTCAGGCTTGAGGATGAGACGGTGTGCAACTGCAATTTCTGCAACTGACTTAATATCATCTGGTGTAACGAAGTCACGGCCACGTAGAGCGGCTGATGCACGGGAAGTCTTCAGAAGCGCTTGGCTACCACGAGGGGAAGCACCGACGAGAACACGAGGGTCCTCACGGGTTCTTGCTACGATTTCTACCATGTACATACGAAGTGCAGGATCAACATATACATCTTCACAAGCTTGTTGCATAGCAATAACTCGTTGTGGGTCAGTAATTACATCGACATCAACTGCATCCTTTCCACGGCTAATACGACGGGAAAGAATTTCGTCTTCATCAGCACGGTCAGGATATCCTACGGACATCTTGAACATGAAACGGTCAAGTTGTGCTTCTGGGAGAGGGTATGTACCTTCTTGCTCTACAGGGTTTTGAGTTGCCATTACAATAAATGGTGCAGGTAACTTGTGGGTTACTGTTCCGATTGTAACTTGCTTCTCTTGCATAGCCTCAAGCAAAGCTGCTTGAGTCTTTGGTGGAGCACGGTTAATCTCGTCCGCTAGTAGAAGGTTACAGAACAAAGGTCCTGGCTTGAAAGTAAACTCTCCCTTCTTAGCATCATAGATGTTAGTACCGGTGATATCAGCTGGTAACAAATCCGGTGTAAATTGTACACGCTTAAAGTCACAGCCGAGTGCATCGGCAAAGGTATTTGTCATCAGAGTCTTAGCCAAACCTGGGTAATCTTCGAACAGAAGGTTACCGTTGGCGAGGATATTAACCAACACATTATCAATAACGTGGGCCTTTCCGATAATTACCTTTTGAATTTCCGCAGAAATCGCTGTTGCGATCGCTCCGACTGCTTGTAGGCGTTCTCGGACCTCAGGTGTGCTCTGATGTCTTGGTTGGGCAGTAGCTGCAGGCATTGGGGCTGGTGCTGCTGGCGCTGGTGCTGCTGGTGCTACTGCTGGCATTGGTGCCGCAGGAGCAGGGGCAGGCATAGGCGCTGCAGGGGCCACAGGTGCAGGAACTGCTGGGGCTGCTGGTGGTGCTGGGGGTTGCATGTCAATTTCCTCCTATTTCATTTACCCCAACGTCGAATTTGTGGGATTACTTCCCTTAGTTCTTCGTTGGAGTAGACACGATTACTGCTGATTAATTCAACCAATCGTGGGTCGCGGACTAATTGCATTATTTCCGCTGGGCTCTTGAGCGCGAATTCATCGTGCGTCAAGTCATTAAATTGACGCACCTTAGAGAGCAATGCTTCTCTTGTGCGCACGTGATATTGTGAAGAATCAACTTTGGTTGGGCGTTCGCGGAAGCGAGTCAAATCAAAGACGTGCCTCCAATTTTCCTTCTCAGGTACAACCATAATTGCAATGGATAGAAGGGCGAAGAGATTGAGAATTATCAACCACTTCAATACCACATCGCTGGTAAGTAATACGATTGCACCCATTGCTTCAGTAAAAGGCATGCTCAATGAACTGGAGATGTGTCGACTTTCGTCGAATACCAAATTGAACTGGTCAGGACGGCTGGTGACAGTAGTTGACATTTCACCGTTGTCAAATTCCATCATATCATAAATTAGAGCGGAGAAATATTGAGAGTTTCCATACCATTGTGTGTCACCCTGTGAAGCGGATAATCCATTGCTTGAAGTGCTCCAGCATTTGTGATTATTGTTAACATATAGTGGTGAAGTACATTGTTGCTTTCCTGTTTCTCCAGCTAAGTCAATATCCCAAAGATGATTTGCTAACACCGAATGGTCTGAAACAAAAACAATACTTCCAGTTACTGAAACTTCACCAATATCGTTGTTAGGCTTCTTATCAATAATTCCGCTATTTACTGGATAGTCAATACGAACGATTAGCCCAGTCTTGCCTTCACCTAGAGTTGGATTGTTCTGATTGTTTACATCCATATCATGACGAGCAATGAATGCTGGAGTTGATGCATGTGCTAATACACTAATTTCGCGCCCAGTATCAGCCTGTTCATCCAATACCTGAATTGCTGTTGGACGGTGGAATAGTACTGGCATTCTACAATTGCTGATTTGTGTGAGGTCAATCATTGCTTGACTGCAAGGAATTCTAGATTCTTCGCCCATTTCAGATACTTCTCTATCAATACTTGCAACTGCCCAAAGTCTTCTTTGGTCTGGCTCTATACGTTCGCCTTTTTCATTTGCAACCTCATAATACTGGTAAGGATCAACAACAGATGCATCAAAGTATTTGACACCAAATTCTTCAGCGACCAATTGCGCATTGGTACTATTTGCTGCGAGAATTACTTTACCACCTTTCTTTGTGACAAAATCATGCAGTGCTGTTGCTTCTGCTGAATCAAATGGTTTCTCTGGTGCAGCGATAACCAATAGTGTGCGATGTGGTTCTTTCCAATCATTTACTAACATCGGAGTTGACATGGTGTTAGCAATATTGTAATTAAAACCGCCATCACCTAAATCTGAACGCATAACTGTTAATTGTTGGTCGGAATGTTCTGAACTATTATCATATGGAGAGAACACTGTTTCTTTGTTTGAAGAAACTAATGCAATCACGACTGTGGACAATAATAGCGAGGAAATTAAGCCGACCATCAGCCATGTCTCAAGACTGAAACGGGAACCCTCGCCTTCTGCCATTTCAGTCTCTCCATCGGTGTTTGCATAAGCATAACTCAATACAAGCATTCGTCGGAACTTCGCTCCACTCATAATAGTTGTCCATCACTGCGCATTTTCAATTGTTGAACCGCCCCCCTGTTTCTATTCGTTTTGAGGGAAATATGCCGGAATGCGGAAACAACACGCCGGATAATTGCGGAGGCAATAATAATAATTCTTTATTGAATAATAATATCAATTTTTTTTGTTGTGAAAATGTGCCACTGCTCAGCGTCTAGAAATATATGCCGCAAATAGAAGAGTGAATAATAATTCATAGAAACCATACCATGCTAAATTGCTAGTATTTTCACTTAATCCGTCGCCATCCGATGAACCGCCATCTCCTGAGTTATCATCGACAACAACTTCTGCCGCAGAAACCTTTAGATCGAATGTTGTTGAACGAACTCTTTCATCTCCTTCAGAAATTACTGAGAATGTGACTTCACAAGTTCGGTCAGGATGGCTAACAGAAGCTACGAATTTTACTTCAAACCCTTTTGCGACATTATTGTTTAAATCAGTAGGTTCAACAACCAAATTATCAAATTGTTCCAAACCTTCTGCTTTGAGATTAGGGCAACTTCTAATATCAACATCAGCACTTGTCACCGCATCTCTATTATTGCCCCAATTTGAAACTAATATTTCAACTTCAATCCAGGTATCTGAATGCATGGATTGATCTGGGATATCATCGGGTTGAAGATTGAATATCTTTGGCAACTTTACTCCTGCATCAAGGTCTTGGCTAGATACGGTTTGGTCAGATACTACTTCATCTGCAGTCAATGTTAGAACATATGTATCCGATGGGCTGAAACTTCGTATGTCAAGGGTGCTATCTTCTGTTAATGTAAAGGTGAAAGAAAGATTCTCCCCCCCTGCAACCGTTCCCGACTCTGGCCCGTCAACGATAAATGGAATATCTGAATCCCATTCTAAATCAAAATTAACATTTAATTCATTTTGGCGAGAGTTTTCAATGAAGATTACCAATTCTCCACTAATATCCCAATCATCTTCCATTTCAACTTCATAATTTCCGTCAACATTGGTCACCCAACCCAATTCCCAACTTTGAGAGCCAAACTGTGCTGATGACGTTATTGTAATCGGTAATATCATTAGCAGTAATATTACGATAATTGTTCTAGATCTCATTCGATTCAAACAAGCACCTCATTGTAAAATTCCTTCAATCGCTCGCTTTGTCAAAACACGAACCATCTTCTTCCTATATCTTGGAGTCAGTGTAGTATTATTTACTGGTTTTATTGATTTTTGAATTGCTACAGAAAGGGATTTGATGCTATCTGCTCCGTTCCAGCCATCGGCTAATACTTCTGATACTTGTTCATCATGCATCTTCGGAATAGATTCCAAAGCGGTAGATGCGATGAGAAGTGACTTTTCATCACCTGCAATCCATGATGCGGCAATACCAGCCTCTGGGAAATCCCATGAATCACGAACACGTAATTTTTGGTAACAGCCAATTCTTTGTTGAGACTCTTCTGGAAGTGTGACTTTGAGCAAAAACTCACCTGCTTCAAGGATATTCTTTTTCTTACCATCTAACTGGTAAAAATCACAAATTGGAACTTGCCTTTCTCCAGAAGGGCCGACGATGTGTACTGTGCAATTAAGGACCATCAAATTAGGAGCGATATCTCCTTGATATGTGGCAACACAAAGTGTATTTTGATTTGGAATAACTCTGCAATCTGCACCAGTTCCACAATCTGCCTTGTGGCACCAATCTATGCTGCGCCTCCAATCTTCTCCTTGATTATACCAAAAACAACGGGTATCAAGACAAAGATTTCCACCAAGTGTTGCATTCTTTCGAATTAAAGATGAAGCGACTTTTGAAGCTGCTTCAGCAACCAATGGATGTACTCCACTCGCTTCAGTCAAATCGGATAAACGTGCCATGCAACCAATTTCTGTTGCAGAAATTACACTTGCACCTTGTATTTTGGCAAGAGAAATAACATGAGGTTTTGTGTTAATATGCCATTTGTAATTTGGAATCAAATCAGTTCCACCTGCGACCCAATCAAATTGTTGGTTATCAGCAAGTAATTGCTGTGCAATTTCACATGCCTGTTCAACAGTTGATGGGTGATGTAGTGTAAAAGGTGGCATTAACATCAATTCTCACCCCCCATATGGCGTTGTTCTTTTTTGAGCCATGCTTTTCCAGCAAATCCAAGATCTGCTAACTGTTCTGGAAGTGGTTCTGTTGCTGCTCTCCAACCTTCAACTTGGTCTTCTAAAGGAATATTTGGGTCAAAGCCAAACAAAACTCCGTTAACATATGGTGATGTATCATCACTTCTTTGCCGTGCAATATCTCTAACCTTATGCTGTGCGGATCTCTCAACAATAATTTGCTGCATTGCGGAATGAGTCAATCTTGGACTTTCTAATTCAAGCGCATCATCTATGGATAAAGTCTTCATTTTCTTTTCAATTGCAAAAAATACTGTATCTGGAGTCAATGGTAAATCATTGATTCTAATTCCAATTGCATCGTAAACCGAATTTACAACAGCAGGTAAAATAGGCAATAATGGACCTTCACCTGCTTCTTTTGCACCGAATGGCCCTTCTGGGTCACAAGATTCAACAATTATTGGCACAACATGTGGCATTTCATGGACTGATGGAATCTTGTATTCTAATAAATTCGCATTCTGTAAATGCCCTGTTCGACCATATACCATTTCTTCTGAAATCACTTGCCCAAGGCCCATATGACATGAACCAATTATCTGTCCTTTAACCGCCAAAGGATTCAATGCTTTACCGCAATCATGAGCAGCCCAAACATTTGTACATTTTATCTGACCTGTTTCGACATCAACATCAGTTTCTGCAACATATGCAGAGAATGAATATGCTGGAGCCAATCCTGCTGCTGCTCCCTTGTGAACACCACCCATTGGAGGTGAACGATAAGCACCGCTGGATATCAAAGCCCCTTTATCCTCTTGCGCTTTGTGCAATGCTTTGAGGTATGAAACACCAACTGATGGGTCATGTTTGTAGTAGATTCTCCTATCGTTTAATACCAAAAGGTCAGGATGATAACCGATCATTTCCCAAGCAGCGTTTAGTAACATATCTC
Organism: Candidatus Poseidoniaceae archaeon; assembly: GCA_024958795.1. Taxonomy (GTDB): domain Archaea; phylum Thermoplasmatota; class Poseidoniia; order Poseidoniales; family Poseidoniaceae; genus MGIIa-L1. The sequence continues at coordinate 1,399 of JANXHP010000008.1, read as the reverse complement.
TAATCTCTATGGCTGCGCGAATTGCAGCATTTGCATTCATAAAAGTGACACGGCTAGAATAAGAGCCAAGGTCAACAGGACTGGTATCACTTTCATGTGAGCGAACATGTATCATTTCAATCGGTAATGCCAAAACTTCAGCAACCACTTGCGCTACTGCAGTAGTGGAACCTTGACCAATCTCTGCAGCACCAGAATGAACTGTTACTCCACCATCCATGTCTACTTGAATGTGAACAGTTGCATGTGGGAACTTGTTTGGATCCCAATGAATAGGGAGTCCTGAGCCACTAATGAAAAATCCACAACCGATTCCAATTCCTTTACCAAGAGGCAATTGTCTAAACTTATTATCCCAATCAGAACTTTCTCTTACTCTTTCAAGTGCTTCACGCATACCATTGCTAGTTATTCTAAATCCACTGATAGTCTTGCTATGTGGTGGTAATAAATTTGCTAATCTCAAATCAATTGGGTCAACCGATAAATCTTCAGCCATTTGGTCAAGACCTACTTCCACGGCACACCTTGTATTTACTGCTCCATGCCCTCTCATTGCTCCACTAGCTGGTTTATTTGTCCAAACTCTTGCCCCAGTATAATGAAATGAACCCAATTCATATGGAGCGGTTGCTAATACTCCATTGTAATATGAAGTGACATGACCAAAACTAGCGAATCCTCCTCCATCGATTAAAGCGTCAATATCAAAACCTGTTATTTTTGCCTCATCGTCTGCAGTCATTTTCACTTCAATATGACTTGGATGTCGCCCTCTATTGATCATATAGACTTCTTCTCTATCAAATGTAATTCTTACTGGACGTCCACATTTACGCGATAATATTGCTGCACACATTTCATGTGGAAATGGGTCTGATTTCCCACCAAATCCGCCACCAACAAAGGTCCTTACAACATTTATTTGGTGCATTGGAACCTCTAGGACTGTTGAAAGAGCACGGTGCGTATAATGAGGAACTTGAGTTGGAGTGTACAATTGTAAACGCCCATTTGGGTCCCAATGAGCTACTACTGCATGAGGTTCAGTGAATCCGTGATGGACTCCTTTCATGGTCCATTTGTTGTGATTGCTGGCTGAAGGTTTGTCAATTAAACTTCGGTCTCCAAATTCTTGAAATACACGCTTTTGAACATTGGTCTTTGAAAGGTGATATTTTCCTCTCCAGTGAATCGGTTCATCAACATCCTCCAATCCTTTCTTTGGGTCAAAAACTGGTTCAAGTTCTTCATATTCAACTTCAAATAATGAAAGTGCATGTAGCGCAGTAGCCTCATCAACTGCTGCTACACAAGCCACCAAGTCTCCGACGTGTCTGACTTTTTCCACCGCCATTGCGTGTTCATCTTTTGTCACTGGCAGAACACCAAAACTGTT
>JANXHP010000043.1 GCA_024958795.1 Candidatus Poseidoniaceae archaeon | reverse complement strand
AGGCTCATTGATGGCAATATTCATGATGTGGACACAATATGAGTTTAAGCGTTGGGAAGGTTTGTTATTGATATTATTTTATGGCGCTTTCATGTCAATATTAGTAGCAGCGCATGAAGGAATTATTGTTATTGGATAAAATTAGTAGTCTGAAAATAGAAATCTTGCAATATTAACTATTTACGGTGTTATTTTTGTTTCAATCCTCATAAGGGTGTTCCTGCTGGGGGTGTTATGGTCAACTTCCAACTCGATGAGATGCAGGAGATGTTACGTGAACTTGCACATGAGTTTGCAGTTGATGAGATTCGACCTAATGCAGAGCACTGGGATGAGAACTCTCAATACCCTAAGGAGGCAATACAGGCTGCACATGAGATGGGATTACTAAACTTACACATCCCTGAAGATTATGGTGGTGCAGGACTGGGCACTATGGAAGAAGTATTGGTTAACGAGGAACTCGCTTGGGGAGACCCTGGATTTGCTACAGCAGCATATGCAACATCATTGGCTTGCGCCCCGATAATTACTGGTGGAACTGAAGCGCAGAAGCAAAAGTGGTTAAGAAAAATTGCAGAAGATGGTGCTTTGGCATCATATGGTGTTACAGAACCCGGTGCAGGTTCTGATTTAGCAGCGTGTAAAACAACAGCAATACGTGATGGAGATGAATATGTCATCAATGGTTCAAAGATGTTCATCACTGGTGCAGGACATGCAGATTTCTTTTTTATTCTTGCAAAAACTGACCCTGATGCAGGACACAAAGGAATGTCTGGATTTGTTGTTGAAGCGGGTACTGAGGGGTTCTCTCTTGGTAAGAAAGAGGTCAACATGGGTCAAAGATGTTCAGATACACGTGCAATTACTTTTGATGATGTAAGGGTTCCAATTGAGAACTTAATCGGCGGTTCTGAATCAGGTGGATGGATGAATGCGATGAGTGCTTTTGACATGAGTAGGCCGAATATTGCAGCACATGCCACTGGTTTAGCAAGAGCTGCATATGAGCATGCTTTGCAATATTCCAATGAGAGACAATCATTTGGTAAGCCTTTACACAAGCACCAAGCAATTCAATTCATGCTCGCAGATATGAAAACCAAAGTTGAGTCTAGTCGCTTATTGACTTGGAAAAGTGCATACGAAGCTGATAATGGAATTCGTAATACAGAATCTGCAGCGCATGCTAAGAGATTTGCAGCAGATGCAGCAATGGAGGTTTCAACCGATGCAGTACAAATTTTTGGTGGATACGGATATTCAGAAGAATATCCAGTCGCACGCCTGATGAGAGGTGCTAAAGTGATGCAAATTTATGAAGGATCGTCACAGGTTCAAAGAATGATTATTGGGCGTGAAATTACTAAAGATTTCTAATTCTAACCAATCATCTTCTATCAGCAACTCTATCAGCAGCCCTTTCATGGTCATAAATCATTTTTTCAATATCATTTATTCTATTTTCTTCCTGCAACTCATTTTCAATTTCTCTTCTTTCCTCTGCAGCAGTTAATACGTTCTGTTGGAAGAATAATTCTGCAAGAGTATCAATGGGATTAGGACTTTCGTCAATGAGTCCCATGTCATGATGCCATGAATTATCTTCCTCCTCTTCTTCCCAATCTTCATCCCAGTCACCAAAAATATCTTCTCCTCCTTCCAACATATCAGATGTAATGACGCCTTCATCCTGGAATATTTCGATCGTTGATAATCGCTTTCTTGGACAGACAATGAATTGAGCGAGTAATGGAATATTAAGTGCAGTAGTTTTGTCATTTACTAAAGATAAACAAAGGCTGACTAAACTGTCTCCAATCGGTAATCTGGCTCCAGTTTTATTTGTATGAATGCACAGGCTAACCACTAACGATTTGTTATTATTGAAGTCAGATCTCCATGCGGCGCCTCTCACATTAATTACCCATGAACAGGTCCAATGCGGCTTTTTCTTTTCACCAATTACATCCGGTGTAAGTTGGTGGGCATTTATTTTGTACCAACGTCTTGACATACCTCGGGCGAAGATCTCAACTTTTCCGTATTCTCTATCATCCCATTGAAGTGAATCGCTACCAGTGACAGTATTATGCAATAATTGCATTGACCTAAAATATGGGTCTAATGTTGCATTTTCAGTTTGATTCATGAATGTTGAGAAACCTTAGGGTATTTCAAGACGCGATGTTTGCAAGAGGGACAATTTATTCAATCTCATTATTATTAGCCGATTAATCAAAGAATAACTCTGTTGTGCCAACACCATGGCCAAAGGGATTCCCGCAATTATTTTGGCTGCAGGGGCATCATCTCGCCTTGGACAACCAAAGGCACTTGTAAATGTAGGAGATACCAATTTGCTTGGGTTGGCTTTTCGCCGATTACAAAATGCAGGTTGTTCCCCGATTGTCGTAGTGACATCATCTGAATTAGCCTATGATTGCTTAACATCAGTACCTGGTGCTACAATAGTAATCAATAAAGCACCTCAAGAAGGTCGAACTGGAAGTATTCAATGTGGATTGATGTCATTATGTGGTGATCATGGCAGAACTCCAAGAATGGTGTTAATCGCCCCAGTGGATAGACCGGGATGGAATGTAAATTTGGTTAAACAACTGATGAAATCTAAGAACTCATGCAAGCCTGTAAGTAACAACCGTAGTGGCCATCCAGTAATTATTGCTGGAGACGATATTGAAGATGTATTAGCTGCTAATCCAGATGAATCTTTGAGGGAACTTGTTTCTTTTAACCCGGTTCAGGTTAATTACCAATTGATTTCTTTGAATATTGATACAGAACAAGATTTGCAGTTATTATTGGATAATGAGCAAACACTTCTGCAAATTGACTGAACAGTTACAGTAGCAAAGTGTATGTGTGAATCCCGCAAGGCGTGGATATGACCGCAGCGGTTTTGGCATGGGCGTTATCACGTCTTGGACAGGGCCATTCTGTTGTCTTAGCCAGTGTAATCAGTACATCGGGTAGCGTCCCTGGCAAAGTGGGGGCTAGGTTGGCACTTTCTGGATTTGATAATAATGAACAATGCGTTGGTACCATTGGTGGTGCTGGACTTGAAATGAAGGTATTACAGCGCTGTAGAGAATTACTGCTAGAATCAGAAAAGCCTAGTGGGGAAGTGCTTACTTATGGATTGAATAAGGGTGCGAAGGGCTATCAAGTAACGCCTCTTGATTCATTATGCGGGGGCCAAGTTACTCTCGCCATCGAGGTGATTATCGCTATGCCACATGTATTATTGATGGGTGCAGGTCATTGTGCTAAAGCATTGGTTAAGGGAATAGAATCTTTGGGTTGGAATTATTCAATACATGATACAAGAAGTGAATTCGTTAATATTGAAGAGTTTCCAAACTCAAAAGAATTACATTGTTCCCCAGTTGAGGCCTTCTTTTCTGGTAATGAAAGCAAAGATGCAGAAACCAAGCGTTCAATATCTCGTTTTAGTGATATTTTGTTACTTGGTCATGATTGGGCTGAGGACCAAGAAAGGTTGATTTCATTGTTATCTCTAATGGAGTCTGAAGATAATAATAATTCAAACAGCAAACCGAGGATTGGAGTAATTGGTAGCAGAAGCAAGTGGCAGGCCTTTGAGGCTGAATGTTTGGATGCAGGTATTGCTCAGGAGTCTTTGGATTCCATTCAGTGTCCTATTGGATTAAACATTGGTGCTGAGACACCTGAAGAAATCGCAATAGCTGTAATAGCACAAATTCTATCTGCTCACAAAGGAGTTGACCATTCACAATCTACTTGGCGAAATAATCAATAGTAAATATTGATGTTATTTGAAAACAATTGTTTACAACCGGTTGATATAGAATTGCACAATCGGTAATAATATGAGCAATCATCACTCGCACCATGATGACCGTTGGATTATTTTGGGCATTATGAGCCTCAGTCTAATAATCGTAATGCTCAACAATGTTACGCTCAATGTGGCATTACCAAAATTGGCGATTGATTTAGGTGCAGATAATTCTCAAATGCAATGGATAGTGGATGCATATGCATTGATTTTCGGAGGGACTCTGTTAGTGATGGGTTCTCTTGGAGATCGATTTGGCCGCAGAAGCGCCTTACAAGTGGGTTTAGTGATTTTAGCCAGTTCAGCAGGTTGGGCGGCATTTTTTGCTGAAACAGCAAATCAAGTGATCGCTGCAAGGGCGATGATGGGCCTTGGGGCAGCATTGGTAATGCCTGCAACTCTTTCGATTGTAATTGTGGTCTTTCCAAAGGATGAACGCGGTAAAGCAATCGGAATATGGGCTGCAATGGCGGGAATCGGTGCTCCAATTGGTTTGCTCGTTGGAGGTTATATTATGGAGCATTATCACTGGCAAGATATTTTCTTAATCAATGTACCAATTATATTCTTAGCACTATTAATCGGAGCTAAGTATGTTCCTCAATCCAAAGAAGCCAAAACTACACCACTCGATTGGATTGGTTCATTATTATCGATAATTACGCTAAGTGCGATTCTCTATGGAATCATAGAAGGTCCGAATTTAGGTTGGACTAGTGACGAAGTAATCGCTGCATTTGCGATTGGAATAATTTCACTAATAGTTTTCATAAAATGGGAAAACAAGACTCCTTATCCAATATTGCCAATGTCATTTTTCTCAAATAGAGGATATACAGCAGGTCTTGTGGCTATCAGCCTAGCATTTTTCGTAATGTTTTCATTTATGTTTATGCAGATGCTTCATTTCCAATTGGTTAGAGGATATTCGCCACTTGAAGCAGCCATTCGTTTCTTTCCCTTACCATTGGGTCTAATGCCAGCAGCAGCAAATAGTGACAAATTAGTCTCAAAATTTGGTGTTAATCGGGTTGTAGGAACTGGATTACTATTAGTTACTCTCGCCTTGACAATATTCTCTCAAGTTTCAATAGATACACCGTACTTTATGTTGGCACTAATGTTTTGGTTCCTTGGCTTAGGTATGGGATTGACAATGGCACCATCAACAACAGTTGTCATGGATGCAATACCAGAAGATAAGGCTGGAGTTGGTAGTGCTACCAACGATGCTAGCCGAGAAGTTGGAGGCGCTTTAGGAATCGCAATTGGTGGTAGTGCATTGAATGAATTATATCAGCGCAGTATCAAGATACCTGACGGATTAGGAGCTTATGCCCACGAGATCAATAACTCATTTCCAAATGCAATAACAATTGGTCGCAAACTAAAGATGGAAGGAAATCCAGCGGGAGACATATTGATTGATAACGCACGTCTTGCATTTATTGAAGGAATGCAAGCATCATCCATTATTGCAGGAATAATTGCTCTGAGTGCATCAATATTCGCTTATAGAATGATGCCCAAAAAGGTCACTGATAGCGAAGATAAGCAGTTGAAAGAGGAAGAATAATTTAACTATCAAATATTTTGTTTCTAAAATATTTCAATTCTTCAATCGACTCTAATATGTCGTCAAGAGCAAGGTGACATCCTTTCTTTTGAAAACCTTCAATTTCTGGATGCCATCGTTTTGATAACTCTTTAATCGTAGAGACATCTATCATTCTATGGTGTAGATATTGTACCAATTGCTTCATTTCTTTTTCCATGAATTTACGGTCATTCCAAATGGAATTACCACATAATGGTGCAACTCCCTTATCGACCCATTTGGAAATGAATTCAATTGTTTGTTTTTCTGCTTCTTCGATTGAAACAGATTGATTACGAACTCTTTCAACTAATCCGCTTTGGTTGTGGTGGCTGGTATTCCACTCATCCATATTTGCTAACAACTCTTCACTAACACTAATTGCTAGATTTGGCCCTTCTGCAAGAATATTCAATTCACTATCGGTTATCACTGTAGCAATTTCAATGATGGACTCTGTTTCAATGTCTAGTCCAGTCATTTCTAGGTCTATCCAAACCAATCGTTGTGACTTATCGTCCATGTTGAAGCCATAAGGCTTGACCCTTTCAATTAGGCGTAGTGTTGAAGAAGGTAATATTTGAGGCAGAAGCATGTCCGGTGATGTCAATGAAGATGTTGCGGATGCGATTATTGAGGTTGGGGGGGGCTCTCCAAATAGGATGATGGGGGCATTGTTGTCAACATTACTTCTATCTACAGTCGTTCTAGGAATAGCAATGAATACCAACTCTAACTCAGATAATTCAGTAATTGAGAATCAGGAAGAGGAAAATGAATGGAGGTCATTTTCAGTAGTGGCGCCAATCGATACTGGAATAAATGTATATCATGACCATTTCCGCAGTAATGAAACATTCCCTGCATGGTTGATTCAACAACTTGGTGTTACAATTACCTGTGAATTGACTCTTGAAGGCTCATACCAAGAGAGAGTTGACGCAGATAGAGAAGGTTGTTGGGACCTCATCGGTTCAACTGATGTAGTCTATTTTGAAGGAACTAGGATTTTTGGGAAGTCTCCAGATTGGACTGAGGGAGATGGTACTCCAATTTTGGATGATCCAAATGATGGCCACGGTTCAGCAGTTACTGGTGCGGTAGTAAATGCAAATCCAAATGTAGTTATTTTCTTCGTGGAAGGGTTCAGTACACAAGCGGTTTTTACAGCGGCCAATCAACCGCTTGTCGATGTCATTACAACTTCCTTTGGAGCTCCAGGTTCACTACCAGTCCCTGGAATTGAATTAGGCACAAAGGAAGCGGTAGTTTCTCAAATGAAACTTCATGCAGGTGCAGCAGATAATTCACCTTCACCCGCGGTACAAGATTCTACAGCAGGGCCGCCATGGAGTATTGGTATTGCAGGTTATGCTGAAGAAGGAGATGACCAAAAAGAAATAATGTCCGGCTCCTATCCTGATATTTCTGCAGATTGGACACAAGTATTGCCAAATCACCAAGATGTTGATGGCTATCATGAGACTTCAGGGACTTCTTTTGCCACACCAAGAACTGCTGGAATAATTTCATTTGTTTTAGAAGAATTAAGAAGTCAATATTCTGATAGTGGTAGTGGAGCCTCTCCTTCTAATCGTTCTGGCAATTTGGTTAATGGAACAGATGCTGAAGGAAATTCAATTCAGATAAAGAATTATGATGTGCGCGAAGCGATAAACTTGAGCGCATGGTATCCTGATGTAGATTGGGATCCTACAAGCGGTACAATGCCTATTTCTCCTATAGCACCTTGTACTCAAACAGGCTGGGGTTTAGTGAATTTGAGTAATATTGAACCAATTATTAAGCATCTAAACGGAAGCGAGATAATGCCTGCAAGAGATTCAGACGTTGTCCTTTGTATGCAAGTCAATCAAGAAGCAAGAGAGGCATATTGGGGTGCATACCCAAGTCTTCAACAAAATGTAATCGCACCTAGAACAAGCGCTGGTGATGAAGGAGCAGCAACTCGTGACTGAACCCAATCATTCAGTTTCAAAGTTTAGCATCACTTGTCCAGAAGGTGAGAAACCTAATACCGGCTTGAATCCTTCATGCGGAGTATTGTTGATTGAATTCAAGATGTTTTGTACCACATCACCAGGTAGTCTGATGGCAAAACCATCAGCAGTTTCAATCAATCCACCATGAATTGCCGCTATTTCTTCTGGTTCTGTTTCAGGTACTGAATCTTCAATTTCTATTACTTCATCATCTTCACCTACATCATCAATTTCTTCAACGATTTCTGGTACCTCTTCTTCCATAGCAACCACCTTTTTAGTGGCTTGAAGTAAGCCGCCTTGTCTCTGTTCCTCCACTACTGGTATCGCCTTTGTAGTTTGTATAATTGCATCTTGGGTTTGTTCATCAGCGACATAAATTTCACCTTCGTCACCAATTCTTTGGCTGAACATTGCACCATAACCGAATCCAAGTATTCCAAGGAAGACATAACCAAGAGCTTGGTAAATATCTGAATCCAATGTATTTGCGAAAATGAATGCTGTAACCAATGAACCAAATCCTCCGAAACCTCTTCTCCATCGAGCATCGTTTTCCTCAGAAAATCCTTGAATAGCAACCATGGTAAAGAGCACAGTTATTATCAACCAAGAAAATGATTCAATACTTGTTCCATTAAATGCATACCATGTACCTGAAATTGCAGATAGTAATCCACCCATTCCCAAGTAATCCATGAAATCTAAGAAATCGTTATCACTATCCCAATTAAAAGTCTTCCACTCGTATACCTTGTCATTTTGGGTTGACAAGTAGATTAGCGCTCCACCTTCAATCGCCATTAATAATCCAACTACGAGTTGTCTAAATTCTTCAGTAGCAATTTCGGCTTCACTCAAACAGTTGGCGATTGAAATACCATGCAATAATGGCATTAATAGTAAACCATTTGTACTACCTTTACGCATTGCGATATAAGTTATCCAAATAGCAGCAATAACAGGACCAATTCCTATTGCAACATCAAATGATAACAAAAATGCTCCAATACCCATTGTTCTTAATGCGTCAGAAATTTGGTCCCTTCCCGCTTGAGTGGATGTTGAAAACGTTTCCCATTTTTCAAGTTCATTATCAATTTCATCACAATTTGAATATAATTTATCTGTCATCTCCATTGCCGAAAGTGAAAGTGTGAAGAATGCCGTAGCAATAGCACTCCATCCGAATATTTCCCCATCACTATAATCTACAAAATTGGAATCGCCACTCATTCCCATAAAGAATGAGAAGAAGAATACAATCGGCATCATAGGAATGAATGAAACTTTACCTCTGTAAATAGCGCTCACGGTCAACATCAATGTGAAAATAGTAGGAAGCCAAGAGACTTCAGAAATCGCTGCGATCATTCCTACAGCAACCCAAGCCATTGAACCCCACCATGGCAATTCAATTTTTGTCTCATCATCAACATCTTTAGTTGCCATTATCCAAACGATACTCATTTGAATTGCAATTATCCATCCACTAATATTTGCAATTGTAAGGAAACCATATTCGACATTAATTGACAAAGCATCTAGAATTGTATTGGCCAATCCATATTCTGTTAGCCAAGTTGTTCCAACAAATAAGAAAATCAATGGGGATGCTAACAGCACCTGATTATGTCTATGTTTTATCGCTCTAATTGTCACTAACACAAACATACTGATAAGAAGTAATCCTCCTGAAGTATCCATCATTGCAAGTAAAAGAAGACCAGCCAATGCTGCTCTATCGGAGTTAACAGATAATTCATCATCATCTATTCCTCGTTTGTTTATTTGAGAGTTCACAATGAATGGTGCAGCGATCAATATCAAATCTAAAACAATAGCTGCAGGTATCAATCCATGAAGCATATTTGGAATGTCCGAAGCAGTCGTTTCACCTCTAACAATTAACATTTTGATAGCAATTGGAAGAGCCATAATGGCTAACATCCATACTCCAGTTGCTCTAGTTTGGGAACTAATCTTATCAAGCGCAAGAATCTCAGAAACTAATATTGCAACTGGAATTGCCATAAACATCACCCAAAGAGGGTTTTCAGCGAGAGGTCTATACTCTACTGAGGCTATTGCGATTGTCATAAAAATAAGCGGGATTATTACACTAATTCTTGCAAGAGAGCCCCAAGATTTATTCAACCAATTTTGTTCAAACTTGATGAGGTATTCATCATTTTGATTATCAACTTCAATCCATGCATTCAATTCAGAATCAAATGTGTTTGATGTCTTTTTCTTTGTTTGCCATCTAACAAGCATACCAATGTCAAATTCAACATCCCTGCCAATACGTAATAATGAATATGATACTAGGCCTAATATCATCAAAGAGAGATTAAATCCTGATAAATAATCATCAAGTGCTGTTTCAGGTAGATTTAATTTTCCAAACATTGCTAATATCAAAGTTGAACCAAGAGCGATTACTATTGTTAGAGATGCTTCCTTTCTATCGTTAAATAAGTTAGATTTTGTAGCATTACTGAGGCTGTAATTTGCAACATACAGGATATATGCTACAAACACCCAAGGTAAGAACCATTCTTCAGCACCTAATATTGCTCGTGATAACACTACTGCAGAGACCATGGACAAGTGTGCCCATGAAGATATCTTGCCCTTTTTGACACCGGTTTCTGCAATAATAATCAACACTATCGGGATTACATATTCCGCAACTGGAATTGAAAAAATATCGGCGAAAGCGATATCATTTAATCGAGCAATAAAATCAGTCATTATGAATGATACAGCAATCATTGAGACCGTTAGGTCAGCGACCCATTTTCTGGTATTGGTGTTGATAAATAACATGTAAGGAATCATTACTAAAGTGATGAGCCATGGAATAATGTTAGAATCTGTAGGTAAAAAGAATAATGAGAATGCCAAACCTATCGGCATCCATGGCACTCTGCGTTGCATTACCGCAGGGAAATATGCAATTAGGACTGTTATCCACAACATTACGGGTAGAGTTAACTGATCTGCCATGAATCCTATGTTTTCAGCTCTCAATGGTCCAAGAATTAAATTTAAATCATTAATACGGGCGATAAATATTGCAATTAATACTTCACCAACTAATAAAACACTAGCTTTCTGCATCAATTCAGAACGCAATTCTTGTTTTGAGGCATAATAACCCTGAATCGCAATAATGAATATCAACAGAGATAATGCGCCACCTTCGCCACCAGCAGGGGCATTTGTATTGTTCCATTCATACAATATGGGAATCAATCCCGAAACGATTGCGACTACGAAGAAGTGCATGGATTTGTTTGAACGTAAGGCTGCTTCCATGCTGACGAAAGAGAGTAAAATAATGGCGAGTCCTAACTCGTAAGAAACGATACTATCGGACCAATCTATCCAAGGACCTACACCAGTAACCATCAATGCTAACGGACTATAAATTGCGACTCCCCAACCAAATGTTGTTGCACCTTTGTATCTATTGAGAAGTTTTATTTCTCCATATAATAGAGCGATTACGGCAATAACTTGCATATATATTCCATTTGCATTAGGCTGCCAGTCTGAACCTTCGGATGCATATGTGAGTGGATTACCAAAGAGTTCAAGATCTAATGTTCCAGTAGCGAATCCCATTAGATAACGTGCACCCCATAATGTGCCAACAGTAGCAAAGAAGAAACCGAGACCCAGCATATAATTCTGAACTTCCATCAATTGATATGCATTCTTCTTCGATTGCATTTCAATCCAAGAGATAGCCATCGCTGCAGATACCAATCCGCCGATAAATAGCATAAGGAAATTAGAATTGGTTGCATTTTCGTCAAAAGCGATACTAAAAATCCCACCCCAAATAGCAATTAGTGCAACAACATACATCGCCAATTGGGCAAATTTTTCTAAATTGATGTCGGATTGCGTTCTAACTTTGCCCGGCTGGCTAATTACCATCGGTTGCGCGTTAGCGTTATTTTCGGCGGATGAATAAATCGCATTGGAATCTATAGCGCGCGATAATAATCCTTGGTTTGAAACTCTTTGAGGTGCATTTCTAGTTGGTGCTGCCATTATAATCAATTGTTGATTATTACATCTTGTTTTAAGAGTTATTCCGGCAAGTGAAGAAAATCAGTAATATTGTTACTGGAATCTTATTGCGAATGTAAAAACTACCAAACACTATATTGAAAGGATAAACGCTAGTGGATGCGTTGTAGGTGGTAGTAATATGGCATTCCGGAACGCAATGGCAATCTTCTGTCTAACTATTTTTTTGTTACCAACTTTGATGATGGCAACACCAGTTGTTGCAGAAACATCCGATAATAATTCAGAAGAAGGTTGGTGGGTTGAAACTACTGTTGACCGAAATCAAAACAAGATTGGAGATATGGTTGAATTACACAAGGATAACCCGATTTTCTTAGATGATGAGAATACATTACCATTGATTATTGATTTTGACCATACTCCAAGTCAAGATGAAATCGACCTATTGATACGTGAAGTGAATTATCAACATCAATGGACATTGAAGCATATTGATGCATTGGCAGGAAGAATTCCAGCTGATTCAGTATTGGACACAATTGCATTGCCTGGAGTGGTAATGGTTGAATTGGATAGTATTTTGACTATAATGAATGGTGATTCAGCAGTATTACATGGTGTTGACCAAGTTTGGCAAAATACTGGTTATGATGGGGCCGGTTCTACCGTTGCTATTATTGACACAGGAATTGATGGAGCACACTCAAGTATTGATGATTTGGATGATGACAATTCCACATATGATCCGAAAGTGATTGGTTTTTATGACCCAGTGAATAATCCAGCAGCGACCAATGGAACTGAGATATTCCCTTATGATGACCATGGACATGGTTCTCATTGTGCTGGAACAACTGCAGGTACAGGAGCGCCTAATTACGACCATATCGGAATGGCTCCACAGGCCTTCTTGGTCGGTGTAAAGGTGCTTGATGGTGGAGGTTCAGGTTCATTTGCAACTGTAATGGCAGGTATGCAATGGACAGTTGATCATCGTTTTGAATTCAATATCCGCGCCGCATCTATGAGTCTTGGAGGGCCAGGTCCTATCGAATGGACATCATCCGAAGAAGACAGTGTAAACCGGTATGCAAATGAAATGGTTCGTTCTGGAATTGCATTATTTATTGCAGCGGGAAATAGTGCCGTATCAGGCTCAATCGGAACCCCAGGTTCTGCTGAAGATGTAATCACAGTTGGAGCATTGGACAAGGATTCTGGAATCGCAATATATTCTAGTCAGGGTCCATCAGAAGAAGGTAGAATAAAGCCAAACATTGCTTATGTTGGCTCTAATGTGATGTCTGTTGAAGCAAATAGTGGTGACCAATATACCGACATGTCCGGTACTTCAATGGCAACGCCAGGTGCTGCAGGAGTTGCCGCGCTAATGTATCAAGCAAATCCAGATTTATCTCCATTTGATATTAGAAATATTATGCAAGAAACAGCCACATACCGTCGTTGTGAATATATGTTAAAGAATGAGCCATGTATTGAGGATTTAGCACCTAAAAACCGTCAAAACAATGTTTACGGTCATGGTGAGATAAGAGCACTTGATTCGGTAATGGAGGCTGCTGAACGAGATTATGTCTTCAACAATAATATCACGATTAACATAATCACAGAAATAGGTATGGATAATCGCATTCATTTAGAGAGTTCAGATGAACTACAATTCAATCTTTCACAAACTGTGGATACAATCCAATGGAGAAGTAATCATTTGAGAGATGACTGGAGCAATCTACATTCTTTTGATCATGGAGATGATGAATTTACAATCCCAGCCATTGAATTGATTCATAATTTAGAACACTTACCAGGTATTTCATTAGAAGGAAATCACACTATTTCCATCCGTGGAATTGGTAATGATGGTGCAGATTCGTATTCAACTGCAATCATTACAGCAGATATTATGTTGATGAATCCTAGTAAAGATATTTCTTCTGCAGGTGGCTCGTCTGATGGTATTTCTAATATTGCCCTAGCAATAGGCGCCTTCGCAATAATTTTCTTAGTATTCATATTAGTTGCAGGATTAGTAACTGACAAAGAAGAAGGTAGTTTTGCTTCAGCAGATATTTCGGCAAAAGATTATGTTGAAACTATTGATTCAGATATAGAATCAATTGTTGATGCAGAACTTGATGATTGAACTTTCAATAGATGAATAATCATCAAATTATCATTTGTCCGGTGGATATTTCAATTACTATTAGGTAATAGGCTTGGCTATGAAGTGGCTTAAGGACCCCGTAGGGGATAATCATCCAAAGGTTGGATTCATTTATCGTTTAACACGCAGGTTGACCCGTGCTTTGGTCTCAGTTTGGTTCAGAGAGATCAATCTTGTTGATGAAGATAATTTACCAGATGAAGGTGGACTGCTATTCATTGCTTGGCATCCATCTGGCCTTATCGACCCGATGTTAATGCATGCAGCCTTACCAGGAAGGCAGTCGATGATTGCAAAACATACACTCTTCAAAGTTCCGATATTAGGAAAATTCATTAAAGCGGCTGGAGCTTTGCCAATTGAACGTTCACAAGATAGCAAAAACAAAGAAGCTGCAAGTAATAGAAATAAAAATCAATTAGCAACAGTTTCAAGCGCTGTTGCAAATGGAGGAAGACTGATTATTTTCCCTGAAGGAACAACCCATACAGAGGCAAGTTCCAGGCAGGCTCGCTCGGGTGCAGCAAGAATAATCCAAGCAGCGATTAGAGAAGCGGAAGAATTGGGTAAACCAAGACCTCAATTAGTGCCAATTGGTTTGCATTATTCAGATTCAACTACTTTTAGAGAACGCTGTGCAGTAGTTATTGAAAGGCCAATGGTCTTACCACAATTACCAGAGATAATGGAAGATTTTGAGGCTCAAGATAAACTTGATAGAGAGTGGGTTAATTCGGTAACAACATCTATTGATGCTGAATTAAAACGCGCTTCATTATCCAAAACTTCTTGGGAGGAAAGGGAATTCATTTGGAGAGGAAAAGGAATTGTTCATGCAGAGAGGGCTCGTCAAATGGGTGAGGCTTTCACAAAACCAACTTATTACCAATCAATATTGGGTGCTAGAAGAATCCGAGCAGGATGGGAGTTTATGGCACAAAATGAACCAGAAAAGACTGCAAAAATAGTTGAAGATTGCACCGTACATTTTGCAAATTTAGATGATAGAGAGATAAGTCCGTTAGATGTTGACAGTAAGCCCGAACGAATGAGTACATTTGATGGCTTCATCCTAATAGTAAAATGGTCATGGGCTGCGGTTTGGATGCTCGGATTAATTACTTGGAGTGCAGTAATTGGCAATGTCCCTGCCTATCAAACCAATTACTTGTTGATGCATTTTGCTAAGAAATCAGATGCAGTAGACAATTCTGTTTTGGGGACATACAAAGTTCTTGCAGCAGTAATAACCTTCCCAATTTGGTGGGTCATTGCATCTCTAATGGTGACTTGGGCGCTATTGGCTGAGGCTAGTCCAGTCAATGAATTATTGTCTATGCATTACCTACTAGAAAAGTTAACACATTTACCATTCATCTTCGTGTTCTTAATTTTCATGTATTGGTGGCCAAACTCAGCCAAATTACATTTGAAACTATATGCACATTTGGTTCGTAGTCATCGTAGTTTGAAAAGATGGTCTCGATGGTCAGATGATGAAATCGAGTGGGACTTATTGCAACAAAATCAGCGCTCCATTGCACAACAATTGATCCAGTTAGGTGATGGATTAGTGCTGCCAGGAGACCCTGATTGGGTTGAACCTCTGACAGGAATGGATGACTTTACTTCAGTAAGTTATCGCAGTAATAATTGAGATTATTTTTCCCATAGCATCATTAGTGTCCAACCGTACGTCGCCGTAGGCGACTATCATGGTAGGGACAGAACATGTGGATATGTTACCTTGTGGAAATAAGGAAATTTGGTCAGCGAAAGTCAATGGTGAAGATGTTGAAGTTCTTACTACATCCAATGCAACTTTACTAGATGTCTTGCGAGATAAAGTTGGTACTTTAGGAGTAAAGAGAGGTTGTGATTTGGGAACTTGTGGCTGTTGTACAGTTATGGTCGATGGCCAACCACAACTTTCCTGTCTAACTCTCGCTGGACAAGTTTCAGATTGTGAAATTATTACAGTAGAAGGTCTTTCAGATGGCGCTCATCTTGCTCCGATTCAGAATTGTTTTGCAAAATATGGTGGTTCGCAGTGTGGATTTTGTACACCTGGATTCCTAATTTCAGCACAATCATTACTCAATACTAATACTTCACCAACAGATGAGGAAGTGAAGACTGCAATTGAAGGAAATCTATGCAGATGCACAGGATATCAACAAATCGTTGAATCAATACAAGCAGCAGCGGCTATTCACAGAGGTGAAGT
>JANXHP010000054.1 GCA_024958795.1 Candidatus Poseidoniaceae archaeon | reverse complement strand
CAACCCCAGGGGTCCACGTCATATCGACATGGCCTTGGCATACCCCACCCATAACGCGATATGTCTCCAAATCTTCACTAGTAAGATAACCCATCTCGTGTAAAATTGAATATACTGCTGGTGATGCATGTCCTTTACTCATTATGAATCGGTCTCGCTCAGGGTCATCAGGATTAGATGCGTCTACATTCAATCTTGTTTTGTATAATGCCACAAGTATGTCTATGGCAGAAAGTGAGCCACCAGGATGTCCTGCATTAGCGCGGTGTACCATCTCCACTATGTTCCTTCTACAACTTTTTGCACACTCTCGAAGTTGTTCAATAGACGAAAAATCATTTTCCGTCCCATTTTCTGTACTCATCACAGTCCTTCCCCATTGGGGTTGCATTTCCGTAAGCCTTTGATGGTTTCTAATTTTAAATTAAATTCAAGAATTATGGAACCCTCACTTTGTTAATTATTCTACGAGTGCCGTCAATGATTACAGCGCCCCAATTAAACAGTAATGAGAAAGGTCTTTTTGAGGGTGGTAAATTCCTAGTTACAAGCCAAGTAAATACCCCAAAGAACCACAAGAAGAACATCGTTGAAAGGACTGGACCAAGAGTACCTAAGAAGGGTAACCAATCATCGGGACGAGGTATTGGTGAGAAAGATGACAATACGATGAAAGCGGCCACAACAACACCCATTAGGGCTTCTCCGGCAATTAAACCAGCAGAGAGAAGAGTGCCTCTGCTAACCAGTTCTTTACCTGATTTTACCGCTTTTTCAGATGGTTGGCCGGCAAGGGAGCCATCGACGCGCAGATGTGCAGTTCTTGTAACCAAGTGATTGAGCACCCCACCTAAGAATATGGTTGCAGATAGATAGAAGGGTAGATACATTCCAATTGCAATGGACATTATGGGTAGTGTTGGGCCAGATTTTCCAAGATACCAGCGTGACCCGATTATTATCGCGGCAACAATTACACCCAATCCAATCATTGGTGTGTTAACAGTGCCCCCAAATATACCCTCAATCAATGTACCAATTATTTCAGCTTGAGGTGCTTCTAATACATTAGAGCAACCTGTTACTGGATGTGGTTTTGCTGCACAGTAGGTTGGTGTGATCCTAAAAGCCTCATTTAGAATTGTCAGGGTAAGAGGTGCAACAATGGCACCAACAATAACTCCAATTAATTCAGCAGTTTGTTGTTTCCAAGGTGTAGCACCAACTAAGTGACCCGTTTTCAAATCCTGCATAACATCCCCCGCTATTGCCGCATTAACGGCAACGACAGAGGCAATAATCAAAGTTGCATACATCAATTCATCTTGTCCCATATTGAGGAATACACCGCCTACAATCCACACAACAAGAGATGTGGCCATCAATGTTGCAATTGTCATTCCTGACACGGGAGAATTTGATGACCCAACAACACCCGCAATATAGCCAGCAACTGCAGAGAAGAAAAAGGCAGTAATAGCTAAAAATATAGCCCCAACGATGGCTAATGTTAGAGAACCTGTTTTCCACCAATAGAATACAAATGTCAAAAGTGCAACGACTGCAAGCCCGATAAAAGCCCGATTCATTGGGATATCTTGTTCAGTTCTAATAGTAGATATTTCTGAATCGGTTAGACCTGATTTTAGCGCTTTCTTCAACCCACTAGAAATGGTCTTTCTCATGTCAATGAGTGTCCAAAGGCCCCCCACAACCATACAACCCACACCGACGAAACGGATATGTGTGGACCAGAGAGTTTTGAATCCGTGAGCCAAATCAGTATCCACGGGCCAACCATAGGTCATTCCGTAAATTGGTGTAAGAATGAACACGCCTAACACTGCACCAAAAAAGATGTAGGATGCAATATTAAGTCCTACAATCCATCCAACTGCAACTAATGAAAGTGAATAGTCTAATGCTGAATATACCCGCACCCCTACAATTTCTACCGCGACTTCAACTTTGGCTTGGGTTAATTTGAACCCTTTAACCATCCAGCCATAAAGAGCTCCTAAGCCTAATGCGTAAAGGATAACAATGAGTTGTGAACCGCCTTTTTCCCCTGCCACAAGCACTTCTTCGCACGCGATTCCTTCGGGATAGAGAAGTGCTTCTTCTACAATGAATACTCTCCTCAGTGTGATTGTGAAGATTGTACCTAGGATACCACCCAGTATTGCGACAATGAAAGTAGTTAATGTGTCCATTTCTCGACCCATGACAAGTAGTGCAGGCATAGTGAAAATTATTCCAGCAGCAAGGCTTTCACCCGCAGAAGTCATTGTTTGTACGATATTGTTCTCTAGGATACTAACATCCTTGAAACGGAACATGCGCAACAACAACATTGACATTACTGCGGCAGGTATTGAAGCGGATACAGTCATTCCAATATAAAGACCAAGATATGTATTAGCAGCAGTCATTAGCGCGCCTAATACTAGGCCAAGAAGGATCGCTCGTACAGTCAATTCCGGTAGAGTTACGGATGCCGGAACATATGGTTGGAACTCGCCCATATACTTCGCAGGGGGATTAGTTAGTCAATGCTACGGATGAAACTGTTATGTTTTATGATTCGAATCTGACCCGTGTCTACAAATAGGATTCCGAATGTGCTACGGATGGGGGAGCGGATGCCATCTCAAGATTCAGTAGATAATTTTGATAACAGCGTTGTCGAGCCACTTTGGCATTCTATACCATTAGAGAATGTATTTTCAAATTTAGATAGTTCAATTGATGGTCTTTCTAGTGAGGAAGTAATTAGTAGACGAGAAAAGTATGGTGAAGATAAACTTGAAGGAAAAAAACCAAGACACCCTATCTTAAAATTATTAGATCATTTTAGAGACCCAATGGTCTACTTGTTGTTATTCGCAGCTATAATAGCATTCGTAGCAGATAGAGAAGACCTCGGTACCCCGATTTTTATCTGTATTGCATTGACATTAAATGCAGTATTGTCATATATTCAGGAGGCAAAAGCGGAGAAAGCAATGGATTCACTGAAGAAATTACTCGTGTGCCATTGTATTGTACTACGGGACGGAATGGAACACCGATTATCGATAGAGGAAGTTGTCCCAGGTGATATTGTTTGGCTAGAAGATGGTCTGAATGTTCCTGCAGATATTCGGTTGTTAGAAGTCCACCAACTTTCCATTAACGAATCATCATTGACTGGTGAATCCGATGTAGTATACAAAGAAGTAGATATTTGTGATGAAAAATCAATTCTTCAAGACATGACAAATATGGCTTTTATGGGCACAGTTGTTTCGTCAGGACGCGGATTAGGAATTGTAGTCAAAACTGGAATGGGTACAAGAGTTGGAGATATTGCAACGGGTCTAAGTTCTGTTGAAACACCTAAGACCCCTCTGGAAATTAAACTCGGATCCTTAGGTGGATATCTTGCAAAGATTGCCATAATATCAGCCGTAATAATAGTAGGATTCACTATCATATTAGCCATGCTTGATGGTGTTACTGGCCTCGCCTTAAAGCAAGTAATCGCCGATCAATTCATAATTGCAGTTGTGATATTTGTGGCAATTGTACCAGAGGGATTACCAATTATTTTAGTTATTACATTAGCA
>JANXHP010000104.1 GCA_024958795.1 Candidatus Poseidoniaceae archaeon | reverse complement strand
TCATTAGACAGAGGGTTTGTTGCTGATTCAACATCAAATATCACTGGACCTATCGGTGGCCAATTATCGGAAAATGGTGAATGGGAGTCACATCAATTCGGTAAAGGAAGATGGTCTGCAAGCGCTACATGGTTGTTGATTCAATTTGATAGAGGAATTCTTGAAGAGATGGGTTGGGAATTAACATGGAAAGATTCACATCAAGAAAAAGACATTGAATTCTCAGATGAAGGGGTAATAATTGGCGGTTATAGGGTCGCAGATGGCAACCTTGTTCTCAATCCCCCTCAATACGATTCTGAGACTTGTAAAGAGATGACTGAAGCAGGTGCTGGCTGTTCTACCGAATGGTCTTACATGGATTTGGAAGGACAATTGAGAAGCCATGATAGAACCACTATCACCCTATTAGTGGGTCAAGGTGTAAATGTTGAAGTCAATCGAGAATTACAAGAAAGTGGGGGCTTAATTCTGTTGATGGGTTTGGTAATTGCTGGATTATTGTTCATCAGTTTGAGAAGATGGTCTGATGTATTGATCGTCTTGTTTTCATTAGGTGCTGCCCTGCTGTGGATGCAAGGACTAATTGGGCACTTTGCTGCATTTACACAGATGTTTGGCTGGACAATTATAGCCCGTTCACAATTTTCTAATCTACTTCCAATATTGGTTCTTGCTTTGGGAATTGATGATTCATTACATGCCTTACATCGTTACAAAGAGGAGAGAAATGCTGGCAATTCTGCTGAATCAGCGGCGACAACAACTCTGACAAGAGTGGGGCGTGCAATCATGCTAACTTCACTAACGACAATGGCTGCTTTTGCAGCTAATCTCTTCAGCGATATTGCCGCATTACGTTCATTCGGAATTGAAGCAGCATTAGGAATATTTGCTGCTTTCCTTTTGACTGGAATTTGGGCTCCATTAATTCGACTTAGTCTTGATGAGTGGCTGGAAAAGCGTGGCGTTGATACAAATACTGTAAACTCACGCAAAAATAAAACCACTGAGAAGGTTTTGAAATTGGTTGCTTCGGGGAGTGGTGTTCGGAAAAATGCTGTTGTAATCGCCTTTTTAGCACTATTAGTAACAATTCCAGCCGCAGTTGGAATGACTAATTTAGAAGGTGATTTTGCAGTTGAAGATTTCCTAGATGAAAGTTCTGATTTTGCCTTTGGAGTCAATGAATTAACAATTAGATTTGCAGATGAAGGTGAACCTGCCGTATTATTACTTGAGGGTGATGTGGCAGACCCTGCAGTTTTCGCTGCAATTGATGAATTTAGAAGTGAAATGAACATTCATGCTGAGAATGTTCCCGATAAAATCACAAGGCAACCTGATGGTAATATTGACATTCTTGCTCTAGATGAAATGCTATATTATGCACAAGCTAGTATGAGATATAATACAACTCCATTTGAACAAGCAGGATGGCTGGTTGAAGAAGACGGCCATGGGATGAATTGTAGTTCAAGTGGAAATAATAATATTGCCGATTTTGGTGATAGAGATTGTTTGATATTCTTCTATGGATATTCCTATCTATACGGAGTTCCAGGTGCTGGACCAATCCCCTCAATCCCAGCAACAATCGTGCGTCTGTATATCTCTCCTACTGTCGAATTAAACCAAACTCAACCTTGGCTTGACATCAATGGTCAACCTGCACAATACCAAAGAATGCTGATGCGCTTTGGCATCACTTCCCCTGAAGATTTCCCAAGTATGAAAGGTGGAATGGAAGAGTTGTGGAGAGATCTAAGTGTGTTCACAGATTTATCATCAGGAACATATCATAACGCTGGTGAAAAAGTCGATGATAAACCATTGACTTGGGTCATGCCTTCAGATAGACCAATAACAAGATATGTTGCTTCAACCGCAATGCAAAATGAAATGCAATCATCTCTTCTCCTCGGCTCATTATTCGTATTTATTACATTAACAATCGGCTTTAAATCACCAAAGCAAGCAACGGTAACATTAGTTCCAATTCTCCTTGTAGTAGTGTGGCTATATGGTCTAATGTATGCTGCAGGCGCATCTCTAAATATCGTAACTGTAACCATTGCGACGATTTCATTAGGTGTTGGTATTGATTATTGTATTCACGTCACTGAAAGGTATCGCGAAGGGCGAGAAAAAGGTGATAGCCATCATGCTGCTTTGATTGGAGTCGGTGGTGCTTGCGGTTTGGCATTGGTAGGTAGCGCAGCATCTGATATCGCTGGATTCCTTGTGATCTCATTATCTCCAATGGGATTGTTTAGCAATTTTGGAATATATTCAGCAGCAATGATTGGCCTTTCACTAATAGCAAGCCTAGTGCTAACTACAGCAGCACTAGGATTAATTGCTAGCAGTCAAGCCAATATTAGCGAATCTGAATGAAATCTATTGCTTTTGTTGAGCCACACACTTGATGAAGGGTAGGCTTCCCGCCTTACTTGCTGTCATTGGGGTTGACCCCGTGAAAGTGGTGATTATTATGTCTGATAAAGAACAAGACAGCCCTGATGAAGATGAAGATTGGATGCAATATGCCAATGCTGGTTTCGGTCAAACCGATTATTCTCTTTGGGATGAAGGAGAAGCAAAAATTGATTTGCAACCTTCTAGTTCTAGAGATTTGGTAAGTGATATTGATGATGGCGAAATAGTTGATGATGCCCAACTTAGCACCCATGTTGAGGAGATTCCACGCGCACCTTCGCCTGCAGGACACAAGCACTTGGTCCGTATTGGAACTTGTGACCATTGTTTGGGAAGAGTTGGTGGAAAGAAGAGTTTTGACCAAACAATTCAACAAGCGGGCATAGATATTCGCACCTCTATTTTACGAGGTGATTCACATTTAGAGAAAACTAGAGAAGATAATCCGTTATGCCCGTTTTGTGAAAACTTATTCCAAGAATCTGAACTATTAGCAGATATTATCTTTGATTCACTGAACCCTTATGAAGTGAAAAGAGTGCAATTAGGTGCTCGTTTTCCAAAGGATCAAATGGAAAATGAAGAGGAGATTCGTAAGCGCTTTGGAGCTGGTGGTAGTGATGCTTTGAAAGGTGGTCTAGTAGCAGAGATAGCAAAAAATCTAAGTCAGCGACTTGAAGGTGTAAAAATAGTTAATGACAAACCACAAATTGTAGCATTAATCGATGTATTGACTCTAACTGTTGAATTAGATATTCGCTCGGTTTACATCTATGGCCGTTATCAAAAATTAGAGAGGGGGATTCCTC
>JANXHP010000145.1 GCA_024958795.1 Candidatus Poseidoniaceae archaeon | reverse complement strand
ACTACCTGAAATTGATAAATCACCAGATTGATGTGTTTTTGCTGTTTGATGCTGAGGTTGAGCTTTTGCTTGTAAAGTTGGACGAGGTCCAGCACTTAATTCTGGATTGATTGCATGCGCAATACATTGTTCAATCGGCATCACACTCGTTGGTAATTTGTTAAGGCCGCTTGTCAAGTAATGTTCAGCTTTCAACGAGTTTGTTAACAAGTGATTGTAATGATTGCGATTATATGGTGTAACTTCTGGACATGTATCTTGTAAAATAAGAGCACCTGCTTCTTCCAATATTGCGATACTACCATCTGCTAAAGCCAACTGATAATTCTCATTACTGGTAAAAACCCACAACCTTCTATCAGGTATTTTCTCCCCAAATTCTGCATATGAACGCACTGCTGATGCTGTAACACGGATTTCTTCAAGGCTTGCTTGAGGGCATCCGATTACAACTAAATCTACTTGACCTGTTGGCGCTAAATCTTGATATCTTTTCTGTAAATCTTCTTCTCTAAAAGTTAGTTGTCCTTGCCATCCACCGGCTGGTGCTTGCCAAATTCCATTTTCGTCTTTACTCAACGGAGGGTCCTGGGAATGACCAACTGCCCAAAGCATTGGTATTCCATAATTTGCTGCTGCTGCAGTTAATGCCTTCTTCCTTGCAAAACTCAGATGCTCTGGTAAACCAGTAATCAAAGGCATTGGACCCCAAGGTAAACTCCATTCCGGTTTTACTTGTTTTCCAATCCAATCACCTAATACTGACCAATCCGATAATGAATCCATCTGACAATCAATATTGACAAAAATATTGGGTACACGGTTTTCTTCAAGATGGAGTCCCCATCGTGGAGCGTATCCGGTTAATGCAGTGGCTAGTGCAGATAATCCTGATTCTCGATTGGTGATTAAAGAAGTCCAAGTATTGGAGAAACATACTGCATTTGATTCTGCCCATGAGGCAATCCCTTCAGGATTGGTGATTCCTCTATCATAAGGTGTGCATGACAGTGTTGCATCAATTCCTAAATTTTCATAAGCCATTACAATTTCAAATTGTTGTTCCAAAAAATCAGGCCATGCAATATCCATTTCTTCCATTTTTTCTTTGTCACAACCTGCAGAATTAAGAGTTGTAGGTATGGCGACAACGCCACTACTATCACCACTTAGATCGGAAAGGAACCTGCGTAATCCATGACCTCCAGTGATAACAGATACTCCCGAAACGTGGGCGTGGGCTGCTTCAATGAATCCTTCAGCACCTGCAGTAGTAGCCAAATCAACTACCAATCGTGCTGCCTTCTGCCGCGTTTCACCTTCAGCACCATCTAATTGTGACTGGAGGCGTTGAGGAAGTTCCATACAACGAGGCAGTGATTGGTTGCTCATCAATTAACCCCTTGTCCGATAAGAGATTTCCTTTGATAAGAAAGATTTGTTTGAATTATTTGCGTGGACACACCTGCAATTAACAGATGAATGGCTAATTTGGTAATCAATAATCACTTGATACGACCGATGCAATAAGGGCAGGACTCACCTACAACATATTCTGGTGAGTTCTGCTCCTCTACTGAAATTGGTTCTCTACATGCAAAGCATTGTGCAAAACCTGTTTCTTCAAGTTGAGGGTTGACTGAAACTCTCTGATCAAAAACGAAACAATCACCAACCCAATGGTCTCCGCCTACTTCCTCAAAGTAGCCTAGAATTCCACCTTTCAATTGGTATACATTCTTGAAACCTTGATTGAGCATTATCGCACTTGCCTTTTCGCAGCGTACTCCACCTGTGCAGTACATGACGATTGGAGTATCCTCCAACTCTTCTAACAATGATTCTGCCGCTTTGGGGAATTGACGGAAAGATTTGATTTTCAAATCAATAGCATTCTCAAAAGTACCAACTCGTAATTCGTAGCCATTTCTAGCATCTAAAACAGCAACATCTCTCCCCTCATCTAACCACTTCTTGAATTCTGTTGGTGTAATCTCATCACCTGTAAATTGAGACGGCTGGATCTCATCCATTCCTACTGAAATAATCTCTTTCTTCAGTCGAACATTCATGCGATTGAATGGTTGATAGTCGGTATAAGATTCCTTTAGAGTGATATCAACAAATCTCTCATCCTTCTCCAATTCGCTAATGAATTGCCTAATGTTTGATTCATTTGCGGCTAGGAAGAAATTAATTCCCTCTTCTGAAAGTAAAATTGTCCCTTTCAAATCAAGTTTGGCACATAATTCTTGCAATGGTTTACGCAAATCATCACGGTCAAGCAAATCGATGAAACGATAACCTGCGATGTTGAGAATCAATTCGCCCATATTATGGCCTGAAACCTATTGTTCTTCAACCTCTCCACGTATGTTTTGAGGCTAATGGATGTCTCCAACCTTGTCCAAATGCACGCATTGAAACTCTAGGTGCAGGAGACATTTGCCATCTCTTATGCTCATTTTTTTCTAAACGATTTAATACTTCAATTACCGTTTTTCTTTCAAAACCCATTTCTGTTATTGACTTAATATCCAATCCATCTTCAATGTGAGCTTTGAGTATTGCATCTAATACCGGATATGCTGGTAATGAATCTTCATCTTTTTGATTTGGTGCTAATTCTGCACTTGGAGGTTTGGTTAGGGTTGACTGGTTGATTGGTGCTTCTTTTCCATTATCTAGTGCCCGTGAATTAAATAATTCACCAAGTGCATAGACCTCCATTTTGTAAAGGTCACCTAATGGAGTATAACCACCAGCCATATCTCCATAGAGAGTAC
>JANXHP010000106.1 GCA_024958795.1 Candidatus Poseidoniaceae archaeon | reverse complement strand
AAGCAATAACCAGTTCAAGCGATTGTGAAATGGATTGAATGAATCAACTAATTTCTCAATTATATCTTCAACTTCCTCTACTAATTCATCTGGTAAAGAGTCGGGCATTTCAGGAGTCTCGCTCTCGCTCATGCTGTTAAGGGTGGCCACTTAGTCCTAAAGACCACCGATTACTTGAATTGCTTAGAAGCGACTTTCAATCTTTGGATTTTCTACCAACTTTACGCTTAGGTGCTTTACGAGGTTGTGCAGAACGACGACCAACCGAACGTTTTGACTTTGGTTTTTCATCACTGTCAATTTCGTCATCATCAAAGAAGTCATCGATGTCAATATCGTCATCATCATCATCATCGTCATCATCGTCATCATCGTCATCATCATCGTCAACCTTCTTAGGACGAGTTTTGCGTTGAGTTGTATTTACCGCGAATGGATCATCTTCATCATCGAGTGTTTTTGATTCTGTCTTCTTTTCCTCTTTCTCAGCGCCGCCACTAGTATCGGTAATTGCAGCCATATCAAGTTCTGATGAGGTTCCGATGAATTCATCCATCCAATCTTCATCTTCATCTTCATCATCTCCCTTCTTCTTCTTAGGACCACTCATTCCAGTTGAGATTACCATTAGAGCGACAATCCATGCCATGATAGTCATGCCCGCAATAACCCATACAACGACATATGGTGGGTCGGTAAATCCTGGTTCTATTACTAGCGGTTCCAAAGGAGGTGCGAGCTGTTCCTCATAACTACAGAATGTTGTTCCATTGAGAGTATTACGACAATAATCAACAATGAATTGAACTGTCTTTGTTACTTCATTTCCTGCAGAATCTATTGCTCTAACAGATACTGCGTGTTGTCCAGGACTAAAACTGCCTGAAGTCAAATCTAAATCCATTGTCAATGAAGTATTATCGCCGTTTAAGTCAGTAATTCCATCTGCATTAGACCATGGAGTTGAAAGAGCATTTCCGCTAACTCCGCCATAATGATAGACTAATTTGTATTGGAATGAAACAATTCTTACATCATCTTCGGCTCCAGCCAAAATGTTGATTTTATTACCGTATAGATATTTTGAACCATCATTACTGCTTGAAGGTGAATAGATTGTCACGTCAGGCCTCTGTGCATCAACTGCCCTATCTGTCCAATCAATAATTGCTTCATTTTCAGAAGTATCAGTCATCGTTACTGTGATAACCATAGGACCTGCATTTGTTTGAGCTGTTATCTCAAAGTCAAAGGAATATACCGGACCTAACTCAGGATTGTTGAAATTTTCAACCATCATCGACATTGGAGATTCTCCAACTGTAATATCTCCACCTGTAGTGGTTGTGATGTTGATATATGGCTGACCTTGTAAGTATTCATTCAATTGCAATAGAATTTTGTATGAACCTTCGACCAATGAAGGGCTAGTGAATTCAACACCTTCGTCATCGATAATCGTCAATATCGCTTCTGGCGGCATTGTATCTTCTGTTACTTGGTAGGCATTTCCACCAATTCCAGAGAAAATCTCATTATTTTCATTGTTATATTGGTCTGCTATTGTTATTGCATACCAAACATCTCTACTGATTGAATCTTCAATCGCTATTTGGCGGACAAACGATGTTTGACTTGAAGCACCTGCCTCAATATTATCCATTACCAGTTCCCAACCATCATCGGAACTGTTTGAAAGTTCATCTCTATCCTCACCAAAAGGCTCACCAATATGTCGCCAAATTGTATATGATTCATTGATTTCAATTTCATTAAACCATTCTAATGTAATCATATTCAGGCTTCCTACTGCATATGCTTCTTTTATTCTAGATGGGTTCGGAGAACGAGTGTCTTCTGAGATTGGGCCATAATAATTTTGAATCAATTCCGTGTAGTGGTATGTTCCATTGATGTGGCCGTATAATGCCTCACTGGTAACAAAGTAATGTGAATTCTCTGGAATGATATCTTCTTCAATAGTTACATCAAATGTACCAATTCCATCGGTTACTGTTCCAAGCCAAGTTACGGAATAATTGTCAATGGTTGAACCAATAACACCGTTAAATTGTGAACCAGTTACCAAGTAATTAGATCTCCAAATATGATATCTCTCACCCTCAACTCCAAGTTGGTCATCCCAAGTAACTCTAGTCGTTTTATCACCAATAAATTCAGCATAAACATTGGTTGGCTCTGCAATCCAATTGGTGAATGCATTCTCAAAAACAGGACCTGCACAACTGTTTTGAGTGGTATTAACATCTGAAATACCATAAATATCTACAGTGACAATACAGTAATACGCATAACCCATTCTACCTACTGGTACATCGTAGTCAAAGGCTTCAACACCCTCAGTGATTGTAGCAATCAATTGCACATCTGAATTGAGCACTGTGAAGAATGATACACCTGCCATGTATATCTGATAGGTTTCTCCAACTTCATTATCAACGTCATCCCAAGTTATTGAAGTGGTTCCACCACCAGTTTCTGGAGTTGCTGTAAAGGAAGCATACATACTGTCCACTTGATTTGGAGGCATATTATCTTCCATTGTGATTTCTGACATCGCGTTATTTGAGAGGAATCTAACATCTTCATAAGGAATTCCAGGGGCAATCCAATTTGGAAGAAGATATGTCATTGAATAATATATATCCCTATCAGTATTTTCTGGTACATCTATTACCACACTACTTGTTCCTGCAGGAAGGGTTAGAACTGGTGTTTCTTGGGTCAAGAGAAATTGTCCATTATTTCTAGAAACTTGATATGATGTTCTCCAAATATGTATTTGATATGCATCGTCACCAGTTTCAGGCAGTATTGGATTAATATCATTGTAATTTACCCATTGAAGAGTAGTTTGACTTTGAGAATAATCAAAATTAGCAGCAAGATTGTAAGGGGTGCGAACTGGAGTAGTTATTTCTATTACTGGCTCAAACAAATTTGATGCATTGAAATCTAATTCATAGGTTTCAACACCTGTCTCATTTGCTGTAGTAATTGCATAATATGTTGACCCATTGAATCCAGGCGAAACCAAAAATGATACTGAATGTCCTTGATGTGTTCCATTTATTCCTCTACAATCGAATGGGTTGGTGGATATAGGAGTCAGGGAAGTAGGAGTGCAAGCGCTTACGGAAGCAAATGCTGTTAGATTAAGAATATTTACAGAATCAATTGGTTCACTACTGCGATATACATTGTATGTTGCATCAAACAGATCCTGCAATTCAGTTCCAGTTGAATCAATGTTCCGCCATGTGATTGTTGTTGTCTCACTGGTAGGGTCAAAGAATGCATTGATATCTTGAGCCTGTAGACTTGCAGGAGAACCTATGTCTTCTGCAGAAACGTTGCTTAAAGGCGCGATTGCTAACAACAAACATAGCACCAAAAAAACAGCCTTTTTCATGCCGCCAAATTCACTTGAGATTTCACCCATCATTACGCTTGTCGCAATAGCCCGTTAATACGCTGTCGCCTTCAAAGTGCGAAATTTGGCAATACAACCACCCCTACGGGGTGGCCGGAAATAAAAAAATGAAATTCAATTTCACTCAGATTTTTCTTGATTTGGTTGAGGTAAAGGGTCGTTTCGGTCAATTTCTTTTATCCCTTGGCTAGCTTGAACAAAGCGTATCAAAAATGTGTATATTCCGCCAATTCCAGAGATGATTAAGACTATGCTCATTGGGCTAATTTCGATGTGGTCAAATAATCCCGGGAAATATCCAAAACTTCCAACATCTAAGAAGATGAAAAGTCCGGATAGAATTAGAGCAACAATTGACATTATTGTTCTATCCGCTCTTCCAAAACCACGGTAATTTCTTGTTCCAGCAACCGCTTGGGCTTGCGTCCCCATGTAAGAACCCAGCAATGTAAACCATGCTACAACCAATCCAAAAGAAATGTCGCCAACGAATGGAGATACTGCAATACAAACAATCCAAGTTCCATCTAGTAATCTATCAAAGGTGTGATCAAGATAATCACCCCAACGAGTTACCATTCCATTCCTTCTTGCCAAAGGCCCATCTAGACCATCTAAAATCGTTGAAATTCCTATCAATAATGCACCAGCCAATAGCAATGTTGCACCGAACTCGTCCATAGGGGCTACCGCTATTGCAAGCCCGCCAAGCAATCCAATTGGTAATGCGACCCAAGTTAGAACTGAAGGGCTAGTGTCTCCCAACCAATTGAAAACCGGTTCAAAAAAAATCTCCCACTTGTCGCGCAATTTTTCAAGTGCCATTCACTCCACCTATCTCTGCGAAGTTGCCTTAGGGGTTGAGGTTTGTGGCTAAGTTGTTTTGTGATTCTATGCTTTTTTCAACTATTAGTCGAAAGCCAGTCTATTGCCCCTGTCGCATTCTCCTCAACATTTAGCGATTGACAACCGTCCTCAATCCAGTCAAGTATTTCTTCACACAATTGTTGTGAAGTTTTTTCTGTTGAATCTATTTCCAAACACGGAGTTTCTATCTCAAATTCAAGCATCTCCGACCATACGCCTGAAACCATTTCCCATTCGACATTCGCTGAGGTTTTGTTATCATTATAACCGCGTTGTTTCAACCTTTCTTCAATCACCTTGGGATTGCAGCGCAATACTACAATCGCTTCAACATCTAATAGATGTGACAAATGGCCATCCACAAATACAATTCCTGCATCATCACATTGCCACTTATCTGCCAACTCATGTACATCGACGGGGGCGGAATCATCTTCAGAATCTACTTCTCCAAGGCATCCATTTTCTTCAGCTAACTTTTCAACTGAATGACAAATGTATCCTTCTTTCTCCAAATATTCACAAATGCTGGTTTTTCCACTACCAGGAGTCCCAGTAATTGCAATGCACAAATCATCTGCCATGATGGGCCATTTAACTGAACCATTAAACATAAGCGCTCAATTGTAGTGAATGTAGGGGGATAATGCAGATGCAATTCAATGCCGCAACAGCGATTGTGTTAATCGTTACTGAACCGGGGAAAGAAAACCATGTTCTCAATTCTTTACGTCAAGTCAAAGAAGTGACTGAATCATTATTATTATTCGGCGAGTATGACATCTTCGTGAAATTAGAATGCCCCGATTTCGGCTATTTATCTAATATTGTGGTTAATGAAATTCGCAATGTAGATGGTGTTGAAACGACAAAAACATTGACCGCTGCTCCAATATTAGACTAAACCTCGTTCTTGTTGCATAGTGTCGCAATAATTGATTATGCGATGAAAATGGAGAAGCAATCATAGAGCAGGATGCAAACGCCGTATTTGAGCATCATGTTTGGTATGAGCAATCCTGCGCAAACCCTGCTGCAGATTGAGAGATATATCGAAGATGGAAGAATGGAAATATCAGAGGTAATGGCATCCGAATTTACTAGTATGCTTTTGGCTAACAAAAAAAGAGCAGTTGACTCACAAGTAATGTTGGTGAAGGGTCTTAGACTATTCTGTGATATATTATTACTACGCGATAAGGCAAAAGAAGGAATTCCAATAGTTAAAATCCTGCATAAAGAGCGTAAGAAATTAATCCGTATTTTGAAAAATAATGCTCCCGAATTAATCTCAAAATTAACACCTCCTGCGGAAGACTATCGGAGAGAGGGGAATTTGCATGCTGCGATGGGCAAAAATGGCCCTGCCAAAAAGGCATATGCAATATGCCAAAAACTTGCTTCGAATCACATTGCTGCGGCATATGAAGCCGTAGTTGCAATGGGTCCTGAAAAGAAAAGTCTGCAAGTATTATTGAATTGTTGTGCAGCTGCTGGACCTGTAATCAAAAGCAACGATGTTTTCATTCTTCAACCAGAAAATAGACCACTCCAAGATGCAAAAAAACTTCTAGCGACTCTACAGGCGTTAAGTGGAGTTCACACATCTCAACGATCGGCTGTAAATTCTGAAGTAGGAAGACTAGAAAGAGAAATTACTGCAATTGAAAAGGGTGAAGCGGTTGCAAATGCAAAATTGCAATCTGCTTTGGATGCGCTAAAACCGAAACACGACTACTATGAATACGGTTGAAAATTGAACAAAATCCGCATCTAGAGGACTTGAAAAAAGTAACGAGGGATGGATTTGAACCACCGATCTCCGGGTTATGAGCCCGACGGGATATCCAGACTACCCCACCTCGTTAACCATGCCGCTAAGTTCCCCTGTTTTCAATCCACCGATTAATGATTCACTATTTTCAATTGAAAAATTATTGGTTCAACGCCAATAAAGGGGCTTTCAAGCATTGGGTTCATCAACCAGCACCGCTCACATCATCATATGCGAAGTAGCCGAATTGTGCCATTGTTACTTTGCTCGGTTATGCTGAGTGCCTCAATCGCTGGATGTTTAGGTTCTGATGATAGTTCCAAGAAGGACCCGAGCCCTATTGAAATGGTGGTATATTATGAAACAACAAGTGGCACCATCGTTGAAGAAATTCGCAATGGCCAGCAGTTATCGGAAGATGGTGTTGAACTCGCATTTGATTTTGCTAGAACAACATCTGAAAATGGACAAATGCAAAATTTCTATGTTGTACCAGGTGATGGGACAAGCCAACTTCAAGTAAATGCTGACGAAACCGCAGAAATTCGCTATACATACATGACTCATGGATTATTTACTGTTTATTTGGGCGCAATTGATGACCAAGGAAATGACAACAACATCTCAATTACTGTGAGAATTGAAAAACAAATAATCTGGAGTGACGATAATACGGACACTCCTCGAGAGATGAATATTGATGCCACACCGGATTGTGATTGTGGACTACCTGAATTCATTCAAATTGAATCAACTGTTGTAAATCGGGATGATATTGTTTTGGGTGGACAAGATACTGTTAGTTGGCATTTAAATGACCCCGCTGAAGAAGAACAGGGCACTCATACTGAAATTATTGGCGATAGCCAAGATGCCTCATGGAATTACGACCAATACAATTTAATGCAAGGTATTTGGATTCTATCGGTGACAATCGACCAAGGAACAGATAATATTGATGTAAGCCATGATGTGACTATCAAATATCTTGCTGAAGAGAGCGAGGCAAATCCATTACCTGTTGGCGAGGAATGATTTTCGACAATGTTGTTGCTAATTTTTCAATCGGTAAGTACGGGATTCAGTTTCAGTTTCAGTAAATCTAAACTAAAAGTAATAATATTGGCTTCTATCATGTCTTTAGACTTGGATATTAATTGTTATTCCTGAGAAAAATTTCGAAGCCCCGTTTCGTTTCTTCATATACCATTGGATACACAGAGAGGGTTGGAAGTGAGAAAAAATGACGACCAAAGCGAAGAAAAATGCGAAAATAAAGATAGAAAAGAATGAAGAGGTGCTTGAGGAACCAGTCCCATTGATGGAACAAGGCGAAGAGGAGGAAGCGAAGATAGAGGAGCTTCCTGGCGTTGGACCAGCAACTGCAGAGAAATTACGAGAAGCTGGGTTTGATGACCTATTGTCGTTGGCTGTAATGGCCCCTGGCGACTTAGCAGAACAAGCAGAATTAGGTGAAGCAGTCGCTGCAAAAATTATTGCAGGCGCTAAAAAAATGGCCAACATTGGTGGATTTATTTCTGGTGATGCACTATTAGAGCGTAGGCGACAAGTGCAGAAATTACACAGTAAAGTTCAATCTATTGATGATCTCCTCGGAGGCGGTTTTGAAACTCAAGCTCTAGTCGAAGTATACGGAGAATTTGGTTCTGGTAAAACACAAATTGGTCACCAACTTGCAGTCAATTGCACTCTTCCACTTGAAGAGGGTGGGCTAGATGGAGATGTGTTCTACATTGATACTGAAGATACATTTCGTCCAGAAAGAATTACTCAGATGGCAAGGGGTCATGGATTAGATCCAGAAAAAGTTCTCGCTCGAATACACGTGGCAAGAGCATACAATTCTGCACACCAGATGCTTCTCGCTGATGAAATCAAAAGAATGAGTAGGGGACTAAATGTTAAGATGATCATCGTTGATTCTCTAACAAGTCATTTCAGGGCTGAATATATTGGCAGAGGTATGTTAGCTAATAGGCAACAAAAACTAAATCGCCACTTGAAGGACTTGAAGCAATTAGCAACAATAAATAATGCCCTCGTTCTTGTTACTAACCAAGTTCACTCTAAACCTGATGCAATGTGGGGAGATCCTACAAAGCCCATTGGCGGGCACATTCTTGCTCACGCATCAACATTCAGATTATACCTGCGCAAAGCAAAGGCTGGTAGAAGAATTGCTCGTTTAGTTGACTCACCTAACTTGCCTGATGGCGAATGTGTTTATCAGGTAACTCAAGAAGGTCTACGGGACTGATACCGAAAATTGCAAAACCTATCAAAACCCCTTTGCTAGGGTATATTTGAAGCGGTATCTTCAAGGGCACTTGCAAGAGCATAAACAATATGCGTCATCTTATTGAACGTGTTCTCGAACTTTCTGACGAAGACCAAGCGAAACCATCAGCACATAATCCACCTATTGGAACTGGTGATGAGGCGGAATTGAAAGCTTTGTTAGAATCACTACAACCGCGGATTAGAGTCTATGGTGTTGGCGGTGCTGGATGCAACGCAATCAGTCGTTTATTTGAAGAAAGTTTGTTTGATTCTGATTATGTTACTGGATATGCAATCAATACAGATGCTCAAGCACTGTTAATGTCGCCGATCAAAAATAAAGTTTTGATTGGAAGGACTGCAAGAGGAAGAGGGGCTGGTGGAGATCCTACAAAGGGTGAAGCTGCTGCATTAGAGTCTGAAATTTCATTACGAAAAATCACAAATGATACTCAACTAGCGATAATTACCGCTGGAATGGGTGGTGGTTCAGGAACTGGTGCTGCAGGACATATTGCCCGATTGGCAAAGAAACAAGGAGCGATGACTATTGCTGTTGTAACCTATCCATTCAAGTCAGAAGGATCTCTTAGAAAACAAAATGCAGAATGGGGATTAGAACGTCTGCGCGAACATTGTGATACAATCTTAGTTATTCCTAATGAAAGATTATTGGAAATAGAAGGTGTAAAGAATCTACCAATCGCTAGTGCTTTTAGAGTTGGAGATGAATTACTAGTTCGTTCAATTACAGGTGTTACTGAATTATTAACAACCGATGGAATGGTAAATCTCGACTTTGAAGATTTACGTGCTGTAATCAACTCCGGTAGCGGTGTTGCCATGATAGGGCTAGGTGCTGCTTCTGGTGAGAATAGGGCTGAAGAAGCAACATTGGAAGCTTTGAATTCACCATTGCTTGAGATTGATACTACTGATGCAAGAGGTGCCTTGATCAATGTCGTAGGAGGAAATTCACTAACACTTGGTGAAGCGGAACGCTGTGCACAAATAATTCAGGAAAAAGTAAGTCCACATGCCAAGATAATTTGGGGTGCTGCTGTTGATGAAACGCTTGGCGAAGATATTCGCGTAATGTTGGTCTTAACCGGCGTAAAGAGTGATCAAATTCATGGTGCGAGTGAAAACCGTCAACTTAGAGCGTTAAGGAATCGGCAAATCGAATTTGTTAATTGAACTTATTTAGTTGAGTAATAAAACAATCCTGCTAAGGAAATTACTGCAAAAATAAGTAGTGCGATTTCGCTATTTTGAATTTCATCCGAATAGTTTGGTGAATCTCCGATAACTCCGGTAAATCCTTCACCCGCTACCGAGTGAGAATAATAATTCCAGGCATCTCCAGTAGATTGCTCATTATTATTTACTGCATTTCCATGTACAACAAAGGTAACAACTGAGTCATTGGAACTAGGGGCTGTCCACGAAAAATTCCACTCCCTATACTGATTTCCTGTAGAAGTATGAGTGAAGCCCTCATTGATTACTTGTGAATTATTGCCCTCCTCAAAAACAACTACACCCTCGTTTATCATCAATCTAAATCCGCCTAATTGTGCATTTTCATCTTGTGAAATTTCAATTGTACTATTGATGATTATCGACATATTGTAGGTAATGTTTGGGGCCCATTGTTGCGGGATTCCTTCGATGAGCACAGTAGTTGATTGTGATTTTCCACCATGGCAAAGACAACCATCATCACCAATATCTCCTACTCCCGGAGAGAAACTTTGTGCCAGTGGTGGGCCGGATAGTAGAATGAAGAAGAATAGCGAAACCAATAATTTCGATCCAATAAATCTCATTGTCATACAATTACCTCTTGATGGTTTTATTTTTGTAAATTATTGGTGAATAATCTAATGATTTAATCATGCATTTCTACTCTCCAAGTAATTTTTGCAGTTTGATTTATCATATTAGAAACACTGCAATATTTTTCATGGCTTTTTGCAACAATTCGCTCAACAAGATTCTGTGGAATGTCGCCCGCAACATGGTATATCATCTCTATTGAAGTGAATATGCGCGGGGATTGTTCTTCCCTAACACTATCTAATTCAACCCATACTTTCGAAAATGGCCGTTCTTTCAAACCGATTACAACGTCAACCAAAGAACATGCACCAACCATCTGTAGTGTTACTTGCATTGGGCTTGGCCCGTTTTCCCAATCCAAATCAAGGCTCTGCCCATCGGAATTAGTACATTTAAGCCCATGCTCTCCAAACCATTCAACCCTACTCTGCATGATGCAACCATGAAGTCACAGGTTTTGAAATGCTTGCAAGCGATGACTACAATCGGGCGGTTGATTCTTGAAGGGGATGCCGGTGGCACAACACGAGTGCTATGTCTGGAACTGCAATATCAATGGAAAATGGACAGCTAAATGTACCTAATAATCCTATAATTCATTATATTGAAGGAGATGGTATTGGAGTTGATGTTACTCCTGTAATGATGAAGGTTGTAGATGCATCTGTTACAAAGGCATATTCTGGGCAAAAGCAAATCGTATGGTCAGAAGTGTTAGCTGGAGAAAAAGCATTCAATGCTACTGGTGAATGGCTACCTGAGGAAACTCTTGATGCAATGCGTAAAGGATTAGTCTCAATAAAGGGTCCATTGACAACTCCAGTTGGTGGCGGAATTCGCTCATTAAATGTAGCATTAAGACAGAAATTGGATTTGTATGCATGTGTTAGACCTGTGCGATGGTATGATGGAACTCCATCTCCAATGAAGGCACCTGGGGATGTTGACATGATTATTTTCCGAGAAAATTCAGAAGATGTTTATGCTGGAATTGAATGGGAAGCTGGCTCTGCTGAAGTCAAAAAAGTTATTGATTTCTTACAAAATGAAATGGGTGTAGAAAAAATCCGCTTCCCAGAAACATCCGGAATCGGAATTAAACCTGTTAGTCAAGAAGGTACAGCGCGTATTGTAAGGGCTGCAATCAAATATGCAATTGATAATGACAAAGAAAGCGTTACATTGGTTCACAAAGGAAACATCATGAAATTTACTGAAGGTGGATTCCGCGATTGGGGATATCAATTAGCAAAGGATGAATTCGGTGCAAGTGAACTTGATGGAGGCCCATGGTGTACTCTGACAAATCCAATAACAGGAAACATGATTACAATCAAGGATGTTATCGCAGATGCAATGCTTCAGCAAATTATTCTAAGACCTGCTGAATATGGTGTGTTAACAACAATGAATCTCAATGGGGATTACATTTCTGATGCATTGGCTGCACAAGTTGGAGGAATTGGAATCGCTCCTGGCGCCAATATCAATTACGACTCTGGAATTGCAATTTTTGAAGCTACACATGGAACAGCACCGAAATATGCTGGTATGAACAAAGTCAACCCTGGTTCAATCATTCTTTCTGCTGAAATGATGTTACGCCATATGGAATGGCATGAAGCGGCTGACCTTATTGTAAAAGGCATGGAAGGTGCAATAGCCGCAGCTACTGTAACATATGATTTTGAACGTTTGATGAAAGGTGCTACTCTATTATCATGTAGTGATTTCGGAGATGCAATGATCTCCCATATGTAATTGTGAACTTGCAATTATTGTTGATTTGATTCATGTGCGAATCCATAGATTTAGAGTTCTACTGTTCTTAGCAATTCCAAACCCAAACCGTTCTTCAAACGCTCTTGCTACTAAAGTGAAATCTCCATCTCGAGTAGCGATTAGAACAGTACCGATTCCCGGTAGTGCTTGGTTTGCCAGATGCATTGCTATTTTGATAATGTCAATATCTGGGGTTTCTGGATAGACATCTCTGCCCTCAAGTACCGTTCGTATAGGCTCTCCTCTTGTCCGTTTCATTGCGGTTAATTCCTCGTAAATATCACAATAATCTAAGAGGAATTTAGATACTTCTTCAGTGTTTTCTGGATTGTCTGATTCTGTTTCCAAATGTAAATCAAGTGGTTTCCAAGTGCTGAAATCCGACAACACTTCTTCAACTAATTCGTTTATTACTTTTTCAGATAATGCTGATTCAAGTGTTTCTGGTGAGACTAATGAATCTGAAAATCTGCCTCTCAGTCTATCAATCCCCTTAGCCAGTGATCTCAATTCTGATTGAACAACTTTAGGCAGCCATAGTTTGACTTTACCATCTTTTGCTCGATTAAGGAGAACGTTATGGAAATTTCCAATACCAGCAATATCTAGGCTGACATCGGCATTTAATTGAAGACAAGCAGCTAATCTTTGTACCAATGAATCAATTAGAATATTTGTATCAACAATAATTAATGGAGTCAATTTCAAATGTCGTAAATAACGGCGCTTTGAAGTAGGAATTTGATTTTTGTGTTGAGTGAATAATGTGCGTTCTGAATCTGCCAAGCGACCCAATTCTACAGGAGTGAATTTACCCGAATTTTGCGCTCTTTCTAAGAACATCAAACCGTCAATTGCTTTGTCCTCGGATGCTTTAGTAGACAATTCATAGATTTCACTGAGTGTTGGGTTACCTTGCATTAATTGAATAAATCGTGTGTCAAGAGAACTTCTTTGTCTGCGTCGATTCTTTTGTAATGAATTGAATGCCGCAGTTACCCTTCCTGCGAACGGTTCTCTTGGCAAAGGACGTGCATGTTCAAGATGATATGATTTCAGTAAATCTAATTCTTCATCAGCAAAATATGTTCGTTGGTATTGTTCAATTTCACCATCAGCATTTTCTTCACTAACAACCTTAGTCCTTCGTACGAATTCTTTGAGTATTTTCGTAGCTCCGTCCGTATTTTGCTGACTTGCGGTAAATGAGACCTCGAGATATAATTGGAAGCGGCGTGTTAATGCTGTTTTCAATGCCGGTTGAGCCTCTAGCAATTCAATAGCTTCTTTCCACTGTGAAGCGAATGCTAAGTGAATCAAAGCCTTACGATATAGCATAATAGAATGCTCATAATCAAATTCTTCATGGTCACCTGCTTTGCGATAATCTCTTGCAGAATTTAACTCATCACCTTTGTTTGCAGAAACTGCAGCCCTCGCTAGAGTATGCCACGGAGATAATGGATTATTCATTTGATACCATGAGACAAGTGATGGCAATCCGATATCGTGTTCTAATACTAAATGGCGAACGGTATGAATCAATCCTGTCGAAATATTATCTGCGGTGAGAATAGTGTCCAGAGTGGTTCTTGCTTCTTCGTCTTGATTACCATTTTGTAACATTAATCCAACACGATTCAATCTTAAAGTTGAAATCACTGTATTGAACAATTCACGTTCAATCAGGCTTAGTGAAACTGATTCTACGCAACTACTCAAATCATCAAGGCTCTTTGATGATGCAATTCCATCACCACCTTCGCTAAGTGCTTGGCGTATTTCTCCGAATGCTTTCAATCCACCTTTGTCCAAGAGTGAAGTGAGTCGTTCATCGGCAACACTAGATCCTTCTAATAACATCAATAATGCTTCAGAAGTTGAAGAAAATGTTTCTGGCGCATCAGTAATGTGAATATGTTGCAGTGAGATTTTCCTTGAATTTCTAATTTCAATCCAAAGATCGTTATCTTTGCCAGCTGCAAGTATATGAGCGACAAGTAATGTTTCATATGGGTGGGAAATGGCGAGGAGTTCATCACTGATGATGATGTTCGCTAACCTTCGCAATTCCATTGTTTGTGTGAATAATGGAATTGCTACGTTGATTACTTGTTCCCATGCTTCTCCATTAGAATCCTGCAATTTCTTTATTGCCAAACTTCTAGAATTTACATCAATATTTTGAGATGAGGAAATTTGTATCAGAGCCATTTCATCTAAATTGTTTATTTGATGGTTTAACCATTCAATGGCTGAATCACCTGGTAAATCGGCAATAAGTGGCAATAGAGTGCTAAGGTCTGCACTGGATTCAAGTTGCAAAGAAATTAACACCTCTACAGCATCTTGGCCCTTACCTTCTCGATGTAGAGCAGATAGCCTCCACCATAGTAACTTTTCAATTTGTGATTGTTTTGCTTTCCCTTCTCGCAAAATATCAAGGCCATTGCTCAGTTCTTCGCTCGTTAACTCGCCAGCATCTGCTGGAGCGTTTTGCCATGCAAATAATCGGCGTGCTTGTGATAGCGAGTCATCCCCCGTGATACTACGGCTTTGTTGCCAATCATTGACAACGCCTTTT
The DNA here is from genome assembly GCA_024958795.1 of Candidatus Poseidoniaceae archaeon. Lineage (GTDB taxonomy): Archaea > Thermoplasmatota > Poseidoniia > Poseidoniales > Poseidoniaceae > MGIIa-L1. The sequence goes on along the minus strand of JANXHP010000106.1, from coordinate 7,725 downwards.
TTCAATGCCAAATAATCTGAAAATTCCGAAGCTAATTGTGAATCTTGCTTGCTCAGTTCTTTCAAGGAATCACTCGCATCTGAACCATTTGCAATATTTAGCAGAACGCTAATAATTGATGAAGGACCAGTTAGCCCTAGCAATTCTGAATCAACTTTCAAGGTTCTATTGTTCTTTAATTGACTAGCAACTTTTTGGTAGGCTACATGGGTTTCTGCATCATTTGAAGAGTTGGTTAGTGTTTCCAATACCTGTGTTAATTCATTTGTGTTTTCAACATCAATTCGTCCAAGTGAAATATCTATTTCTGCACTGACTTGTTCCTCAACCTTAGCCTTTGGAAAACCAGCAAATATCCCTAAAACTCCAGTTTTTTCTCCGATTGATACCCATGCTGGGTGTACTCCATTTGCTAAACAAGAATCTCTGAGAGATGCTTCAGTGGTATTCCATTCTTCATTCCAGTCATCGCTTTTGAGGATTTTATGTACCAATAGAGAAGCAAGGCGATATGAATCACTTCCTGAATCTGATAGCAGAGCTTCTTCTGGTGAAGGTATCCAATCTAATGGATCTGAAGAAGAGGCCCCCCGTCCACCGCGGCGACGATTGCGACGCCCTGTTGAATTCTTACGACGTGAAGGAGCATTGTCTTCCTCATCCACAGCAGGTGGCTCAACTTCATCAATCGCTAGATAAACAAATGTTCTAAAATGCTTTTCAAGCATCTTCCATTCAGCAATTTTTGAAATAGCAATTTGCCGCTTATTTTTCGACACATTAGGTTGGAAGGCTTTGTCAATACAAATTCCCATGAGGTTTTCCTGCATTAGACTTCACCCCTACGGGGTGGTCGCAGTGCCACCTGTCTTTCAATGCACCGCCGGAAATTGGTGGATGGATACAGACAAAATCAAACTAGATGATTCACTGTAGCCTGTATTATGGGGGAATGGTTTTGGACATTATAAGACTCATTGCATTGCTACTGCACCCCATTTTGGCATCTGGACTCGTGGCTTGGGTATGGTGGCAATACTCTTGGAGGAAAAAATCTCATGAAATGAAGGGGGACGAACGCGCCGAGCACCTTAGAATGCATGAACAAAGGGGAGAACAACTGCTATGGGCGGCAATTGTTGTAGCATTGGTAGCTGTTGCAGGAAGAGCAATTGCTGGATGGAGAACTCATGGAGATTTCATGGCAGAAATTTGGCCAACAAGCATTCATGGAATTACCGGACCGATTGGAATTGTAATTCTTTGGCAACTATCAAAAATGGGAAAAAGAACAAAAACAGCGCGTGAGAACGGTGATTCTTTTTCAAACTTGAAACTAAAGCACGGAAGAATGGCAGATCTGGTTATTGCATTGGTATTCATACATGCCTTCCTTGGTTTTCTCTATTTATTTGCAGTTCTTGGGTAATTCCGCTAAACCAGCGACGCACTTCGTTGATATAGATAATCACTCGGAACTGCAAATATGGAAAGTGCCACTGACCCGAGTATGCTCGAAGACAGAGCATTTTTCAAACTTGGATTATTTATCCATGACCATAACAAAATAGTTCTTGTTTTGGGCATCATTTCTTGTGTCCTAATGACTAGCCTGATGGGGTTGGGTGCCAATTGGACCGAAGCATTTGGCGAAGATAATGTTGAATCTCTTCAGGCAAGTGAATTGATGTCCAATTCGTTCAAGCAAGAGAATAGTAGTGCAGGTCATAGTTTCATTCTACTAGTCTATCATCCAACACTAACTGATAATGATTCAGAATGGCAGCAATCGATTATCAATTCATTAAATGATTTTTCAAAACGGGATGATGTCACTATTTTGTATTCATGGCAGGTTGAAGAAGTGGAGCGCTTTTTGAATGTTGCATATACAGAAAGAGGCTTTATTGCAAAAAATATTGTTACCATAGAAGGTGATAGAACTCACGCCAAAACAGTATTTGATGAAAATCAAGAGTCTGTGACTTTAGACGGAGAGTTTGTTTCTTGGAAGACTGATGGGGTAGCAATTGAATGGACATTCGATAATCGGATTACTGAAGATTTAGTCAAGGCTGAAATTGTGTCGGGACCTCTCACCCTGATTATTCTCGGGTTAGTATTTGGTTCAATTGTTGCTGCCCTATTACCAATAAGCGCTGGAGTTGCAACTGTTGCTGCTGCCACGGGAATGACCATTTGGTTGAGTAATGTAACTGATGTCACCCAATATGCAACCAATATTATCACTTTGATTGGAATTGGAGTTTCAATCGATTATTCACTATTTTTAGTAAATCGCTTTAGAGAAGAATTAGCCAATGATAGAGATGTTAGAACTGCGATTGCGATGAGCACGGCGACCGCAGGTAAGGCGGTATTTTTCTCGGGAATTACTGTTGCGGTTGGTTTGATGGGTATGTTGTTCTTTGAAAATACTAGTCTTCCAAGTTTGGGAATCGGCGGAACCGTTGCAGTATCTATTGCGATGGTATATTCGACCATCGTTCTTCCCGCAGTAATGTCAATACTCGGAAAAAGAGTTGACAAGGGTAAGATTCCTTTCTCCTTCAATTTAGAGGCTAAGGAAACGGGCATATGGGCTAATATTGCTAACAAGGTGATGAATCATCCTTGGAAGGTTCTCATACCTGTTCTGATAATATTAGTAGGGGCAGGCGCTCCATTCCTATATGCTGAGTTTTCTCTTTCATCATGGTCAGCATTACCACCGGATGATGAGTCACGTCTTGGTAAGGAAATAATGGGTGAAATCTGGCCCGAACAATCATCAAATCAAATATTCTTGGTGATTGAACTGGATGGTGCTGATGCTTTTAGTGAAGAAAATTTACGAGCCCAGTATCAATATATTAAGACCCAAATAGGTGATGAAAGAGTCCGTAGCGCAAGCGGTATTGGTCTGCCTGATAGTTCTATGAATGAATCACAAGTAATCTCTTACTGGAACACGCCCAATGAATATTTAGATGAAAATCAAATTGCTCTTCGTGACTTGATTAGAGATTCCTTTGTCAGTGATGAAATAACATTTATTTTACTTAATTTAGAGGGAGAGCAAACGAGTGTAGAATCAAGAAATGTTGTCGAAGATATTAGAGAGAATCGGAATGTTTTGACCGATCAATTATCTGGTAAAAACGATTATCTTGCTGTTGCTGGATTTGCTGCATATAATGCTGATACCCTCAAATCAATTTCTGACAATCTACCTACGGCGCTCGGATTTATTTTCCTTGCAACTTCAGTGTTGATTTTCATCCAAGTTCGCAGTGTTATCATCCCAATCAAAGCAATAGTGATGAATATTCTTTCAATTTCCGCATCTTTTGGAATGCTGGTTTGGGTATTCCAATGGGGCTATGGTGAAGCATTACTGAATTTCACTGCTCAGCCAATTGATTCTGGAAATCCAGTAATAATGTTCTGTATTGTATTTGGACTCTCAATGGATTACGAAGTATTGATGCTTTCCCGGATACATGAAGAATGGGAAAGGACTGGCGATAATACATTAGCTGTTGCTAATGGACTTCAGAAGACTGGAGGATTAATCACTGGTGCTGCTGCAATCATGATTGTCGTTTTTGGTTCATTCGGGTTATCTTCTGTCGTTATTCTCAAGCAAATCGGACTTGGACTTGCGCTAGCGATTCTAATCGATGCTACCTTAGTACGTGCCTTAGTCGTTCCCGCAACAATGCGGCTAATGGGTAAATGGAATTGGTGGACACCATCATTCCTTGCTAAGAGAAAAACAAACAAAATTAGTGCTGATTCAGAATCAGAATGATTTTCATTCACTTTCTAAAATCGTTAATGGAATTGTTTTTTCATCTCGGCTATTACCAGCAGGAAGGAAGAACCAAGTGAGTGGTAAAACGAATAACGAATTGATATTCTTACCAGTACCTGCAGAAAATATAGAATCGAATTTGATGAATGATTGTGCATCCTTTGTGCCAGGATCGGGTGGACTCTCAATTACTGCACTATGATTTTCCGCAGCAACCAATCCTAAATCATAACCACTATACTCCATTTCAATCGAAATTCCAAGTGGAAACAAACCCATATCCGTTTTTGTAGATTCGTGAACATATGACATTCCTTCTGTATTGGAATAGTAATTCTGATCACCATCTCCTAAATCAGCAATAAAAGAAATTGGCAATAATAATACAAAACATAGTAATGTAATCGCCCATACAGATGCTCTTATTTGTATAGCAAAACGAAGATTTATCATTATTAGAATTTCACTCAATACCATCAATAATAAGAATAGAAGCGTTATAGATTTACTATTTTCCAAATAATTGGTATCTTCACCTGATGCAGTGCTTTCTTGCGCTGTAGATGTCTCAGTACCATCAACAGAAGAGTTCCTTGTATAGGTATATAGCAAAAATGCTGTTGCTTTTTCAATATCAACATCGATTAGCATTTGGTCCTTATCCATCGCAATTAGAGCATGAAATTCAGTAGGAGCCGGCCTACCTTCAGTATATGCTCCATCAAATTCCACAACTAACCATGCTGATTGGGCAATATGCAAAGCTATGAATGCTGCAACAAAGACCCTAATCCAACTACTAAGGTTGGAAGGGGGTTGTCGTAATGACATATTCCCCTTCCTACCTAAGTCGCAAAATCAACAATTCGTTAGAATTATTCCTCTTCTCGGTTGCGTACTGCTGCTATCAATCCTGCTAGAATTGTCACAGTCATTGCTGCTGCCGGTGAGATGAATGGCAATAATCCGCCTTCATCTACGAGTTCTTCTGCTGTTGGAGGCGTAGTTGATTGTCCTGGACCTTCATTACCAAGTCCTAGATCTGCTGGGTCAATTCCAGCATCAATTAGTTCCTGTTCTAAATCCGCAGTGTCATGAGTGCTGACATCAACAATTTCTGCAAGAGTAGTTTGTCCTGACGCAGTCGTTGAAGCATCTACTGCACCTTGTCCAGTAACATAGTTGATGCTTACAGGAATTGTTGGTGGGTTGTCCATTGCAGCAGTTGTAGGTCCAAACATTGTTTGCCATTCATTTGCTGTTTCATCGTGAACATATACTCCAAGTCCAACAATTGTAGCATGTTCATTACTCCATAGGAATACTCCTTTACCATCATCGTAAGGGAAGGTTTCACTTGGCTCTAAGTCCTCAAATACTTGCTCCATATTCTGACCAAATGATTCCAGTACACTTTCAATATTAGAATTTGCAAAAGCATCTCCAATATCCATCAATTTCTGACTTGGTTGAGGTTCGTCTTCTACGGAAAATTCGTCTGACGTTTCTGAAGAATATAGAGCCCCAGTATCATAAATATCTACTACAACTACATAATCTCCTTCTGCTGTAACTGCCAAATTGTCATCGAAATATGCACTCCAATCATTACCATCAATCGCGTGAGTGACAGAGTCTGTTGCAGTGGTAGAACCTACTTCCATTACTGAAATCTCAGCTGTGTATCCTGTACTACCATAAGTATCTTCAATATGAATTCCAGTTTCAACACTCAAACCTTCTCCATCATATGCATCGATACGATAAACATACATTCCAATATGCTCACAATAATTGTACGTGGATTCTGTATTACCATATACATCTTCAAGTGTGATGTCCAAACAAATACCTGATGTAGAAGAAAGTCCTGCAGGCATAAGGGAAGTATAAGCGGAGTTATCGGAAGCAGTCACATCTTCGAGCAAACTAGTGACAATGTTTCCATTATAATCTGTAACAATTATTTCAACTGAATAAACAATTCCTTCATCATCACCATCGTAACAATCACTAGTGCCATCATTTACTTGATGTATCCAAGGTTCAGATCCATCTTGGCAATCAAACCAATTTACTTCTGAACCGACACAAGATGCACCGGTATCCCAAACTTGACAATCGTCAGCGGTGTTAGCAGGTGTGTTCATGTCCAGCCATTGTTCATCCGCACCGTCAGGACAGTCGGCGTAGTCATCATTTACCCAATCAAAGTTAATGGTTGAGCCATCTCCACAAATGAAGTTTGGGCTAGCTATTAAATTATCAAAATTAATCCCATATCCTAGATCATCAGCGCCACTATCATAATTAAACCATGGGTAACCAAGCAAAACATCTTCATCAGAATTATCTCCACAATCATCCCAGCCATCGTTAACTACCCAATCGTAAACATAGTTTCCATTGTCACAAAGATACATGCCTTCGTACGGGTCATATGGGTCGCCGCTATTTGATTCGGCTAATCCCCAAGGGTTTAGTTCTCCTAGTTCCATGTCCATTTCATCAGCAATATCTTCACCAAATGTTTCTAGTGTCTCTGACATTGAAGCTTCAAGAACATGGCCCATCATCCAAAACATCAATGGATTTGCTGGACCGCAACTGTTACAGAATCTAACAGTCGTTGAACTGCCATCTCCTAAATCAACTGAAATTGAGTCGCTCATATCAAAATACATGCCACTATATGCCAAATCAGATTCTGTGATCTCAAAGACTCCTGAATTGGATAGGGTGTCTGAAAGACTGAAATCAAATTCGCCTGCAGCCATTCCAAATTCTTCTGTTGGAATACCTGACAAATCAAATGCATAATTCATTGAAGCGGAATAAGTTCCATCCATTTCACCACATTCATCGTTAACATCAGCCCACAATTCTGTTGAGCCTGTTTCAACACATTCCCAGTCAGTATTACTTTGAGTTGAAACAATAGAGTATAACTCACTACCTTCATTTAATCTCCATTCTGTATGAGAAGAGTCTAGGCCAATATCTGCGCTTGCACTGATTCCAAAGTCAATATCAAGAAGTTCTCCACCACCTTCAATTTCAGCGAGGACTGTAAATTCAGCACCCATTCCTGCATTTACTGCGAAATCCAAATCTGCACCAACCAATTCACCAGTGGTGTCATCAAAATATTCAACATATAATGCATCTACTGTAAATGTGTTATCAATATCATAACTTGCTTCTATATCAAATCCAGTAGTGTCCGGAGAGCCAAAGGTTGTCTCATTCCATTGTGTATACAATGCTGAATCTGCTAACATTCCATGCCTAATTGTTAGATCTGTTGTTCTTGACCAAACATCTCCACTATATCCATTGACGGTTTGCGCAGTATGGTCTTCTTCTGATAACACGTACATATTTGATGCACCTGTTGTAATTTCTGCAACGATGAGATCAAATCCTGCGGACGTTGCAGCATCCATTACATCTCTAAGAATGTCATTGAAATCTAAGTCAGTGAATCCTTCGATGTCTCCATCTAAGTTTGACCAATCATATTCTATTCCATATGAAACTACATTTGTCGGGGTTGAAGCCATGGCACCTTGTGGTACGACGGATAAGGCTAATAATGTCGCCAAAATGACGACGGAAACTGTTCGTTGGGACTGCTTCATGGAGTCCACTGAGTTGGACTACATCATAAAAGTTAGCCCAACAAAATTTATTCAATAAATTAGATTTTTAGTAGAGAGTCTCTTTTTGTCCAAATATCTATCCAATGTTGCATATCGCTCTCTATTCCAGCGGGCGAAACGCGACAACCACAAGCATTTGCATGCCCGCCTCCAGTAGGGTCCAGGGATGTTGCCAAACGTGACAAATCATATCGGTCTTGCCCATTTTCAATAAATGAATTGGCATAGAAACTCGCTGATAGTGCT
>JANXHP010000012.1 GCA_024958795.1 Candidatus Poseidoniaceae archaeon | reverse complement strand
GCAGTTACCGAAGTTAACCCGGCCTCAGCAGCTCTTTCTAAAGCCTCAACCATTTGAGAAATACGCCCTTCCATTTCACCGATAACCTCGTCCTGATCAGTCGATAGAGTTCGTAATTGGGCAACTTCAGTTTGCATTGCCGCCCTTTCTTCCTGAGAAAGTGAGGATTGTTGACTTGCCAATTCCGCTTGAGTGTCAGCGAGAACACGCGAAAGGTGAACATTTTTTGCTTCAAGACCCTGAAGTTCAGTCTCAGCCTCATTTAGTCGTGCAATCTCAGGCGCAACCAAATCCTCTCGTTCAGCCAAATCCAGTTCTAAAACACGTATTCTTTGCTTAACAGAAACCAATTCATCATTGCGTCCAGCAAGTTCTTGCCAAGCGATGAGAACCTCTTCTACTAATTGGTCCTGAGGATAGCCGCGAAGCATCCCCTCAAGCACAGCCCGTTCATCTCCAGAAGCGTCACCGATTCGTCCGATGCCACCAGTTGTTGAAGTCCCGAGCGTCATACAATGGGCAATCGCCGCTCAACCACTCTTGAACTTTGCCAATAGAATCAGGTGTTTGAGGGGTGATTTGGCACCCCTTTACAAATAACCAAACTACCGATTTCAGTTAATTGATGTGAACATTTCATCAGGCATTTGTCCCGCAAGTGACAAAGCACCAGTAGCAACCTTGTCAATTGGGTCTTCAACACACCATACATTTACATCACCAATATCGGAGATTTCGTCAGCAACACGTGCAGCCAATCCATCAATTAGAGAGCCGCCACCAGAGATGATGACATTGTTACGAAGAATTGGTTGGTATTCAGGGTCAGCGCCAGCAACGATTTGCTTGATACCATTTCCAATCTTTGGAATAATTAATTCGCATGCTTCTTGAACAAGGTCACCGATATCGACAACTTGTTTCTTACCTTCAACAGAAAGTTCTACAATTGCTTCACGAGGTTCTCCACCAACATAGGAAACTTCTTCCTTCCAGCGACGAACCATATCCTTGGTTACTTGAGCACCAGTGTACTTCTTCTTGATGAGGTCCATTAGTCCCTCATCTAACCAATCTCCAGCTTCTTGAAGGGTGATTTGATCTTCTTCGGTTGGGAATGTTCCGTAAATGCGTGCGATATCAGTTGTTCCAGCGCCGATGTCAACAACGATTGAACCAGCGATTTCTTCAATTCCAAAAGCAGTTGCGAATGGTTCTGTTACAACCATGATAGCGTTAACTTGTCCACGAAGTGTTGCAACTAGGTTGGACTTGTCAGTGAATGAAACGTGAGATGGTGAGCAAATTACTCCGAACACTTCATCAAATTCTTCAGGGTCTACTGTTTCCAATAGATGAGAAACGAATGCCTTAGCAGCAGCGAGGTTTGCATCATCATCTTGAGCAACACCAGCAGCCATTGGGCGGTAGATATTACAAGCTAATTTATTCTTCAAAGCATCGTTTCCGAAAAGGACATCGCGTCCGAGGAAGTTGCGTGCAACTGGGTCTTTCGGTCGTCCAACAACAGTTTCAATTGTGTGGCTTGCACCAGCACTTGACGCTATTGTTGATTGGTATGTTCCCAAATCGATTCCTACGTAGAGTCTTTCTCCCATATTTCTTCACCTTCCGCGTTGCGGACACACCGCCGAGGATGCCACTACCCTTCAAGGTTCACCTTCGTAAAGAAGAAGAAAGATTCTAACCAAGGGGCTTGAAAAGGCACGCAGTGCCACGAAAACGGAATCCTTACGCCGCACCATCGTCAATTGGGGCAAGCCCCCCTTCATTATCTTCGGAAAATGCAGTTTTAGAGGCATTCTGAAGATGACTTTTCGCAACCACTACCATACAAACCAAACTCCCGACCAATCCTAGAATCCCCATCATCAAAATCATCTTTTGTTTTGCTATTTCATTTTCATTCGATATCGAAGGATTGGAATAGTCATCCGATGAAGCGTTATGCCACGATGAGGTGAAAGTGTTCCCACTCGTTTTTGTTATCAACTCATTGTTGGCAGCTGGTGATTGATTCAAACTATAAGCGAAGAACTCAAGATGTAATTGTCGTTCATTAATATCGTATGAAGGAAGGTTATTTGGAATCACCCAAATACAAAAAAAGTCATCAGTACTATTTACCATCAACGCGGGAACACAACGTATTAATTCTGAAGAATTTACACTTGAATTATTTTCGAATATCATTAGTTTAACGCCCGTACTTATTGGATCATCATCAGGATCTTGCACTACCCAACGAACCAACATTATATCTTCCCACACACTTCCATTTTCTAATTCAGTAATAATGGTAATCTGGGGGGATTCATCTATTGGCCTACAGCCATTTTGCATTACAGGCCAACTACTGTTGATTATTTCTGTATGACATAGGTCTACATTATCCTTAACGGAATCACCATCCGAATCATCAATACAACCATCCAAATCAATATCAAAGCCACTTGCATCTTCATCCACACATAAGTCGACATTATCCGTTATTGTATCTCCATCCGAATCATCAAGGCATCCATCCAAATCAATATCAAAGCCACTTGCATTTTCGATAGGACACAAATCTACCGCATTCACAATCCCATCCCCATCCCCATCTAACCATCCATCATAATCTCTCAAGACTCCCTTGGCAGCAATAGAAAATCCATTTTTGTTACCATCAATGCCAACGGTTCCTGGTGAGTTACCAGGTGAAACATATCGGGCCCGAACTTCGATTTCAATCCATTCAACATCTATGATATCCTCGGCATCCAAATGAATTTTCATTGTTGTTTCATTACTTTGTGGAAATGAACTATCATTTGAATAATTGACCGCACTTTCGTAAAATAAGGTATTAGACCCATCAGAATTAACCCTTCCAGATATAGCAACCATTCCGTTTGATAGACGAACTACCAACAACATATCATCGACTAAATATGGCTCAGGTGATGAAGGAAATGCCATTGTAATATCTAGTGCTTGGCCTTGTTGAATTGCAAGTTGCTGATTCCAAACTTCTCCGCTTGAAAGGAATGGTCCGGCTGCACCGCCACCATCCCATGGGTTGTTTGCTAGATTTTCCAATGGACTTAGAGATCCATTTCGCAGAGATAATAATTGTTGAGGCGACTGCTCTAAACGATAGGAGTCGTGAATCCAAACATCGCTGGTTGGAGAAACATTACCTTGTGATATCATATTTTCTAATTGCTCAAAATCAACTAATTGAGACAGATTTAGTCTGCCAAAACCATCGTATGGGTTTCTCAAATCCTGACCGCCATTTCCACCATTCCTTTCATCCAAAGGCAGAGGAGTGCTAGCAAGCGCCATCAATGCTCGCAACATCGGTCCCGAAGGAGTAAAACCATCCCCCAATAACAAATTGGATTGGGTATTGAGAGAATTATCTGCCCACATTGGTCTCAATTCAGCAACAGAAACACTGTGAGTATTTTCATGCGAACCCCTAATCCACCCTTGCTCAACCAATTGTTGTATTACAGCAGCATTGCTTGCTGCCATTGGAGTGGCCATACTAGTTCCACTTGAAAGGCGCAACTCATCATTGTAAGAATCGTCAATTCCATCAGCTTTTGCTGAAAGAACCGGTGAACCAGTAGCGAGTGCGAAAATGCCAACAGTATCTGCTTGTAATGGCCCATGCGCACTCGCCGCCCAACGTTGTGATTGGTTATTTTTTATTGAAGCACCAATTGCAGCAACATTTCTAGCATTAGCAGGCTCTAAGATTTCTCCACCATTATTTCCAGGAGCAATGAATGCAAGCGACCAAGGATGTTCTCTACTCCAAGCATCAAAATCAGCCGAGCGAGCAGTATATTCTGCAGAATTATCTCCCCAAGAATCGGAGTGTATTACCGCGCCGTTAAGCGCAGCCTCATACAATAACAAATCTACATCAGGAACAACCCATCCTTCACTTGAAACAACATCTTGGAAGATTAGAGTGCTACCATGCGCTAGTGAAGAGCCTGTATTCGGAATAGTATTATTTCTGTAGTCATAGACATCAAAACAAGACAAAGTACCAGCAACATGAGTCCCATGCCGATAATCTGAATGCCCCTGTGTGTCTCCAGAATCTATTGTTTCATTGAGCAATAGCAACTTGCGATGTTCCAAACCAGCAAGGCCCTCAGCATCAGTTCCATTTTCTCCATCAGAACCTAATTGCGAAACTGCAGTTGCATTTCTAAAGCAAGAATGATCAGCATCAATGCCCGAATCAGCCATGGCAACCACAACACCACTTGCATTCAATCCCAAATCCCAAGCAGGATTTTTTGAAAGCCCACCATATTGGTGAATAGATGCAGATTGTGTATTACGAGCATATGTTGCCAATACTGGCTCAATCCATAGAATCCCATCAATTTCTAATAATTGAGAAAATAACTGAGCATCATCATAATTCCACTCGACAATCATCGTGTAGGGAATTGGGCTGGATAGAAGTGCATTGTCGAATTCCATTTCAATAGAAAAGAATGCCAATTGTTGGGACAGTTGTTGCGCAGCCATTTCAGGCAATCTAGGTTCTAATACCAACCGAAGTACATCTCCGTCTCTAGGCTGTAAACCATCCAACCCTGCTTTGTATTGTGCAGATTGAGCCTCAACGATTTCAACAGGCAAATCCAAAACGATTTCTTCTAAATCACTCCAAGCTAATAGGGTTGAAGGAGAAATGACTCTTAGGGGGGATACGCCATTATTTTTCAACTCATTCCAATTTGCTTGAGTCCAATAACCCTCTTCAAGAGTAATCTCAATTTCTTCACCTTCAACAACACTAGACGGGGACTCAACATTAACCGTTAGGAATGCAGTGGAAAGCGGCATTAGCAATACCAGCAATAACAAAAATACCGGCCGCATAAACACTGTCAAAACCTCAAACCTTGTCAATCTCACCCCTATATGCAACCGATAAGCCGCGCCATAGCGCTTAAAGCGGGTTTGCAAGTCGCCCCATTTATGAAGGCCTATCGAATTTCAGGAATCGTCCCCTTCGGACGTATGCGCCAAGGATTTTCTATTGATATACCAGCGAATGATGAAGCCGATGCTGAACACCGTGCGTATTCAATTATGGGCTCACGCCACAAGGCAAACCGTCGTGCTATCACCATCGAATCAGTTGCAGAAATTGATCCAAGAATATCAAAGGAAGCACGTATTCTAAACCACTTCCGCGAGCAAATTGCGGCGGCTGGTGGACCAATCGCTAGAGAAGAAGAGTGAGGTTGACCGGCAGCGCCGGTTTTTCAACCTCGACAACATACGAGGGGATGAGCGCAGATGGCCACACGGGAAGAACTGCAAAATTTAGCCCGCATCGTCGAGGTTACTAAGGCTAGTTTCGACGAAGTGGAAAAGCAGATAATCAAAGTGGAAGAAGTCATCAATGAACACGACATCACCTTGGGCACACTCAATGAATTGGTCAAAGTAGCGGCCAAGGGAAGCGCTAGTGCCCACCTCTCTATTGGCTCTGGAGTTACATTACCATACAATCACGAGGGGTCACAAGAAGGATTGGCAATGATAGATTTGGGTAGTGGCATTTTTGGAGAAAAGCCATGGAGCCAAGCGATTGAAATTACTCAACAGCGTAAAGACGACATCACCCACCTTCGCGATGAATTACAAACTCAGGCTCAAGCACTGGAAGTTAAGATAGGAGAAGCGGCAGAACAATTTAATCAGATGGCAATGGCTATGAAGTCAGAAGTTGCACCAAATAAATTATCAATAAAACCTTCAGACGAGCAAGATGAATTGGCATTACAGACTGAAGAAGAACAACCCACTCAACAAACAACTCGGCGCAGTGGAAAGCGCCGTAGCGGAATGTTTGGCAATGAATTAACATTAGATGACTGAGGAATTTACATGGGATTATTTGACAGATTTAGGAAGGTTGCTGAGGTAACTGATACAGAGGCACTATCCGCCGATGAAGATTCTGAAGAAGCCCAACAAGCCCTACAGTCTGCACAACAGGTACAAACACAATCGTCTCCGGAAGTAATCGCTGAAGATGAAGTTGATAATATTGAAGAAGAGGACTGGGACGACCTTGATGAAGATAATGAGGTTGAATCTGCAGGCGAAGATGATGACTGGGATGATTTTGATGATGAAGAAGAGATTGCTTTACCTGTTGAATTGACTAAAGCGCAAAGGAAATTACTTGATCGACAAAAAAAAGCCGAGCAGAAAGCCGAAAAAGCACGCCATAAACAAATGAAAAAGCGAGGCGGTGTTGAACAGGCAAGACCTCAAGGTTCTCGTGTTGATTTAGCAATGATGCGTACAACTACAGGAAGAAAATTAGTCAGTGTTGAATCAGCACCAAAAGGCTCTTCCAAATCAGCAACAATTGAAACAGAAATTGGTAGCAAGGTCGAAGTTGAACTTGGTGGAGGAGTTGTTGAACAAGGCGGACGGGTTATCAAGGCCGGAGATGTACTTGATACGTTACTGGAAGAATTAGAATGGGTTCTGCTAGAGTCTGATATTTCCTCGGATGCAGTTACTGCGATAATAGATGCATTACGCAATACCCTAGTTGGGGCAAGATTACGTAAAGGAGCAGACCTTTCCAAAGTGTTAGAAGCTTCACTAAAACGAGCACTTCAAAATCTTCTTGCAGCAGGTTATTGGGATTTTGATGCTTCAGTACAAGCCTATGTTGACAAAGGCGATTTACCCGTTGTCATAATGATGGTTGGAGTTAATGGTACTGGAAAGACAACTACGGCAGCAAAGATTGCCCACAGATTACAATCACGCGGCTTATCGGTAATCGCTGCAGCAGGAGACACATTTAGGGCGGGCGCGATTCAGCAATTAGAATCTCATTGTGAAAATCTAGGAATTCGTTGTATCTCAAGCCAACGCGGTGGAGATGCAGCAGCAGTGGTAAGAGATGCCATAGATTCAGCCAAGGCAAAAAAGATTGACGTTGTATTAGTTGATACTGCAGGGCGGATGCAGAACAAAACAAATCTAATGAAAGAATTGAACAAAGTTAGAAGAATTGCTAATCCCCATCTTACATTATTCGTTGGCGATGCATTAGCAGGTAACGATGCAGTAGATCAAGCCAAAATGTTTCAAGAGATAATGAAATTTGATGGCGCAGTATTAACAAAAATGGATACCGATGCAAAAGGTGGTGCAGGACTTTCTATCGCCTTTGCAACAGGACGACCAATAGTATTCGCAGGTATTGGCCAAGGGTATGATGACCTTTTGCAATTTGAACCAACGTGGTTGCTCAATCAGTTATTTGAATGAATAATTTGGACTAACAAGCGATGAGGACAAAAACCTCCTATGCAAAGGAGCAAACATGGCGGAGATATTTCACGACGATGAAACGGCTCGATTTTTTCAATTAGTACACCTTTTCCAACGCTCAGCATTATTGCATATGGGGCAATTGCCAGATACTGAAGGCAATATCCATTACAATATATCTGAAGCCAAAGAAGCGATTGATTTGTTACGAATGTTACAGAATAAAACCAAAGGAAATTTACAAGATGTTGAAACTTCATTATTGAAGGGAGTAGTTTCAGAATTACAATTACAATTCATGAAAGCACCAGCTAACCATAGGAAAATGCAAGAAGAGCAAAACCAATCCGATGCTATTCGAGATACTTTTGCAAATCCGCAACAAGGTCCTGTGGAAGATTTGACTGGGTCGCAAGAAGAAGAGGAATGAACAATTTTCATCGCATGATTGATGTGCAAGAATGGTAGCGTGAGTAATATGGCGTATGTGACCGAGGCAGATGGAGAAGCTACTCCGACCGTTCTCATCGTTGATAACAATCCAATGTCAATTTCTAGATTGAGCAATATTTTCAAGGTTAAGGAATTCAAGATTGAAGTATGTGAAGATGGCGATAAAGCGGTTGATGAATACATTCGCCTAGATCCTGAATTAGTCGTTTTATCCCTAGACATTCCATCACTAGACGGCCACATTGCCGCTTTGGAAATTAGAGAACATGGTGGTGAAGAGAGGATAATTTTTGTTGCACCAAGGCGCCAAGCGAAATTGGCAGCAGATGCAGCATATTCTGCTGGGGCGGTCGCTTGGTTGCAGAAACCAGTCACAGGCTCTGACCTTGATGCGATTTGGGATACCGTACTTGGACCAATTCCAGAAGCACCAGGTTTAGCAGATTTAGATAGCCTATATCCAGAAGACCGTATCAAACCCGAAGAAGATTCAGGGCCAATGCCATTACCAGGGCTACCGCCTCTGCCAATGCCAAACGCAGATGGGACATTACCTTCTTTGACACTACCTCCGTTAGCAACGCCAGTTGTGGCTGTTGAATCGGGTAGTGAGAAACCAAATCGCAAGATAAAGGGTCTGAAAAAGATGCTATTATTATTGGTAGTTTTAGCTAGTGCTGGAGGCTATTGGTATTACCAAACAATAGTGATGAATTCACCACTCTTTTGATTTCAAATCAAGGAATTCGTTTATCCATTACAGCCTTCCATAATGGGGGGATAATCACTAACCAAAAGCACACATAGTAACCGTGAGGGAGTTGCGGAGCGGTTTGGTGGCCACGAAGATTCCACATCGGTTCACTGGCTTTTAGATGATGAGCAGGATGGAGCGGCAATTCCATCAACGTCCAACGAGACCACAACTTTCGACTCTCCCAAGAATGCATAACTGTCTGTTTGCCTCCATCTTCTACGCGTAGCCCATAGTGCTGCACATAATTGACAAATTCTAGCAATATTATTGCAAATCCAGCCGAAAGCAAAAATGCTAATACAGCATCAAGCCCAAGCCCAAACCATAGTCCAGTTACAAATGTAATTTGAATCAACAAGCCATGCAAAATCGGATTTTTTATCCCCTTTCTTCCTTTATCTGAATGAGTCTTCCATGCTGAAATAAATTGCAACGGTATTGTTCTAATAATTTGTATCCATAAACCTCTGCCTTTTGGTGAAGAAGCAGGGTCTAATTCAGTTGCATAATGTCGGTGATGTCCGTGGTTATGCTCTGTTGTAAAATGCATATACATCACCCACAACAAATTGAGTCGAGCCATACGCCAAATTAGTGATCCCTTTCTCCTATGACCTTGTTCATGCGCATTGATAATCCCCGAAACGCCGCTAACAAGTCCAACCGAGATTGCAGCAGCAATTGTTGTCGCTACCATTCCATCTAATTGCGCCCGATATAATAGTATAGAGATTGCCGCAATGGCGGCAATACTATGCCCGAATAACAACATATTCCAAGGGGTTGTTGAAAAACCATCTTTCCTAGTTGGAACGCCTTCTGGAGAAAAGAAATCTATGATTGGGCCAATACCCAAAGCCCAAACCAATCCACTCGCAGACCACCATCCACCCAAGAATACTCCAACGATTGTAATAATCGGTAATATGAAGCCAAGAAGATGAGGAAGCCAACTCTCAACCCTTTCCTCCATGAACTGGCCAAATGAGTATTTGTATTCAAGGTGAAGGTTGATATTGACATTAATACTTATTTTGTTGAGCAGGAATTATTGTAGCATCATCATAAATCTGTGTGCCCGGAGGCCCCTCAGTAATTCTTTTAATATTGAATCCAGAATCCATTAGAAGCGAAATATCTCCTTGTTGGATTTTATTGTTTATTGACCGGTGCGATTTCATTGCCCACCATATAACAGCCGTTGGTAATGCTAATGATAGCACAATCAATAGCAAATCGCCAATCATTATTCGCCCCATGCGATTGCAGAAGTTGTTAACAATTCAACTTATCTAATTCAGCGCATTTGTAATGCTTGCCATGAAACTGCAGCATACTTAGCAGCCTCTTGCGCAGGATTTTCTGCTTTATGAATTCCAGAGCCGACGATAATGCAATCAGAACCGGCAGCTACTGCTTGAGCAGGGTCGCCATAGCGTTGGCCCATTTCTCCATCACCAACTACAAGATTTACCCCCGGCGTCCAGATCATTTTTCCTTCACCAACGGCTTTCCGCAAATCTCTCAATTCATTAGGCCTTGAACCATTACCAATGAACCCAAATACACCATCATGGGCCTTTCCTTTTTCTACAACTAGAGTAGTATATTGAGGGCTTAATAAATTGCCACGAGAGGACATTTGAGCCAATAACAATACTCCACCATGCCGGTTAACATCAGTCCAACCGGCCTGAAGCCCATCGACGATGTCAGGCCCTGAAATTAGGTGGGCAGTAACCAAATCAGCCCATGAACGGATATCGTATATTCCGGCCATTTGGTTGCGAGAAATTTTACCAATATCCGCAAATTTTCTATCCTCAAAAATAAGTAAGTCAGATGTTTGAGCCTTTGTACAAAAGGCAGCCCAAGATTCAGCAGTCCAGTCATCTATCAAGTCGACATGTGTTTTCAGAGCAGCAATATGCTGGCCAACTTCATCAATCAATTGATTGAGGCCAGCCATCGTTGACCTATCTGCTGCTAAACAGACCAAACTTTGCTTTCTGCAAGCCACTTCCATGTAGCGTTTGGCCATTGGCAAAGAACTCTCTTGCCACCTTTTCCCCCACACCTGTGGCGCTTCCATATTACAGGCCAGCGACTCTTCATCCTCAATCCTTGCGGCCAAATGACTTGCTTTATTGGCTAATAGAATCTATTGAATCTACTAGGGTCTTTTGATAATCTGTGAAAACAAAACCAAGCTCTTCGGCAACATTTCCAACATCATATCCGATTTTTACACCAATGTTTCCCCGTAATTGTTTAACAGAAAGTTTTGGATGAACTATGGCTAATATATAGGCGAAAATGGATGGTAGTTTCCTTGTTGCCCATTTCCTCTTCGGTTTCAATTCCCTTAATTCTGTTCCAATCTCCTGCATCCACATCGAGTGATTATGGAGGAGATATCGGGCACCATCAATACCATTTGTTAACGCATTAATATGAGCGGTTGCAACATCCCTGACATCAACAAAATTGATGTTTAATTTCAAAACAAATGGTGGACCGGAGGTAAAATGTTTCAGATATGACATTGAACCCTCCTTATGCCTTGGCGAAAATATCGGCCCAAAAACTACTGATGGATGAATTGTGATTAGTCGAGGCTTATTTTCACCTTCCAAACCCCCAACCCATTGTCGCATGACTTTTTCTGCACCGGCTTTTGCAAGGCCATAGGGATTGGATTTAACTGTCGCATCATCACACCAATCGTCAACAGAAAAGATTGTGCCATTTTCATGCGAAGTCCTTCTTATTGCAGCCACAGAAGAGGTGTGAACGATTCTTTCAACAACGCCAGCTTGTTGTAACGCTTTAACCAAATTTGCAGTCCCTTCAATACTTGGATCTACAACATCTCGCTGGGGATTTTTTGCCCCCACATAGAGTGACGCGGCACAGTGTATAACATCCTTACAATCGGAGACAGCACTACGAACTGTTGCAAAATCAAGAAGGTCCATTGTAACAATTTGAAGCGAACTTCCTTCAGAAACAGGAAGAGAATTGAGAAATGTAGCATTGGCTAGGTTTCGAACAGTTGCTCGAACTTGCGTACCAGATTGCAATAATTGCGCAACTACGTGGCTGCCGATGAAACCGGCAGCCCCTGTTACTAACACGACCATGCAACGCCTTCGCGGCAATAGTTGAATAGTTTACAGGTTGAAATTGTTGCATCACATTGATGAAAGCCGCTTTACAGGACAAAATGATGCGCATCGCCTATCTGCTGGTCTCGCTGGTTCTATTGGGGCCGTTAGCAGGATGTTTTGGGGGAGATCTATCAGATGCCATCAACGATGACAAAGAAGGAATGTATCCTTCAATTTGGCAACGACATAATCTTGATTGGAATTGGACTGATAGCTATTCTTACACCCTTCAGCCAGGGCCATACCATGCCTTAGAAGTTCAAGAGGCAACCTTTGAAGTCGATACCTCAGAGGTCTGGGAAACAGGCCCCTCATCTTCAAACATCCATCTTTCTTATTGGCTACCTTCTAATACCGAAATGGGTGAACAAGTTCCCATTATTGCAGTAATCAGTCCATATTTTTCATACGGCCAACAAGGTTCGGAGTCGGGAGCAACAAACGTTGTGGGCGCAGGACGCGGCGAATTTATTTACGATAATTTCATTCCACACGGCTATGCATTTGCCCAAGTATCTGTTTTTGGAACAGAGGAATCAAGCGGCTGTTTTGATTATCGTGGAGAGGGGGAAGGATGGGGCATCCACCAAGCAGTAGAATGGCTAGGGTCACAAAATTGGTCAAATGGCAAAGTTGGTCTATATGGGAAATCATACGAAGGTGCAACCCAATGGGAAGCAGCAGTTCACGGTAGTGACTACCTAGCGACAATAGTGCCAATTTCAGGAACTACCGGATTACACCCCCTGTTATACAAAAATGGAAGCGCGGAGGCAAGAAGCCAAGTAATGCACATGAATTATTTTTCAAGTACTGTAGACTATAATGCAGAAGACATGGACAATATTTGTCCCGATATAGTTGAAGGATTCTTTGCAGGGCCAGTAACTTATGGCATGGGGGAATTGGACCCTTATATGTCAAATTATTATGAGGAAAGAGAGCATATTTCTAAGGCAATAAATAACTATCAAGGTAGCGTTTATTGGGTACAAGGGATGCAGGATTGGAACGTTGATCCTCACCAAGTATTCCCCTGGTATCAACAATTCAGGGACCAAGGATTTGAAGTGCGAGGAATGCTCGGTCAATGGGAACATAATTATCCAGATCAATGGAGTAAACATAATACCCAAGATTCAGGCTATGGTGGTGAAGCAATTCACAACATGACTCGCTGGGACTGGGCTCAAGATTTGTTTGAATGGTTTGAATATTATCTCAAAGGGATAGGTCCAAAACCAGATTTAGTTGCTCAAATTCAACGAAATGATGGCCAATGGCGGATTGAAGAAACATGGCCTCCATTGGATGCCGAATGGACGGCTTTAGACCTCTCTGAATGCAGTCAAACAGGAACGCGTGTCGGGGGCTTGTCGGTTATTGGTGGAGGATTATCTACTGTGACCATTGAATGTGGGGCAATGGATGAACAATTTGATACTTTGATTTCAGGATTATTGACTCTGCACTTAGATGTAACAGCTGCGATGGATGGGGGCCAAATTTTTGTCGAAATGCAAGATGCTGAAAGCGGATTAAGAATCGGCCATGCAACTATGGACATTCGCTATTATCAAGGTGGAAGTGAGCCAACAACCGTGCTACCATTACAGAGTTTAACGATGCTGATGGAATTCCAAGCGATTGATGCAATATTGCCAGCAGGGCACGGAATAAAATTGGTAATGACTGAAACAGGAGAAGATTATCTCGCTCCAGCATGTGGGCTTTTATGCCCAGTTACGGTAAATGGTGGAACACTTTCAATCTCACATATTTCTCGCGATGATAGTACAATGCTAATTACGCCACAAGGCGAAGATGCTGCGAACAATGCCGCTTAATTAGGAACATTACGCAATGCCCGCACCATATCAATCCTCGAAACCAAACCGATTAACCGACCATTTTTTGTTACCAATAAAGCTTCTTCAGAAGTCAGCAACTCTCTCGCCTCAGTGATGGAAAGGTCATGATTGATCACAACAGCATTTGCTTGCATAACGCTTCGCACAGAACCGGTTGTTTGTGCACCATGAGTCAGCAAACTCGCCTCAGAAATCAGACCGATTGGAGAGCCCCTGCTCGAAACTACGGGCAATTGTGAAACACTACCGCCAATCATTTTGTCAATTGCACTTTGGATAGTATCCTCTGCTGAAAGAGCAATCAATTCTTCAACCATAATATCGCTAACAGTATGTGGTTGGTCTGGATATTCCAACCGATTCAATGCGTCTACAATTTTCTTCAAAGTCGAAGCGCGTGCATCAACACTTTCATTCTCAACCTTGGCGATAACAGATTGACCGACTCCACAAAGTTCCGATAGTTTCGATTGAGTCAAACCTAAAGATTTCCGACAACGCTTCAATTGCTTGCCACTAGGAATCTCCATATGTTGTGGCAACCGGTCAAAGCAAATTAGTTCACCGCAATTCGGCGCATTATTTGAACGATATTATTTTCAAACGTCTAGAATTAATCAATTGAAAAATTGAGTCAAAATTAGTTATCATTTGCATAATTAAATAAATAATAATTTAGTGAAATAATATTCAAATGAGTAAAATATTATGAAAATAATATAGATAAGACTCACTGTATTCCAAGAATATTGAGCGTATGTTTGATATACCGTCTCGCTAGCCAAGTGTTTGATACCTATGGTAGACAAAGCAAAATTGGAATACATCTGGCTTGATGGATATAACCCGACACAGAATATGCGTAGCAAAACTTTGGTGCGTTCAGATTTCGAAGGAACACTTGAAGAATGCCCAATGTGGAATTTTGATGGCTCCTCAACAAAACAAGCAGAAGGAAATTCATCCGACTGCTTACTAAAGCCAGTAGCAATTTATCCAGACCCACAACGATACAACGGTTTTCTTGTAATGTGTGAAGTAATGAAT
>JANXHP010000135.1 GCA_024958795.1 Candidatus Poseidoniaceae archaeon | reverse complement strand
AACTACCACGTGCCCGGATGGAACCAATAGTGATCATATTGGAGATACTTGCGAAAATAATCGCAACTAACGTTTTGGTCTTTTGAGATACAAGTTGAAAATGAAATGCGCCTTTTTTTTAGGGCTAAATACTCTAACGCAGTACGCTTTTTAGAGTAAAATGCTCGTACCGGAATTTGAATCCGGGTCGAAGGAATGAGAATCCTTCATGATGGGCCACTACACTATACGAGCAAATGTAAACCGACCCACCAACCCCCTATATTTAGCCGTCACCCTTTGCAATAATGGCCTGAAAGACTGTTGACAATTAACTGTTCAAAGACCACAACCAATTTCTTTGAAATATGGAATAACGCTTCACTTTTCGTTAATAGTGAAAGTGAAAAAGAGTTCACTGCGATAATTAATCACTTTACTTTTAGTTTAGAGGGTGCTTACTTTGTTGATATACAACCGGCAAAGAGTATGGGTTATGCAACAAGATGCAGACAACCTAAACAATTTGTCCTTCAAGGACTTTACAGCAAGTGGTTCAACAATAGCAACACCTAGTTGGGCCAGCAAGAGTACGACCAAACTAGCACATAGTACGGGGAAATTACCGGAAAAGGTTTCTCAACTCGGTTGGCAATCATGGCACAGACCTGGAGCTCCTTTAGGAAGTGCAATGACATCATCGACAATACGTTCCTTAACGCGAAGAGTGCAACTACTACGAGGTGAGGCTTGATGAGTAAGACTCAGAGACTAAGACGTGAAATTGTGTGTTTCCTTGGTGAAGTAGGAGAAGCAAATACTACAGACATTTTGGATCATCTCAATCAAAGATTCCGCTGGGGCGCAACGATGAACCAACTTGGCAATGTTCTGGCAAGAGATAGTCGATTTATCAAAACAGGATTTGATGAAGGAACTGATATTGGTGGATTTAGAATGAGAGTCTGTATTTGGTCAATTGCTGCGTCTTGAGAGCGAATCAGTCAAAGACCTCTAGTCATAGGGCAACTCAATGGTAGCCTGGCTTGACCTAATGAGGCCTAAGAATTTAGTTCTTGGAGCAATTACAGTACCCTTAGGTGCAGCATTCACATTGCAAGGAGAGTTTGTTGATGAATTACTCATTATTTCACTGCAAACAATTGCCGTCCTATTATTTATCGGTGCAGGCAATGTGATGAATGATATCAAGGACTATGAAATTGATAAATTGGCTCATCCAAACCGACCACTTCCATCTGGACAAATGAGCCTTCAGTCCGCTTCTAACTTCAGTCGACTTCTTTGGTCATTGAGCATCCTATGCTTGGCAATTGCAATCTATTTCAGTATGGATTTTGAATTGTGGTGGGCGACAATTATCATCTATGCAATTGCAGTAGTTCTGATGATTAGTTATGACCATGGACCAAAGACAAAGGAGATGGGTCTGCAAGGAAATATTGCGATTTCAATTATGGTTGCAGCTGTTATTCTCTATGGTGCATCGAGTGTTGGTGGATTACTCAACCCATTTATTTGGTGGGTCTCTGGAGTGGTCTTTTTCACTAATCTTGCACGTGAAATTGTCAAAGATTGTCAAGATATTATTGCTGATGAAGGTCAAAGGACTACATTACCGATGAAAATAGGTCTTGAAAAATCAAGAATGATTGCTTATGTCATCACCATGGGCGCCTTAGTTTGTCTCTATATGCCATATTGGAGAGGTCCATTTGAATTTGGTCAACTTGTATTTCAAACTCCAGCAATATTAGTATTAATCACTTTGAATGGTCCATTGTTCAAAGGAGAAGATGCTCTAGTTTCTGGTAGAATTAGAGTTGCAATGCTTCTTGGTCTAATCGGTTTCTTATTACCGATGTTGATGTGATTGCCTATTCAATATGCATGAATTCTGCCATTGCATCCCATGCTGCTGGGTTGATTAAAAATGAAAGAAGTGACATTTGAGCCCACATTCGATTTTCTGCTTGGTCAAAAACAATTGATTGTTCGTGATCCATTACCCAATCGGTTACTTCATCTCCACGATGTGCTGGTAGACAATGCATGAATTTCCAGTCATCATCCATATGACTTACCAATTCCTCATTGACTTGGAAGCCATCAAAATCACTTGCTTTATCTTTCATATCCTCTTCACCCATTGACACAAAAATATCTGAATATACTACATGAGCATCTGTTACTGCCTCAACAGGATCATTTGTTTCAACTACCTTGCTGCCATTCTTTTCTGCTAAATCTTTTGTTCTTTGAACTACTTCTTCATCAGGTTCGTAGCCTTTTGGTACTGCATAATGAATATCTATTCCAAGCATTGCACATGCTAACATTAAATCGTGCAATACATTGTTTCCATCACCAACCCAGCAAACTTTCAAATCATCAGTATCATCAAAGTTCTCAATAATTGTCATTAAATCTGCAGCGGCTTGACAAGGATGGTGTTTATCAGAAAGTGCATTGATTACTGGTACATCTGAATTCTTTGCTAATTCAGCAACATCAGCATGTGCAAAGCAACGATATGTGATTCCTCCTAGGAATCGTGAAAGAACATTGGCTGTATCTGCAACAGATTCAGACTTTCCTAATTGAATGTCATTTTTCAACAAGGTCAGAGGATATCCGCCTAATCGATTTATTCCTACCTCAAATGAAACTCTTGTCCTAGTACTCGGCTTTTCGTAAATTGAGCCAATAGCTAATGTGTCAAGAGGGAAGAAATTTTGTGCTACATCATCTCCATTTTTCCATGCACGTTTGAATTCAATAGCCCAACGGATAATTTTTTCAAAGTCATCTGCGACATCATCAATAGCCAAAAGGTGTTCTACCATGTTATCTATGCAAGAAAGGAGGGCTTCTAAGTGTTATCACTTGATATATCTCAATATTGTAGGTGTTAACCTCTATAGAAGGCGACATTAATCGCTGTTAGAAATATTGTTTCAGTTTCTTTCATTACCGATATCAGAAGCAAATCCATCTCGGGCATCGCTCATTCCACCGAATAATGCTTGAGCAAAAGTTAGTACATCTGCAAGTCCATCTTCAAGTTCAGAAGATAGTGGAGTCAGGCCAGGTAATTGAGAAAATTGTTGCATCATTCTCAACTGATTAATTGCAAACTCAGTTCTTTGGCCACCTGCTTCATCATAGAGTGCTAGTTCTAATATCTCGAGTCTTTCTGACCATTCAAGGATTTTTTCCAATTCTATCGGGTCAAGTAAATCTGATTTTGATAAGAAATTCTTTGTTGGTATCCCTAAGCGGAATTCTACGATACTAGAAAGGAGCATTTGAGATACAAATCCTGAAGGAGAACGAGATAGCATAGGGTCAAACAAATATATTATCGCAGCTTGATCTCTTCCTAATACCTCAATCATGTGACTGCTGGCCTCTCTAAACGCAAACAATTCTACTTGACCTGGTGTGTCAATTATCATTAATTCACCAGTCATAGAATGTAAGTTTGCTGCGACATCATCTGCTTGTGCAGCCAATAAATCGGCAGCTAATATTTGAGCGCCATTTGGGCCTAAGTCATATTCAGTCATCACTTCGCTTAATGAAATCAAATCGCGAACATCAAATTCTGCATCATAATGTAATCTTTCAGCACCTGGATCTAGATTTACAGCTATGGCATCTGTTTCTTGAAAACGTGACCATCGTTGAAATGCAGTCACTAATGAGGACTTGCCTGCACCTGCTGTTCCTACTACGAAAAGTACGGGGGGTGTTCCGCTATCTAGACCGACCATGTGCTTGCCTCTTGCCGACCCTACATCAACCTCTCGCAATCAATCCTTTTCAATAGAAATACAAACAAAAAGAATATTTGGTGCAAAACTATTGGGGATAATGGTTATGTGCTATTACACAATGGAAGGTTTGCCGCTTCGGCGGAATCTTGGAGGAAATGAAAATGAGCGACGAAAACCCACCTATGCCTGAAATGCCACCTATGCCACCTGCGCCTCCTATGGATGCGCCTCCGGCACCACCTGGTATGCCTCCAATGCCACCTGCTCCTCCAATGGATGCACCTCCTGCTCCACCTGGTATGCCAGAAATGCCGCCTATGCCAGAAATGCCTCCTGCGCCTCCAATGGATGCAGCTCCAGAAATGCCGCCTATGGATGCATCTCCTGAGATGCCACCTATGCCGGAAATGCCTCCTGCGCCTCCAATGGATGCACCTCCAGAAATGCCGCCTATGGATGCAG
>JANXHP010000018.1 GCA_024958795.1 Candidatus Poseidoniaceae archaeon | reverse complement strand
AATTCTAGGCTACTTTGAGGAAGTAGGCGGAGACCATTGGGTTGGTGATTGTTTCGTATTTGATCAGAGGGTTTCAGTCAACCCTCAACTCGAAGAAACAGGTTTTGCACAATGCTTTGCATGTAGAGAACCAATTTCAGTAGAGGAGCAGAACTCACCAGAATATGTTGTAGGTGAGTCCTGCCCTTATTGCATCGGTCGTGTTCAGTGAGTTATCTGATTACCAAATAAGCCATTCATCTGTCAATTGCAGGTGCGTCCACGCAAACAATTCATTACCATTTACACCATCTTGTGCAACGAAAATAACTTGAGTATCAGTTATTATCATTTGACCATATTGTCCACTGTCTGAATTATTGCCAAGTCCTTGATATGGATCGTATTGCAATTTAATTTCACCAGAAGCATCAAGCGACCACAATGCAAATCCAGAATCATCACCAGATGCTATGAAGACAACATCATTTCCAATTACAGAAATGTGCCTAACATCAGAATCAACAACTCCGCTACTCAAATCAGTTGCAACTACAGTTCCATCAATTGTACCATCACTACTGCATAGTTCACTTCCAAATGTTGCTGTTACACAGTCAAAGAATATTTTTCCACCATTGACTACTGCATCAGTTCTTTCTCCAGGAATCACAATATCAGTTGATAGTGAAGTAGTCATTCCATTATTGAAGTCATAAGACCAAAGTGTCGGATTTACGCCAGTAGTTTGTGCATCAAAGATTATCTTATTAGAAAGCGAATGTAATCCAAGACCAGTACCAACATCAGTTGGCCAATTACCGTTTGAAGTATCCATCAATGAAGTTAACCAAGTTATATTTCCTGAATCCAATAATGCTAATTGTCTTCCTGAATTTGCAGTAGCAACTACTACTAATCCTTGCTCAGTGATTTCACTAGAACCTGCTAATGAATCGCCATTTGGATTGACATCATATGCAGTCAATTGGCCAGAAACTGACAATTGATATGGTTCAACATCACCATTAGAATCCTTAGCGATAAACCAAAGATTATCAGCATCGCTATTAAGAATTGAAAATGCATTTGCAGATAGCACCGACAAACTCGAATTTAGAATCTGTTGTTGTGAATTATCAAATGCTGGTATTTGTGATAGCTCAACAATATCAGTTGAGTTAGCCCAATGAATTGTATTAGATGTTGTTGTAAATACAACACCTTGGCTAAATGGAACCAATTTTGAATTAGCATCAATACTATTTTGCGTAAAAATATCTTGTACAATATGAGTTCCGAAAGCAGTCCCATCACTTACCCATAATTCTCTTCCATTAATTCCATCATCAGCATCAAAGAAAATGTATTCACCTTGTTCACTGACAATACTGGTGAAGCCCAATGCATTACCAGGTAGTGAATCACCCGCTGGGTTGATGTCAACAAGCATGGTAGTTGTTTCCATCATTCCTTCAGTAACCCACAATTCGCAGCCATTTAATGGACTATATGCTGCAAACACAGTCTTTGAAATATGTTCATTCCAATTCATTGCGTCACAATTTGCAGTAATTCCATCGTTCACATTTGGCGCAGCGTTAGAAATTCTTCCAGCAGTAAGCGGGGTCGAACAAACCTTCAATTCCTCAACCACTTCATCATCAGATAGAATTCCATCGAATGCTGTTGAATCTCCGGTTCCATCATCAATGCCAAATTGTAGAATGAAGCCTACTGGGCAGACATTAGATGGAGGAACCTCCTTCTTGACGAGTGCAGGAGCACCGCTTCCACCACCCTCTCCATCAGCACCTATTTTGCCATCACAAAGTTCGCTAACCGTAGCAAATTCTTCATCATCGAGGTAATCATTTTCATTGAGATCTATCCCTGAATATATTGCTAACCCACCTTCAGGACAAGTTGCATTACCAACATATATTGTTACCGTTCTTACTAAGCTAGATGAGCCATTATCACCTATCTCACCTGAAATTCCATTTGCACCTTGAGGACCAGATAAACCTTCTTTTCCATGACAAATTTTTGTAGTTGAGGTAATTTCAACATCTTCTAGAATTCCATTTTGATTAAAATCATTACCGACGAAAATATCAGAACCACCTTCTGTACAAATCATATCAGCTTCTCGACCTTCAGAGATTACTAGTGTTTCCACTCCATCCTGGCCGTCTTTTCCTTCCGCTAGTTGCAATTCATTTAGAAGAATTAGTGCGTAAATTGACAAAACAAGTGCAATGACTATCGATAATGCCTGTATTACAATCATTACTTTTGCCTTTTTACTTTTGCGATTTCTTGACAAAACACCTTGATATCTTCCGTTCTCAATCACTCTTTGCCTGTTGCTGTTTTGTCCTTCAGTGCTATGATTTACACCGCGAATTTGAGGCACATCTTTGGCAGTTTGGTCTTGTGCAGGTTCTCCTGCAATAGGGTTATGTTCAGCCGTGTTATTGTCTGGTGACATGAACTGGAGGAAAAACCTCAATGGTATCAAAGCCTTCGGTGGATTCATTATTATTTATTCACCGATACACACACGCGGGAAATTACTTCAATGCAAATTTCTTATCGGGCAAGGGGTTAATTGATGAGCATCCAATCACTGCCTCGTTGTATGGAACTCCCTCAGCGCCTCCAATCGCAATTAGATGGGGATGAAGGTGAAACAAGGCAGAAGGCAGCACGTTTGGTTGTTGATTTGGCTACTACTGCAGGTGCTGAAGGATTTATTGTAGCAGCCCATGCCCACGTTTCAGGAGTATCTGTTATCACAGGAGGTCATGGATTACGCAGATTCCTTTCCGATCTAAGTGGCGATAGTAGTGGCGTTGTCGCCATACCTACAACTCTCAATTCTGCAGGTTGTGACAAGGAAAAAATGGAAGAAATGGATATTGCATGGCCTGATTTTTTGGAACAACAATTTGAAATTGTAATGGCTTATGAAAATCTAGGAATTGATGCCACATTGTCATGCACGCCATATGATAGAGGAATTACCAATCCAGAAGGGATTGCTTCATGGGCAGAATCAAATGCAGTATGTTTCTCTAATACTTGGACTTCTCTAATCACCAATAGAGAATCAGGATTATCTGCGTTAGCCACAGCATTAACCGGATACGCTCCGCGATGGGGGCTGCATCTCGAAGAAAACCGCGTACCCAATATTTTAGTCAACATTGATTGTCAGATGGACACATTATCTGATTGGTCAGTATTAGGGGATTGGATTGGAAAACAAGTAAAACCGGAATGGAATTTGCCTTGGGGTCCAATGCCATTGATTACGGGGCTACCGCAACATCTGAGTTTTGCAAGGAAGAAAGCAGTAACAGCAGCAGCAGCAAACTATGGAATACCGATGCTTTGGGCTGTTGGTCATTCTCAGGACCCTCCGTTGAGTAAAGACGAAAATGGAAATTGGCAAGCACCTGATAGTGGATGGCAAGGACAACTAACTTTTAGAGAAGAAGATTTACAGAAAAGATATCAAGAATTAGCGCCAACAGGTCAAGTAGATTTAGTTGTAATCGGATGTCCTCAAGCAAGCCTTGAAGAAATCCGTATTACCGCTTCAGCAGTGCGTTCATATGCAGAATTCGGAGAGAAAATCCCAGATAGAAGATTATGGGTTTTTACTAGTGGTGAGAATTATCAATTGGCTTTAGCAGATGGCAGTATCTCAATATTAGAAGAAGCAGGCGCTCTTATTTTACAAGACACATGTCCAGAAGTCACTCCATATAATCGTCAACATTACAATCACTTGTTAACAAACTCGTTGAAGGCTGAACATTACTTGACAAGTGGACTTAACAAACTACCAACCAGTGTAATGCCGATTGAGCAATGTATTGCACATGCAATCAATCCAGAATTAAGTGCTGGACCTCGTCCAACTTTACAAGCAAAAGCTCAACCTCAGCATCAAACAGC
>JANXHP010000130.1 GCA_024958795.1 Candidatus Poseidoniaceae archaeon | reverse complement strand
CTTCTTTTTCTTCCTCCCATCTAGTTTTAAGAAATCCCTCGGCCATTTCTGGAAGCCAATTGGTTTCTTGACCATCCCGGCCAGTCAAATCGACTTGTAGTAAATCTTCAATTGATGCATGGACTGCTGTACCAAGACTGGCGGCCATGCCTGCTTTACGAGGTAATCTTTGTCGGCTCAACCAATACATACGTGGACACGTCTCGTATCTATTCCAAGCAGAGGGCGAAAGTGAGTGTGTAACTTTGTCGCCCATATTGCCTGCTAAGAGTTGCCCCTTCAAATCGCTTCGGATTAGGGAGGGGTTGATACAGGAAGTCAAGTCTCGCTGTTTCATGGCCGAGGCTACTGTCAAGTTTGACAAGGCTGTTAACACAGAAGACGCGTTAGTAGTTTGTTGCTTTCCATCAGTCGGTATGGTTTCCAGTGTAGTTGCGCATTTCTTGATTGATCATTTGGATTTGGAATTCATAGGAGGGGTTACTCATTCCCAGTTACCAGCTTTATGTTTAGTACAAGATGGTGCCCCTTATCCTCCAATTCGCGCATATGCTGGTGCCCCAATCTGCAAAGTAGATGATTGTCAAAGTGTTATTCTTATTATGAGTGAATTAGTAGTGCCTGAGCCATTAGTCCACGATATTGTAACTGCATTATTTGATTGGTCAAAAGAGTCTGGAACTCGGAAGGGAGTACTCATCGATGCTTTTGCCCGTAAAGGTATGAAAGGTGGATTAAATGGTCAAGAGCCTGTAGTCGAATACGAAGACACCGAAGGAATTGACGTAGTAGGCATAGGAACTACTGAAGATATGCGGAAGATGCTGGAGGATATGAAAATATTACCTCTTGAACAAGGTGTAATCAAAGGAATGACTGGTGTAATGTTAGGAGAAGGAAGGCGTCGTGGCCTAGATATCCTGAGTCTAATGGTTGAAGCAGACCCTCGATATCCTGATGCGCGTGCTGCAGCAATTATGATTGAACACCTCAATACTCTATTGCCTACAATTGACTTGGATCATGAACCGTTAGTTATTGAAGCTGAACGTATTGAAGAGCAAATTCGTTCTATGATAGAGGGTGCTGAACATTCAGCCGTTCCTGCATCATCCT
The DNA here is from genome assembly GCA_024958795.1 of Candidatus Poseidoniaceae archaeon. GTDB lineage: Archaea > Thermoplasmatota > Poseidoniia > Poseidoniales > Poseidoniaceae > MGIIa-L1. Next base: position 1,306 of record JANXHP010000130.1, on the reverse strand, counting down.
CGATGCTGTATGGCTGATTTGCCAATCATTGCCAATCCAAGTAATAAGATTATCACACTAGCCCAAATTGGGAACAATAATACCAAATCTTTTGGTAAGAAAAATAGTAACGATTCTCCCCTGCTAAACTCTCCTCCAATTCCAGCAGTAACTAGAATCATTCCAGAAGTTATCATTCCTATTCCAGCATATATTCGACTTGCTGGTCCTTCTCTCATTCTTCGCCACAATAAACCAATTGCCAAACCAGTTGCAGTCATTGAAAGTAGTAATTTATTAGCAAGTAATGGATTATCCAAACCCTCGCCTGGTGCAGCAAGTACGCCGGTAATAATTGCCATTGGAGTCATAATCAATCCTCCTGCAAGCGCCCAATGGGCTACTGTATCTTTGACTTCAGGACCTTTATTGATCATTACCAACATAAAGGCAAATCCTGATAATACAAACATTCCAATTGTGGCATCAGTGGAAACCATATGGAATGTACCGGCAGAAATCATTATTGTACACCTCCTTCTAGAGAATTGAGGTATTCTTGGCCATAATGAGTCCATTGCTCCATTGTCCATCCAGCAGGTAATCCTCCTGGTGGCAAAGGCGGACCAGGATTTGCTTGTAATGGTTGAGTGAAAATTTGTTCAGCACCTCCATACATTGAATTTGCAATTGTATCCATTACTGGAACCTGGTCAGTCATATCATATTGCTTGTGATCTGCAGATTTCGGCCTTTGAATTTGCAAAAGGCCAACGCACAAAATCAGTAATGCAAAGCCCTGTAAAAATAGAGTTGTTTCATCAACTTCCCATCCTGGTTCTTCCGCTACAAGGCGGAACCATGGTGAAGTTTGATCTGGTCCCTCTCCTTCAAGATGTACTCGCCATTCTATTACTCCTGGATTAATTGCTGCTGGAAGGATAAATGCGTTATTGGTTATTGAAACTGATACTGGCGTACCTCCATCTACTCGATATTCTGCTGTCATTGAATCTACATTTTCTGTTTGTAGAGTGATTGTTGTCTCCTCTCCTAATTCTCTAGTTGCGGGTGGGGTAAAACTCTCGGCTAAACGAGGAAGGTTCTCTGGCGGTTCTTCCACAATTATTGCTATTGTTGATGACTGCCCTTGGAAAGCAGTACCCCCATTTGCGCTACCATGGTGAACGGTTGCTAGCAAATTGTAAGTTCCTGCATCAGGGGCGCGAAGTGTCCAAGTAAACGATACTGAATCTGTTGAATAGGGTGAAAATAATTCAGCATAATTTCCAGTTCCGCCATTAGGACCTGCTACTATTTCCCAACC
>JANXHP010000094.1 GCA_024958795.1 Candidatus Poseidoniaceae archaeon | reverse complement strand
TATCGCGGGGACAGTGGAGCCCTCGTTGGACCATTCATGCAAGTCGCCAATTAAGCGACAAGGTATTACGCTACCTTAAGAGGGTCATAGTTACCCCCGCTGTTTACTGGTCCTTCGTCAGGTTGAAACCCGATTTAAGATACCAGCACTGAGCAGGATTCAGGGACTATACACAACCTTTCGATCTGGCAGTCCCCTATGTTTTTATTAAACAGTCGGAGCTCCCGAGTCACTGCGACCAGATTATCTCTAATCTGGCACTCCTTCTCCCGAAGTTACGGAGCTATTTTGCCGAGTTCCCTCGCGATATTTGTATCCGATACGCCTTAGGCTACTCACCCAAAAACACCTGTTTCGGTTCTCGGTACGGACTCTGTACGGCTTTTCATGGGACCTGGGACTTTAATTCCTTCTCACTGTGACAGTTCTCCAGAATATAATTGCAAGTGAGCCTGACATATGACTCACAAGTTTTGCCCAAGCCGTCACCATTGTTGTACAGGAGGCTGACGAATATTAACGTCATTCCCTTTCGATCATTTCGGTTAAGAATGACCTTAGGACCGGCTAACCCTCGGCTGATAAACAGTGCCGAGGAACCCTGGTTTATAAGGCGGTGCGGATTCTCACCACACTGTGCTGCTACTCTTCCCAAGACTCTCATTTGTATTCGGTCCAGTGGACCTCAAAGCCCACCTTCCATCCAAACACAACGCCGCGTTACCACATCATCTTTCGATGGTCTGAAGTATCGGTAATCAATTTTAGCCCCGTCCCTTTTCCCGGCCCGCAAGCTAGACCAGTGATCTGTTACGAACTCTTTCAAGGATGGCTGCTTCTAAGCCCACCTTCTGGTTGTTTTCGACCACGGACACGGTTTGTCTGTGACACTTAATTGATATTTAGGGACCTTAACTTCAGGCTGGTTTGTTCACCTTATGTAATGGTAGCTTACCCACCATCACTCACTGCTAGTATCTACAACGATCACACCTTCGGAGTTTGGCAGCGCACCGAGGAATCGCTCCCCCTAAATGCGCAATCAGTGCTCTACAGCGTAATCAATCTCCACTAACGTCTACCTACGAGTAGTTTCACGCGGAACCTGCTATTGCCCAACTCGATTGGACTTTCACCCCTATACCCAGCTCATCCGAGCGATTTGCAGATCAGCAACGGTTCGATCCTCCACCCATCTTTCAACGGGCTTCAATCTGGCCAGGCATAGATCGTCGGGCTTCAGGTCTTCCACCAATGACTCCAAGCGAGCACACTTCGTCCCTCACCCTAAGGCTGCGGACTTGTCGGTTTCCCTCCGGCTTCGGGGATCAACCCCTTAACCTCGCCATTGATCAAAACTCCCTGGGGCATTTTTCTAAACGCACGATAGGACGCTGCTCATATCTTCGCTTTCACGCCCTATCAGCCTGTACCCAACTGGTTTCACGTTCTTTTCACATCCCGCTAAGGATACTTTTCAGCTTTCACTCACGTTACTTGTAAACTATCGGTCTCGAACTGTATTTAGGATTGGAAGTTTATGCCTCCCACATTCACACGCGATTTCCAACGCATGCTACTCTTTGTTAGTCACTTGGTCATATCAATTACGGTTACGGGACTTTCACCCTCTTTGGATGTGCCATTCCAGGCAACTTCACCTTCATTGACTTAGACGATAGACTAACAACCACATCTCCCTCACTTTCGTTTCGGGATTCGGCTTGTCCTATTCCGTTTTCATTCGCCACTACTCACGGAATCTCTTTTGATTTCTGTTCCTCCTCCTACTAAGATGCTTCAATTCGGAGGGTTCCCTATCGCATTGCGATTGTTTCCGAAGAAACAGGAAGTCCCATTAGGCAATCTGCGGATCCATGGTATACATGCACCTCCCCGCAGCTTATCGCAGCTTGTCACGACCTTCATCGGCATTCGAGCCGAGCGATCCCCCAGTTGGGTTGTAGCATCACATGTATGTATTTCCACACCATATGAGTAACCCTTCGGTATCTAGTAATGCCAATTCGGCCTCCACAGAAAACCACTCCTCAAGGTGGTTCTCCTCAGCCCTTCCCCCTATACGCCGAGCATACAAGGGTGCTTAAGCAACCCCCCGACCTACCACCCATATATGAAAGGCTCGGTTTGGGCACTGTCAATACCCCTCGCAATATCACCCTTAAATTAAGGCAACAGCGCCACAATTTACGAGTGAAGAAATTAACGTGATTTGAGGTATATTTTATACATCTGAAAATGGGATGAAAATGAGGTAATTTTATGACACTATTTGTAATTTTTTTGACCGATTTTTTCCAATTAATACGGTAATATTGAAAGATTTGAGGATTAATTTCAGCCATTTTCCCAAACAATTATCGCAATTTATCACCATTATGGCTGTAATAATTATGCGAATTTTGCTAAATTTGAGGTAATTATTTCATCGTTTTGGAGCGGTTTTGAAGATTGATTTAGTTCATTTTGTATTGCCTGGAGCATCTGTTTGGCCAGTGCTCCTTGACCTTGTGCAGCCAGTGCGGCGGCCTCTAAATTCTTCCCTTCCCTTGAATTATTGGTGGAATTGTGAACTCTGATAATTTGTAATGCCTTGTCAATTCTACCACTAGTCAATAAGGCATGTGAGAGGTTTAGTAAGATTGTTGGGTTATCTGGTTGAGTCTTAGCAGCTTCCCTCAATGATAAAATTGAGGAACGGAATTGAGTATCAGATTGAGATACAATTTCTGGTTCCTGACTTTGAGTCATTGCTAGCGCTCGCTGCAACAGTGATAGCCCATAATTGTTGAAAATATTGGCATCATTCGGTTTAGATGAAGCTAGTTGCTGGAATGATTCTGCAGCACGATTCCAATCTTCATTACTTATTGAATAGAATGCTTCTGCGAGCAATTCTTCTAAGTTGGGATGCTGGCTCAAATCTACTCCTAGTGCTTTTGCAGGATGCAATTTCAAGATCAATTGTGATTGGTTATCTACAGGAATCGATTCAAGTGGTGAGTGAAACTCCTGTGTTGTAATTTGTGAATTGGAATTACTTTCAGGATTGAAATGTGATTTTGAATTTGTTGCATAAATTATTGGTTCATCGGATTCATGTACATACTCAACCACTTGCTCTTCAGTTGAATATATTTCCTCCATGTCAGGAGTTGCGGCATTAATTGTCCACATTTCATTGTTATAACTCGCTTCAGTGATTTGTGGAGCCTCTACTACTGCTTCTGGTTCTGGCATAGTTATTTCGTCAGATTGTTGCGATTCTACCGTCGACTCAAAGAGTGGATTTGTTTGTACCTCGGGCTCAATTATCGCCGCTGGCACTACAATGGGCTCCTCTGGTTGAATAGGTAATGGCGGGGGAATTGAAATTAACTCTTCATCTTGAAGGATTACTTCTTGTTCTACAACGACACTCGGTAATTTGTCATCACCTGCATCATCAAAGGGGACACCTTGTGCATTACTGCCAATCCCAAAAGGAAGATTAGGCATATTGGTATTAGAATCGCCATTGTATCCAAAAGGCAAGCCGCCTTGTTCTTCACCCGTTGGCAAGTGCCCAACTACTTCTGTATCCTCTTTAGATTCTAGTTGTTCATTACCATCTAATTGGTACCAAGATTCTGCTGCCTCATCCAGCCCTGGAATCTCATTAGGAAGTGGACTATCATCATGGTCATCCACCGACAAATCAGTGCGAATTTGACTGCCACAAGCAGGACATGCTTCTCCACCTAATGATAGAAGACCACACACTTTGCACTCAAACATAGACTCGCCCTCAAAGCCACGAAGTGGCAATGGCTATTCAATACGACGGAGAAATGAGTTTTTCAAAGGTGAAAATTTGTAATCACTCTTCTTCACTTAATTTTGTAACTATCGTGTTTTTCATTTCGTCAATTGTATCTAGTACAACTTCCTTAAGTTCATCATAATCATCATCGACTAACGATTCTGAGAATGATTTACCTTTTGATGTACCACGTGAAATTTGTAAAACAACACCAACTAGAGTTATACCCATCAAGACCAATTTCGCATACAATGTGTGATCTGCTGAGAATACATAAACTGCTATCATGTAAACTGAAACGATCATTGTTGTCAAAATCATTACAGGGAAACCTGCTCTGAAAAATTCTTTGAATGAAATTGGGTATCCTGCTTCTTCGGAGATTCCCGCAGTTACAACATTCGCCGAAGCTCCAATCAGTGTTCCATTTCCTCCTAAACAAGCACCAAATGCTAATGCCCAAATTAGAGGGCCAAGTTCAATCGAAAGTGAATCAGAAATTTGTAGAACAATAGGAATCATTGTTGCTGTATATGGGATGTTATCGATGAAAGCACTAGCAAATGCAGATACCCACAATATGATTAATATCGCAGCTGAAAGACGAATATATCCACCTTCTCCTTCTGGGAAGAATTCAATTCCTTTCTCAACATATTCTCCAATGAAATTAATGACTCCAAGATATTGAAGTGAATGAACTAGAACGAATAAACCCGCAAAAAATAGCAGTGTTGTCCATTCCACTTTTTCTAATGATTCTTCGATGTCATGTCTATCAGTTGCTAATAGCATTAGAACCGCACCCAATAGAGCAATCCAAGAAACTGAAATATGGATTATTGGGTGAAGGAAGAAACCGACTATTACAGCACCCAAAATAATTCCACTTACTTTCAATAATTTAACATCCTTAACACCATATTTGGATTCCAGTTCTGCAACATCACGTAGACGTTCACCTGCAAATTCATCACGATATAGATACCTAACTAACATAAATGTTGGAACTATTGTCATTAAAATCCCAGGTGCCATTTCAGTAATAAAATCGTTGAAGGTGACACCTGAACTAGCGAGGTGCTCATATCCCTTGCCAGCAATTGCATCAGGTGACAATCCAGATCCTATCATGATGTTTGGAGGGTCTCCAATCATAGTTGCAGCACCACCAACATTTGAGAACAATACTTCTGATATCAATATTGGAATTGGCTTCAAATCCAATACTTTTGCTAATTGTATTGTAACTGGAGTCAGTAGTAACATGGTAGTCACATTATCTAAGAAAGCAGAAAGAACTGCAGTGACAGAACATAAGATAACAACCAAAGTCCAAATAGAACCGTTTGATTTCTTATATGCTTCAACAGCAAACCACTCAAATATTCCAGTCTTTGATAATATTCCAACCATTACCATCATACCAAGAAGAAGACCAATAGTTTCCCAATCTATCATTGTAGTAACTGCACGAAGAGTTAATGTTGGCTCTTCTGTAAAATAATTCAATGCAAGTACTGCTAAAAGACCACCTAATGAGGCGGCGAGTGTGCGATGTACTGCTTCTGTGATTATTAGGGCATAAACTGCAAGTAATATTGCAAGTCCAACCCATATGGCGGTACTCTCAGAACCAGCTTTCACAGACAATTCCAAATGTGCATCTGTAAGGTTCCCTTCTGCAAATACTTCACTTGCAAACATTAGGCTTCCAACAATGAGCAAGAGTACCATTGCAACATTTTGTGCTGGGTGGCGTTTTAGACGCTCATTGAGTGAGATTCCAGCCACCATAATAACACCGTATGAAAATCATCCTTTGACCATTTCCCACAAACTTCACCATTATCGCCAAAGAACGCCGACATTTCCTCGCGCCAAGACAATTGTTGAGTTGGTTTCATCTGATAGAAATTGCCAGACTGATTTGATATCTTTTTTCTCAAATAATCCTTTGTTGATTTTTATCTTTACAACACTCTTTTTGCTTAGTTGTGAATCAATTTCTTCGATTAGTAAATCACTAATACCAGATTTGCCGATTCTAACGCTAGGCTGGAAATCCCGAGAGGTTGCAAGGGCCTGAATTGACTTTGGTATCTCCTTACTCATTGAACTCCCTCAACTCATTGCGGTAAGCCCCTACTCATCAAGGTGACCATTGAGAACTACTCATTATTGGTGACGGTGCGACTTTGGACCACCGCCGATTCGACGAATATCCCCACATTCTAAACAAGTTGTAATTTTCTGCCCACTAGATATCCTAACTCTAGTGTTTGAACCATATAGACGGGGTGCAGTACATTTCTTACAGATTAGTAACTTTGCCTCTGCACTCAAAGGCATTCTATTACGCTTAGATATTTTGACATAGTGTGAAGAGGCTGAGCGAACAATTCGTTCATCGTATTGCTGTGGTTGTTTTAGAATATTGATTAATTTATCCAAACTATATTGAGCGATCATCTTTTTGTCCAATTTAGACTTTGAGCGATTTCGCCCTCTGCCCATTCAAATCACCTTCACTCTAGAGCGATAAGAATATCGCCTGTAATTTCATCAATAGCCCTATCACCATCAATTGGATGGAAAATCCCTTTTTCCATATACCAATCTGCAAGTGGGGAAGTTTGTTGATGATATGTATCCAACCTAGATTGTACAGTCTCCGCATTATCGTCAGCACGACGCTTTTCCTGCCAGTTACCGCATTCACAACCTGAAGAATCTACTGGATTAAATGTATCATGGTAAACCATTCCACAACCCGAACAAGAATACCTTCCACAAATTCTGTCAACTATTTTTTCATCTGGAACTTCTATTGCAATAACATGGGTGACTGTGGTAATTAGGGACAATGCTTCTGCCTGTGGAATAGTTCTTGGAAACCCATCAAACATTACTCCATTCACTGCATCATCTTCGAGAATTCTATCCTTGATCAAATTGATAATCACTTCATCTGGAACTAAGTTTCCTGCATCCATGTATCCTTTGGCTTCAATTCCTGTTGCAGTATTTGCTTTAACAGCTGCTCTTAGCATATCTCCTGTTGAGACTTGTGGCAAACCTGTTGCTTCCATTATTCTCGCTGCTTGAGTTCCTTTTCCAGCACCAGGAGGTCCGAATAATACAATGCTGCTCATATCTATAGCGAAAAAGCATTACTCTTTCAACATACTCATTTGTATCTAATATAATATGTAGCAAATAATTTGTTAATTATTTTTGACTTGATTATTCAAGCACGGCCATTTCTTTCTAACCATTGATGGCCATAATGAGTCCATTGATCCATTGTCCATCCAGTGGGCAAACCTTCTGCCGGAACAGGTGGTACGCTAGGTTCTGCTATTGGTTCAGCAACTGGTAGTTGAGGCAATGTTGGTAGTTGTTTAGCTAAGTCAGCAGGTGGCAGCCCCACTGGTGGTAATCCTGCTGGTGGCAGCCCTGTTGGTAGCGCCCCTTTTGGTAACTTCATTGCTGAAGGAGGAAGTCCCGTAGGAACTTCCTTTTTCTCCTTTGGAATAATAATTGATTGCGCTAGTGCAGCGGCTATTTCATCTGATGTCACTTCACCACTTGTTAGTTCATTTACTGCATAACCAATATCAATTGCTTCTTCTCTGCGAATACCTAAGTGATCTGGGTTAGCATGTGCATCAGGTGCGACTAACTCCTGTCCAGCATCGGATAATTCTCCACTCTTCTTCATTTTTCTCGCATAAATTACTGCAACGGTAACTAAAATACCAATCAGTGGCATTGAAATCCATAATGGCACAATATTGAATAAACCACCATTGCCAACACCAGCTTGCACACTTGATTCAATTACTAATTGCCCTATAACAGAACCTTGTGCAGTCATGTTCATGGTAACCATTGCACGTTTTGAAGTTGCCAACTCACCAGCGGTTAGAGATACTTCAACGGTTACTGATTCGCCTATTGCTAAATTTTCAATGGTATTAGGTGTGAAACTTACTGACCAATCGTCACGTACTAGGCCCTCTTTATCCAATAAATCAATAGATAAATCGCCACTAATTGGGACATTACCATCATTTCTAACGATGATATTTTGACTGATAGTATCTTCTCTTGTCACTCCAATGAATGGTCGTGTTGAATCATCTTCAACAGAAATATTAGCAAATACTGATTGCACTACTGCAACATCTATTCTCACTGAATCTTCTACCAGACGGCCTGCATTTGATGCCGAAACTGAAACTAATAGGTCGAAGGCTGAATTGGTAACTGGTGTATTTGCAGGAGGAATAAAACCTAACCTAATAATTTTGACTTCTCTTGGCTCTAGCCATAGTGTAGGATTTGCAAATCCTGCAGTCCATCCATCTGGCGTTAAACCATGACTCCATTCTAATGCTAATCCAGTATTGCCAATATTTTCAACTTCAAATTCTCCGAATGAAAATTCTGAACTAATACTGGTTTCAACAACTCCCGAATTTGGCGCTCTTAAGTCAATTGCTAATTCATCTCCAACAGTTAATGTTGTAGCATTAGATCTGAAATCCTGAGCCGTTCTCTCAGTTCTAATGGTGAAAGAATTAGAGTCGCCTTCAATTGCTACTACTGGCACTCCGATGATAAAGCGGACTACTTTGATTTGCCCAGGAGTTAAAGAAAGTGTTACTATTCTTGAATCGCTTTGTTCTTCAACACTAGCTAGAATTGCCCAATTTGGGTCTGCTGGTTGAATTGCAACTTCTAAGTCCACATTCAAATTACCAGTGTTTTCAATTGTTAAATTCAAATGTATTTGCTGCCCACCTTTTACAGCAATATTCCTCGCTAACGCACTTGGCCCAATAGGACCATAATCATCTGTTAAATCGGTTTTGAAATTAAGTTGAGGTAATACTTCAATAATTACTTCCTCTGTGTGATTCATAGATGCATCTGTTAGCGAAGTGACCCAGCAAGTTACAGTGTCAGTGGAACCCGCTAAAGGATTACCTTGTGCCACTGGTGGCACAATAATTCGAATAGGCATAGGTAAATATTCTCTAATATCTAATGGTTCAAATTGCAATGAAGAAGAATTGGAGTCGCCTAGCATTAATTGCCATCTATGTTCAGATACACAATCAACTTGATATTGAGATGGAGCATTTCCTGTATTCATTACAGAAATTGAAAATGCTGTTGATTCACCAGGTTCTGCGGTTAATCCATTGGTACCTGCAGCGACTACTTTGACATCGTCTATTTTGTCAATAGTAATTGTCAATCGTTGCGTGTGAGCTACTGTTGGATGCAATTGATAACTAACTGTTACATCGACAACAAATACTCCATATCTAGCATATCTTGGCTCGTCTTCATCGTCTAAATTTGCAGACTCATCTTCTAGATGAAGGGTGACAGTAGTGCTATCTCCAGCAGTTCCCTGTGCAGTTAAAGGATATGGTCCGACAACCGATAATGACTTTGACCATATGTCTGAAGGAGGTAACAATAAATCAGGCCGTTGTGGGTCTGGCATTTGCACGTTTGTGACATAAATGGATACACTTTGATTACCAGTACCTTCGTGCAAAATAGTCAAAGGAATATCAATTCCTGTGTTATTGGCAACATCAAAATCACGCAATGCTGAATTTGCCCTATCTTCAGCAGTAGTAGGAACTGTTCCGTCAAGATTGTGTGCAACAACTCTTACACCCAGTGCCATAACTTCAATATCCTCAACCCAAATATTGTTATCAACACCTGAATTAGCATCATTCATTTCAGTAACTTGGTCGTTGGTATCTAGACTCAACTTTAATTGATGTACGCCAGTTGTAGTGAATGAATGGTAAATAGAAACTGAGGCCAATTCACCAGGGCCTAATGAAGCAGTATCTGAATCATACAATATGTCTTGAGTTGTTAAATCCTCAAGAATAATATGCATAGAACCGGCATTTATTGTACCTTGATTATTCCAAGTAATTCTTAATGTTATCAAATCATTTTTCAGAGGATTTGTTGAAGATGTGGCGATACTACCATCAAATGTAGTATAATCTGCCATCGGAGTCGGTGTTGCCTTTGCGCTCATTACCAAACCAAATGTTTGAGCATTGCCACCTCTATGCAACACTTTTACTAACCATTGTCCCGTATTAGAAACAGTTCCTGCAGCAATTTTTATCCTTTCAACATTGTTAACATCATCAGACTGTCCACTAGATTGAGAAAATCCATTGCTGAAACTATTACCAAGCCATTCATTACCAGACGGGTCAACTAATATTAAATCAAGATTATTTACGAGACGCGATTCACTCTGAGGTGAATTTGCACTACCGGCTTCATCTGTCCACGCCAAAGTAATATCAATTCCATGACTTGGGTCCAAATCAAATGCATATAGCAATCCATATCCTGGATTAATTTCACTACCTTGGTCAAAGTAGGTATCTAATACAGTGCTACCGTCCATAGGCAATACAGTACCTTCAAGATTCACCTGACCCCATCCTTCAGCGGAATTAGGAATGTCTGCAATGCCTAGATCAGTTGCTCCATTAATTACCGCTGCTTTGACAAGGGCTCCAGATGGGGCGCTGATTCCAACTTCTTCCCGAATAAATTGACGAGTTAAGGCACTAACTCCTGCTGCAACTGCTGCAGCTTGACTTGTACCTGAGACTGACATATACATTGATGCACCATTTCCATGCGCTCCAGTTGCACAATTAGCACCTGCTGGATACTTTGCTTCTTCAGCACGGCCTGAGCACAATTCCATACCAGGTGCTACAACATCCGGTTTTATTCTACCATCAAGACTTGGTCCGAGTGATGAAATTGCATCGACACTGCCAACTGCTGCCGACCCACCTGTACCAGTAGTTGAGACTCCAACTGCTAGAACATTCTTTGCAGTTGCAGGAGCAGTTACTTGGCTTGCACCGTTTGCTCCTCTATCACCAACTGAAAAGACTGGTAGCATAGCAGTCTTATCTGCAACCAAAATATCCGCCGAACGTGAATCTGCTGTGTATTGTCCATAATTTCCATTTAATCCCCAAGCATTAACTGCAATCCTTGCAGTCATTTGCTCGGCATCCTTTAGCATGTCATATATTGAGCCTTGTCGGCCGAATACTCCTGTAGCATCATGCTCAAGTGCATAAAACACAATATTTGCACTTGGTGCAATACCCTTTGCTGATGCGTGACCAGTTCCATCACCTGCAACAGTTAGAGCAATGTGAGAACCATGTCCAGTATTTGTGTCAGCCGGTGAAGGATCTAGTCCAAATTGGGTGTATACTCCGATAACTCTCCCATTTATATCTGGATGATCTCTATCGAGTCCAGTATCTGTAATTGCGATCATCTCACCTGTTCCATCAAGAGTAAATGTTGCATTATTTGTTACACCTAATACTCCCGAAACTGCGCCTGCAACTGCATTGTGCAATTCCAGCCCATAACTAGGTTCCTGCCAAATAACACGGCCATCAAAAGATATTTTCTTAACTACAAGTGCTACATTCTCATTAGCTATATTCACTTCACAAATTCCAACTCCACACCATGCTGATTCAGCACCGTATGAAATAAGGTCCTTGGAAAGTACACTCAAACCAGCAACTGCTAAATCAGAAGCTGGAACAATAGCGAGTTTTGTCGAAACTTCAGGATTATCTAATATCTGTGGTGAAATTCTCATTGCAGGGTGTTCAACTCCCGCCCAACGTATTCGAGAATCCTGTTGCAAATCTACTAGTGTGACTCCAGATTGAGGAAGACGAACTAACCATCCTTCATCCGAAATAAAATCTAGTATTGTTAAATCATAATCATTTACTAATGATTCAAGAATTAATCCGTCATGAGAAAATAATTGTATAATAGCCAACCCGGTAATAATGTTGTCATTATGACGAAGTAAATTGGAATCCAAATTTGGTAACTGTTCTTCTAGTGGATCAAACGAACCAATGGCTAAATTGAGTATTCCAGTTGATGGATTGATACTTGATTCAATCATTTGTGGTGTACTCATTTGACTCCAATGGTCAATCGCCAATTGCAATTTTTGTTCTTCATCTAAAGTAGACAAATAATTTTGCTGTGGACTTGTTTGGAAAGTTTCATTTGACTTCACACCATCATCTTCTATTTGTGTTACTGCACCATCTGCTAATACTGGTGAGAGTGATGTTACCAACAATACTGATAGCATTAAAATTGCCTTACGGGAGGACATCATGGCGATAGCGAAGGTCGTAGCACTTTTGAATGCGTTCCTTGACTGTTTCCAACTATTCCTCCTACGGAGGAAGTCAAAGGTTGTTGTATAGGGAAATCGCGGCATCGGTTTTTGCTACGCTGGCCTTCCAATCTGATTCAGTTCCCATCAAGGCTCTAATCGCATCAATATTCTCTGGAATCACATCAGATTCTTGGTGAATCGCTTGGAAATAATATAGCGTATTACCATCGAGTTTGACACCATCTTCCCATACGAAGATCTCATGTAAATCTCCCCATTTTCGGCCGATATCTCGGGCAAATTCCATAACTTCCGCAGTTGTAGAAATTCCTGTTTGAGCTCCATTCATTACAATGATTCTTGGAGACTCTTTCCACATTTCAATAACCGATTTTGTTGTAAGTCCATGCCCCTCTGGCAGTGTTGCAACAATTGAATGACAATGCATCAAGGTTGTAGGTACTGCAACAGCCATCGAATTGATTTCAATTTCAGGCTTTACAGTCATTACATCTGGACCATGATGAGATGGAACATGGAGTACTGGCTTTATCGCATTGATTGGACCTTTGTTAGAATCACCAGGGTCTGCTGCGCGTCTAATCATTGTACATTCAACTTTTAATTGCCCACAATGATTGTAAAGAGGAACTAGAGTGCGTGAAAGTCCAGTAGTATTGCATGAAACAACACGAGTTCCATTACAGTTTAAATTCTCTAAATGATTTGCTGAAGAGGTATAGGAATTCTCAGTCATAGCATGCTTTTCTCCACCTTGGAAAATCCATTTGATTCCAGCAGCCTCATATTTTGCCTTATTTGCTGCACCGACTTTACCAGGGGAACAGTCGACAACAACATCTGCTACTGCAAGCAAATCGGTTAACCCGCCATGACATACGTATCCTGCCTCAGCAAATGCTGCAATCTTTTCTGAATCATCATATGTGCAATAAATTGGGTAATTCTTTCGTACAGCTAAATCGCAACCAAATGCAGGACGGGTCTTTGTTACACCAACAATTTTCATGTCATTCTGAGCATCGACTGCATCTGCAACGCGCTTACCGATAGTGCCATATCCATTTATCGCCACCTTGATTACCATAGTATTCCCTATTTGCCTTGCCTATGCGCCACCTCAATAAACAATCCGCTTCAATTATTTTCAATTATTGACACTGAAATTTTCCTGCATTTCAAAAATTGGCTTTGAAACCCGTATATTGTGCTCCCTCCCTACGGGAGGATATTTGAGCAGGTCGCACACACCACAGGTTATGGCGGATAGTTTTGAAGTAGTTGAAAAGTCAATTAGCATCAACAATAAACTAGGGCCAAAATTGCTCGCCGCTGCTGAACAAAACGCAATTCTTCGGATTGGATGGAACCCCGCAGGAGATAAAGTTCCGAAAGATGGAGAACTCGGATTATGTCCTGCCTTACCAAAAGGTTCCAGAATGAGAGGGCTTGGGGTTTTTGGTTCTTGGATTGCGCCATATGGACAAGGTGGATCATTTACTATTCAGGGAGATACTGGTTCATTTTTAGGTGCAGCAAATAATGGAAACACAATCCTTTGTGAAAGAATGGCAGGAAACCATGCTGGATATGCAATGAGGGATGGAAGAATAACAATTCTTGATGGTGTCGGAAATGATGCTGGGGCAAAAATGACAGGAGGATTAATTGTAATCCGTGGTTCAACTGGTGCAAGAATCGGAGGAGGAATGTCTGATGGATTAATTGTCGTTCACGGTGATGTTGGTAGTGAACCGGGCTCAGGAATGAGTGGCGGGCGTATCATAATCAATGGTAGATGCCCTACACCACCAACTGGTGTTTCACTTAGACCATTGAGTGCAAAAGAAGTGAAGGAAATTAATGCACTACTCGGAGAACCAGATTTGGAAATACCGAAAGAT
Organism: Candidatus Poseidoniaceae archaeon; assembly: GCA_024958795.1. Taxonomy (GTDB): domain Archaea; phylum Thermoplasmatota; class Poseidoniia; order Poseidoniales; family Poseidoniaceae; genus MGIIa-L1. The sequence goes on along the minus strand of JANXHP010000094.1, from coordinate 5,436 downwards.
GCTGTGTGTTTGACGCCAAGCCCTACCTTGAATGTTGAAGGTAGGGGCGATATTGCTTCAAGTGGTGACTTGACTGGAATTGGATTGGTTCCTTCTGATGACCACAAACTAGCAACTTATTCCGTAAGTGATACAATTGCACTTATCGGAGAGAGAAAGGGAGAAAACACTCCTGTTGCATTACCACTACCAATGCTTCCTATCGTACCAGATGGTAAGGATTTATTTATTGACAAAAATGAAGATGCCATCGCTTCAAACATTCTCTCATTACAACCTTTCATTACACTTAAATCACCGCGTCCTATTGACTTTGTATTGATAAATTCAGAGAATCTCCCCGATATGCCGCAATTACTTTCAAAAGCTGGTGGAATTGCTTTTGATCTAGATGATTTACCCGCAATGAATTCAGAAGAAATCGATGGAATGCTCGTTGCTACAACTTATCTTGTTGGATATTCAGCACCTGTAATTTTTGTCCAAGGACTAGGTCGAATACAATCTCTACATGTGCGCAGTTCACATCACGACATTGACCTCGCTGTTACTCGTATTGAAGATGGTTCAGGACTTCCAGAAGCAGCTGCATTACCATTGATTGGACGTTCTAGCAAAAGTCACCTTGAAGGGTCCATTACACAGGCAGGAATACTCCTCGGGTTTTCTGCTGATGGGCATGATTTGGCAATCTTGAAAGCAAGTGGAATCTCTGTTATCTGTTGTGAGGTGCCAATGGTAGAGGCAATGGATTTAGCTAACTGGTTGAGTAGTATTAATACTGATTTAACTGCCATTCTTCGTCGTCTCGGACTTTCTTCTATTGATGAATTGAAGCGATTACACCTTCGAGCATTAGACCACGAAACTGCAGCGGTAAGCGGATTGCGATTAGTTGGATATGAACGCCCATTACCGCATTGGTTTGCGAGGTGATATTATTCCAACCATTTCTGTTCAACAGAGCCTCTTGGCTGAAATAATGCAGTCTCATGGACTAGACCATGATGTTGAAGTTCTTGCAGAACAATTGCCTCTTATGGGAACTGATATTGACAAGTGTGACAATGATGTTTTGGACATTGAAATATTTCCTGATAGACCGGATTTATTGTCTGGGGAAACATTAGCATTTGCACTTAGACCATTTTTGCATGGAACTAAGGCAACTCCTAATCTTAATGTTGTTGAAGGAACAATTGAGATCAATGTTGATGCCGAACTTGCTACCATTAGACCTGTAATACTGGGCGCAGTGGTAAGGGGTGTTGATAATGGTTCAACTTCAGATGAAAAGGAGAGTTTTATTCAATCTCTGATGGATCATCAAGAAAAGTTGCACTTCGCTTTGGGTCGTGGAAGAAAACGTGCATCGATTGGAGTTCATGACCTTGAAAAACTAAAACCTCCGTTTAGAGTGTTGGGGGTCGATGCTGATTTTTCATTTACACCATTAGCAATGCAGGATGACATGACAATAAGTCAAATATTAGAAAGCCATCCTAAAGGGGTTGATTATGCACACCTGATGGAAGGCATGAAGCGTTATCCAGTTATTGTGGATTCAAATGATGATGTACTCTCATTCCCGCCTATCATAAATGGATCTCATACAACAGTCACTCATTCTACAAGTGAATTTTTCATTGATGTTACTGGCTGGGATCGTCGCGCTTGTGAGTCTTCATTGATGCTAATAGCACTGCAATTGGCTGAACATGGAGGAACAATTGAATCAATTATTATCAATGGAATAGATGGAATAGATGAAATTATTCCTAATGGTGAAGGAGTAATTCATTCCGTACCTCAGCGATTAGTAAATGGCCTCTTAGGACGTGACTTTTCAGATGATGAACTTTCCTCTTCGATTAATCGCATGGGTGGTATCTATTCAGGACAAAGTCCTGCACCTGAAGATTCACCACAAGTCCCAATGCGCATGGCTGATGCTGCAACTGGAGAACAAATGTTGAATTTCATTATGCCTCGTTGGAGATTTGACATATTACATCCGGTTGATTTAGTTGAAGAAATTGCGATTGGACATGGGTATGAAGACTTAGGACAAGATGTTGCAAAAGCACCACTAACTGCGATTCCACGGACTGATAGTCACATAAGAAGAAGAATTAGACAATCACTACAAGGTCTTGGATTTATGCAAATTCAATCACTGACCCTATCAAATGACCGCGACCAATTTGAATTAATGCGTTGGCAGCAAAGTGGGGAAGTTACAAGAATTACTAATCCGATAACAATAGACCACACGATGCTTCGACAATACATCCTGCCAGGATTGTTTAGACTACTTGCAAGTAATCGTCACCATGAATTACCTCAAGGAGTATACGAATTAGGAACAGTTGTTAGAGACCACAAGAATTGTGACCGTGTTGGATTTTTGATGGCAGAGAGGGGTGGTGGTTTTGCTGCTATTCGTGGTAGGATTCAAGCGATGTTGAGAGATTTGGGTGCAAAGGAATACAGGATTGAACCACTACCTGATGGAGAAGGTCCTTGGTTGTCTGGAAGATCTGCAAAGGTCATGATTGGAAGCACATGGGTTGGGTGTTTTGGTGAAATCGACCCTGTGATTTCAAATGAATTTGAGCTAAAAGTTCCTATTAACGGGGCAGAGATTGATGTTTCATTACTAAACTCAGCACTACCAGACCCTGTATGAATGAACTCAATTATTCACGAGTATGGAATGTAAGAACCGCTATTGTTTTTCACATGCGGAGTTGCATCAAAACTACCATCTGACTTTTTCTTGTAGTGATAGCCATCTGAATGATGCACCCAAGTAAATGCGGGAGTCTTTGGTACTGCTGGAGGAGCTGGCTTTGATGGCACTGCTGGTGGCTTAGTTTGAACCTGCTTAGGCGCCTCTGTTCTTTTTGTTATCTCAGGAAGATTTTGTGTAGTTTGTGAAGGTGCTGAAGATAATTGTCCATCTCCAGAAACAACTCCATCATATTGTGTGGATTGGTCTTCGGCCTTTTTGACATCGGTTTCCCCTCCACCAAATAGTGCGAGAGCAGATTTGTAATCATTTGAATTTTTATGGGTTTCATCCGCCAATGTTTGTTGACTAGCACTCTCTCCCATTTTGTACATTATTGGAGTTGGTGGTGCTTCCTCAAGTTGGTCCGGTTCCTTCTTTTTGCCGAAAGGCCAAATTGGTGGCATGGTTCGTCCAAAACCACCTCTTTGAAGAACCCTGTCATTATACATTCTAGAAATAACTGCCACATGTTGGAAAGATTGCGCACACCTAATGCGACTGGTTGAAGAACTGAACAGCGTGCAGTGTGTTATGCGCAGATGGTTAGTACTTGCACTTTTCATCATTCCTAGCCTATTTCCAATGGCTATTGCATCGGTTGATTCACAAGCAAGAGAAAGCAATGAACTAATGGCATTGCATACACCTTCTGAAGTAATCGTTCATCGAGGTGAAGTTTCAGAAGTGTTTTTTACAACACATAATACTGCAGATAGTGTTCAAGTATTTTCAGCAAATGTTGAGAATGTGAGTTCTGAGTTGACTGTAACTGGATTGCCTCTAAACTATACATTGGTTGAAAATCATTTACAGCAATTAAAATTCAATGTTAGTGCCGGAAATAATTCAGCATATGGTTCTGCATTTATCACTCTAAATATTACAACTGATTTAGATTCCAGTTTTGTATTATCACAAATTCTAATAACGATTTCTCCCCATAGTAATTTGAGTTTTGGAGTGAGTGGAGTTTCTACTTTTACAGTTGAAGCAGGAGCAAGAACTTCTGTAGCTGTTAACATAACAAATAATGCAATGCTTGCGGATAATATTACCTATGATATTTACTCAACATCATCATATAATTGGGGTTGGACAATGAATCAAACTTCTGGCAATAATGCCTTTGAAACTTTAGTCCCAGGGCAATTGTCCTATGTCCATGTATGGATTGATATTCCAGAAATAATAGATGGTTTTCCACTACAAGGCACTGGGCCTCAATTTACCCTAAAAGCTGTGTCTGGACTTGATAGGGCACTAAGTCAATGGTCATTCAATTTGATATTTGATTCCTATAAAAATGCAAGTATTGACTTTGCAGAACCAAATTTGGAATTAGCACCTGGTGAAGATGGAAGACTAGAGATTACTTTACGTAATACTGGAAATGTTGAGAATAGAATGAATCTTACAATGCGTGCAATTGATGAAAATGGCGATACAATGAGCGGTTTTCCAAAATCAGATCGCTTTGAAAGTGACGGGTGGACAGTCGCATTATTCAATGGATTAGAGGACCAACATCTCGCACCAAATGAATCAAGAACAATTGAGGTTGGTTTCCAATCACCTCTACAGTATAGTGGTTCAATTAATGTTCGTTTCTTTGTTTTTGCATTAGGTGCATATGAGCGCACATATTCAATTGATGTGGGTGCTTCAATCGTTAGAGAAAGAGCCGGTGAAGCATTACTTAGCACCTCTGATTGTCAATATTTGCTACCCCTACAATCATGTTCTTCAACTGTTACAGTTTCCAATTTAGGTAATGCAATTGATTATTATTCACTTGAATTATTGAGTGCACCGGATTTTATCAATATCAATGTTCCAACGACTGGAATAGAAATTACTAATGGATTTGAAGACTCATTTCCAGAAATAATAATTACTGCAAAAAATGATTCCACAGCGTTTGATAATGATAATGTCTCAATCGCAGTAAATTTCCTTAATGGTGAACAAATAAAAGTGGTTAATATTCCAGTGAAAATTGCACCTTTAATCAATTGGTCCTTCGAAGATATTGTTGAAGAAATTGATTCTAAAGGCCGGCTATCAATTGCTATGACTTTGCGAAATCAAGGTAATGCACTCGATGGGTTAATCGTTCAATTACAATCATCACATTCAACTGAAATGGCATTTATTCCACCATTTGCTGCGATTGTTGAAGGGGGAGTGGAAAATCCTAGATCATTTGAGATAAATGATATTCCTGTAGGAGCTAATTTCACATTGCGGGCATGGGTTGAAATCCCATTAGATCAACAGTCAAATGGAACCATTTGGATTAATACTACCGTTCGTTCAAAATTTTCTCCTGAAATCGAATTCCTCCATACATCTTCTACTGATTATCTTGGCCTACCTTGGCAGCCTGAAGAACCAGTAGATGAGCCATTGGTTGATTTTGCAGCCATAATGTCAACAACTTGGGAGGTACTCAAGGCGTGGTCATTCATTATTTTAGGCGTATTTATTGCGAGTATGATTCTACTAAAAGCCAATACAGATCGTATTATTCGCAAAGAAGAACAGGCTGTAAGAAATGAATTAATTGCGCAGAAAAATAAGGACCCTGAGCAAGCGAGTGATTGGTTAGAAAAGTTTTCACAACCAAGTCAACAGCCTGAAGT